>DASRZY010000275.1:0-18560 GCA_035685905.1 Syntrophales bacterium
CATGAGAATCAGCCAGGAGAGCCAGTAAATGACTTTTCTCATCCGAGAAACCCCTCTTCGGCGCATGGAGAAGTGATGACTCTTCCAGGCCGGCAGAAAGAATGGTTCGCTTTCATTCATACATCGGATTTCCCAGGCTAACCTTGAGAACGCATGGATTGTCTATTTACTCCTCATGCGCTTGTATTTCATGTCCACCCCCGTCGGGGTGGTCAGGGTCAGATCCCCTTTTGTAACGGCATAGCCCCAGGTCAGGGAACCTCCTTTTTTCATCGTGATCTCGAGTTGGTCCTTGTCGAGTATACGATAGCTGCCGGGGTAGGCAACCCGCTCGACAGCGCTGTACAAAACAACCGTGCCGTCCTCCATGAACTCGATCGTGTCGTCCCCCAGGGCCTGGCGTTTCCATTTGCCGAGCAGCATATCTTTCGCTTTGTCCCGTATCATCTCCGATTCATCGGGGACGGGCGCCGGAGGCGGCGCAATCACTGCCGGTTGCGGTACAGGCTCCTGCGGTTTTGCGGCCTCCTCCTGGAGGACACCGGCGCAGCCGAAAAGCGCCAACAGCAGGAGGAAAAGGATCCGGCAGCAAGTCGTTCTTTTCATTGTTTTGTGTGTCCTCCTTCGTGAACGGGGGTTGTATCTCATGACTCCGGCCGTTCCGCAAGATGGAATTCATCGTAGCGATCGATAAGGCGGTTGAGGTATCGGGACTTCATCTGGCTGGAGGCAAGTGCCCTCTTTACGGGTGGCAGCTTTAAGATCGCCCCCAGGATGGCTGCCATGGCCCGATGGCTCCGCAGGGCCTGGGTGTCGAAAATCAGGTTCTGCAGCTTTCCTCGCTCCACGGCCATGAACAGCAGCCGGCGAGCCGAGTCGATGGGCGTGATCACCCTCTCGGAACGGCTGCGCAGCGACATCGCATCGACCTTGCAAGTCCGGACGCAGAGGCCGCACCCAAGGCAGGCATCCTCGTCGACGCGCGCCTTCTTTTTTGTGCGCTTGCGCGGGTCCGCGGCGGAGACGAGAGCCACGGCCCCGATGGGGCAGATGCTTACACAGCGTCCGCACCCCGTGCAATTCCCCTCGTCGACGGCGGGCAAAAAACAGGTCGTGTGGACGGGGTGCAGGTGCGCGAATTTGCGGGCGGCGATCATGGCCTCGCAGCAGCATCCGCAGCAGTTGCAGATGAAGCTCACCTGCTTCTGCACATTCTCGCCGAACTGGACGAGATTGTTCTCGTAGGCCCGCTCCAGCAGACCCATGCACTCCGATACGGTCACAGGTCGGACGATCCCGTGGCGGATGAGCGAGTCCGCCGCATGATTAAAGGTCATGCAGATGTCCATGGGGGCATCGCAGGCTTTCCCCACATGAGCCATCTTGTGGCGGCAGTAGCACATGGCAATGCCGATGCAGGTGGCTGTCTTGATGATGTGGCTTGCCCGCTCGTAGTCGAGGACGCGTATGCCGCTGTCCGGAGGGATGGCCGGTTCGTGCACCAGGGCGCGACCCAGCTGGGTCTCCCCGGCAACGAAGAGGGCTTTGATAAAATCCTCTTCCACGTTGATGTACTGATAGTAGAGCTCGCTCAAGGCCTTCTGGTCCAGATCGTCACGCAGACGCATGAGAGAGAACTCGAAAAAGCCCGCCATCGGCGGCGGCATGACATAGACGCGGTTGCCGTTCTCTTCGATGTCGAGCAGGATTCCCCGGTCGGCCAATCCATCCAGGATTTCCCCGGCCCGCCTCTCCCCCATCTTCCACAACGCGGCTGCCCTGCGCGCGTCGAAAGGGCGGATGGGCAGCAGCGAGACGAGCTCCGCATCCCGCTCCGAGAAGAGCATCTTGAGGATCCCGTAGAGAAGCTCCGACGGCGGGGCTCCCTGGGGGAAGCGGTTGATGCGCTCCACGAGGCCATGGTATGCGGTCTTGAGGTGCTGATGGGCCATAGCGAAGATCCGATCCCGAACGGTTTGCCGGATGATTTAATCAGCAGTTTACCAAAGGAAAAACCTGTTGGCAACCCTGGTGCTTGCTTGACGAAAGCTCTCTTTCCCGATATGAGGGCTTCAACGGGAAACGGGGATGAAACGCATGCCATCGTCAGCAGACAGAATGAAGCGACTCCGGGCAAGGCTCCATACGGCCATGCGTGCCGACCGGGTTGTCCTGCTGCGCGATCTTGGAAGGCTCGAAGGGACCCGGGAAAAAGGGGACATGGAGCAGGGGTTCGAACGGCTGGAGAGAAGGATGGCAGCCGCCGCCGCAAAGAAACAAAAACGCAAGAGCGGCGTCCCCCGTGTAAGCTACCCCGAAGCCCTGCCGATCGCCGCGAGGCGGGAAGACATCGTCGATGCGATCCGCCGCAACCCTGTCGTCATCATCACGGGGGAGACGGGCTCGGGAAAGACGACCCAGATCCCCAAGATGTGTCTCGAGGCGGGCCGCGGAGTCGACGGGAAAATCGGCCACACGCAGCCCCGGAGAGTGGCCGCCATGACGGTAAGCCAGCGCATTGCCGAGGAGATGGGCGAGGACCCCGGCCGATCGGTCGGCTACAAGATCCGTTTCGAAGACCGCACGTCCCCCGAGGCCTACATCAAGATCATGACCGACGGCATCCTGCTCATGGAGGCCCAGGCCGATCCCTTCCTGAACGAGTACGACACCATCATCGTCGACGAGGCTCACGAGCGAAGCCTCAACATCGACTTCGTCCTCGGCATTCTGAAAAACCTCATGCGCAGGCGCAGGGACCTGAAGCTCATCATTACCTCTGCCACAATCGACACGGAGAAATTCTCCGCTGCCTTCGGCGGGGCTCCCATCATCGAAGTCTCGGGCCGGATGTACCCCGTGGACATCCGCTACGAGCCCATCGACGAGGCCCTGGAGGCAAGCGAGGAAATCACGTACCTGGAGGCCTCCGTGAGGGCGGTCGACGAGATCATCGACACCGGGCAGAGCGGCGATATCCTCGTCTTCATGCCCACGGAGTCGGACATCCGCGAGGCCTGCGACTTGATCGAGGGGAGGGATCACCGGGGAGTGAAGATCTTCCCCATGTACGCTCGGCTCCCGTCGCAGGACCTGCGGCGGGTTTTCTCCCCGATCCGGGAGCGGAAGGTCGTCGTGGCCACCAACGTCGCGGAGACGTCCATCACCATCCCCGGCATCCGCTTTGTGATCGACACGGGGCTTGCCCGGATCTTGTATTACAATGCCAGGACAAGGACCTCGAGCCTGCCCATCCGGCCCGTGTCCCGAAGCAGCGCAGACCAGCGGGCCGGCCGCTGCGGCCGCGTGCAGCACGGCGTGTGCATCCGCCTCTATTCCCGGGAGGACTACGAGAGCCGAAACCTCTTCACTCCCCCGGAAATCCTGCGCTCCAACCTCGCCGAAGTCATCCTGAGGATGCTCACCCTGCGCATCGACGACCCCTCCACCTTCCCATTCGTGGACCCGCCGGCGCCCAAAAACATCCGCGGGGGCTATGAGATCCTCGAAGAACTCGGCGCAGTCGAAAAGGAGGAAACCGGCGGTGCAGCGGCCCGCCATCGCCTCACGGCCCGGGGCCGCAGGATGGCGCGCCTGCCGCTCGACCCCCGGATCTCCCGGATGATCCTCGAGGCCGAGAAGGAGGGCTGCCTCGAAGAGATTCTCGTCATCGCGGCGGCCCTGAGCACGCAGGATCCGCGGGAGCGGCCTTCAGGAAAGGAAAAGGATGCCGACCGGGCCCAGGCGCTCTTTGTCAACCCCTCCTCGGACTTCCTCACCCTGATCAAGATTTGGGAGCAATACCACGACAGCGGCCTCCGTGCGAAAACCCAGGGACGGATGCGCAAGTTCTGCCGCGACCACTTCCTCTCTTTTCGAAGGGTGAAAGAGTGGCGCGACGTGCACGGCCAGCTCCGGGAGATCGTCCAGGAGCAGGCGCCTCTGCCCGGGGGCGGGCATTCCACGAAAAACGTCGACAGCGATTTCCAGGCCTGGTACGGACGGATTCACCGCTCGGTGCTGAGCGGCTACCTCTCGAACATCGCCGTGAAGAAGGAAAAGAACACCTACAATGCCGCTGGCGGGCGCCAGGTCGTCCTCTTCCCGGGCTCGGGCCTTTACAACCGGGGCGGCGACTGGATCGTGGCGGCCGAGCTTGTGGAAACAACGCAACTCTTTGCCCGCACGGCCGCCAACATCGACAGGGAGTGGCTCGAGGCCCTGGGGGGGAGCCTTTGCCGATCGATCTACCTGACCCCCCGTTGGGACCGCAAGCGGGGCGAGGTGACGGCCCTCGAGCGGGTGAGTCTCTACGGTATCGTCATCGTCGAGGGAAGGCGTGTCTCCTACGGCCGCATCGACCCGCAGGAGGCCGCCCGGATCTTCATCCGCGAGGCCCTCGTGCCGGCAGAGATGGACAAACCCCTGCCCTTTCTCGCCCACAACAGGGACCTCATCGAGCAGGTCCGGGACATGGAGAACAGGCTCCGCAGGCGGACGTTCCTGACCACGGACGACGTCCTTGCCTCCTTCTACGAGGAGCGGCTCCAGAGCATCTACGACGTCCGGACCCTTCAGAAAATGATCAAGGACCGGGGAAGCGACTCGTTCCTGCGGATGACCGAGGAGGATGTGCTCCGTCAGGCCCCGGACCCCGCGGAGCTTTCCCTTTACCCGGACACGATGCCTGCAGGCAGGCTTGCCCTCCCGCTGTCATACCGGTTCAGCCCGGGGGACGCTGACGACGGGGTTACCCTGAAGCTCCCCGCGAGCATGCTCACCCGCCTGCGATCCGACGCTGTCGAGTGGGCCGTACCGGGACTCCTGCAGGAACGGGTGGCGGCCCTCGTAAAAGCCTTGCCCCGGGAAATCCGCAGGCGTCTCATTCCCATCCCGCAGGCAGTGGAGAAGATCCTGGGGGAGCTGAAACGGGGCGAGGGATCTCTGCCTGCGGCTCTCTCGGAATGCCTCAAGCGCGTCTTCTGGCTGGATGTGCCCCTCTCGGCGTGGAACATGGAGGGCCTGCCGGAGCACTTGAAGCTCCGGTACGCCGTCGTGGACCCCAAAGGCAATGAACTCCGCTCGACGCGGGACCTGGAAACCCTGAGGAAAGACCGTCTCGAGGAGGAGGAGTCCCGGGCCTACGGGCGTGCCAGGGCGGCCTGGGAGCGCAAGGGCGCTGTCCGTTGGGGGCTCCCCGATCTTCCCGAAGAGATCCCCGAGGAGATCCGGCTGGATGCACACAATGTTCTGGAGGGGACTGCTTACCCGGCCCTCGTCCCTGACGGCGAAGGCGTCGATCTGAGGCTGATGAGAAACCGCAGGGAAGCGGAGGATGCCCACCGGGCAGGGGTAAAGAAGCTCCTGAGCCTTCTGTTCAGGAAGGACCTGGAACTTGCCCGCCGTTACCTGACCCTCCGGGGGGAGATGAAGGTCTGGTCCGCGTACTTCGGCGGGACGAAAGTGCTGGAGGACGCCATTTTCCAGGGGCTGATCCGCCGCCTTCTCGAAAAGGATATCCGCACTCAGCAGGCCTTCGAAGAGTACACACGATCCCTCGGGCCGACGCTCCTCAAGGTGCCCCAGGAACTTCTCGAGGAAGTGGAGCCCGTCCTGCGGGCCTATCACGAGACGCGCCAGTCCCTGGCCGGCCTCGAGGCCGCAAACCTCTCGAACCGCACGGTCCTCAGCTTCCTCGAGGAGATGCGAGCCGAACTGCAGCGACTCCTTCCCCTGAGCTTCCTGGAGATCTACGAAAGCCGGCGCCTCCCCGAGGTGATCCGCTACCTCAAGGCGCTCCAGGTAAGGGCAGAAAGGGGCGCCGTCCATCTCGACAGGGACCGCGAGCGGGTCGCAGAGATAAGACCGTACGAGGAAAAAGTCATGGATTTCCGTAAAGGCCTCCCCCCCTCCACGTCGGAGGAGAAACTTAAGGCCATCGAGGACTACCGCTGGATGGTGGAGGAGTACCGGGTGTCTCTTTTTGCCCAGGGCCTGAAGACCCCCTACCCCGTCTCGCCGAAGCGCCTCCAGGCGAAGATCGAAGAAATTGAGAGGATGAGTTAAAATTTCGCTGGGATTTCGGGAACAGATGTAATAAAAGGAATTTTTTTAAACGCCGGGATCACATCGGCCCTGCCCGAAATGGAGCGTTGTCCATGGAAAAGAAGCTCCTGATTGTAGACGATGAGGTGACCATCAGGGAATTCTTCAAGGATTTTTTCAGCGCTTCCGGATATCACGTGCTGACGGCGGAGGGCGCGGAGAACGCCCTCGAGATCCTGCGGGACGAGGAAATCGACGTGATTTTCCTCGATCTGAGGCTTTTCGGGACCAACGGCCTCGAGTTGGGCCGTCAGATCCGCAGGGAAAAACCCCTCTCGATCCTGTTTGCCATCACGGGGTGGGCAGGTCTCTTCGAGGTCGAGGAGTGCCGGGAAGCCGGCTTCGACGATTTCTTCATCAAGCCCGTGCAATTCGACATGCTCCAGAAGGCCGTCGAGGATGCCTTCGACAGGGTCGAGAGGTGGAGAAAAAGATAGATTTTACGGCAGTATCGGCTTGACAAAGTGACAAACAGCATTAACTTGATATCGGTTCTGCTAGTACCACCCCTGGTTTCAAAATTTTTACCAGTTTCATTCATGACCCCCGATGTGAGATCGGCCCGGACAAGTCTGCGGCCCGGAGGGGTTGGGCAAAACGCATCGCAGTAAAATAAATCTTTTCATATATTGAGCACACGGAGGAGGATTCGACCATGCCAGCGAAGGACATTCTGTACGACGCCAATGCGCGCGAGAAGATAGCCAAAGGGGTCAACACCCTGGCGGATGCCGTCAAGGTGACCCTGGGGCCAAAAGGCCGCAACGTCGTACTCGAGAAAAGTTGGGGCGCTCCCACCATCACCAAGGATGGAGTGACGGTGGCCAAGGAGATCGAAATGGAAGACGTCTTCGAGAACATGGGCGCCTCGATGGTGCGGGAAGTGGCCTCAAAGACCTCCGACCAGGCCGGTGACGGCACGACAACGGCGACACTGCTTGCCCAGGCCATCTATCGCGAGGGGGCGAAGCTCACAGCGGCTGGCATGAACCCCATGGAGCTCAAGAAGGGGATCGACAAGGCGGTCGAACTGATCGCCGAGGAGTTGAAGAAAATCGCCAAACCGGTGAAGGACAAGCAGGAAATCACGCAGGTCGGCGTCATATCGTCCAACAACGACACCGAAATCGGGACGATCATCTCGGATGCCATGGACAAGGTAGGCAAGGAAGGCATCATCACTGTCGAGGACAACAAGACCATTGACACGGTCCTCGATTACGTCGAGGGGATGAAGTTCGACCGGGGATTCGTTTCCCCCTACTTCATCACCAACGTGGAAAAAATGGAGGCCATCCTGGAAGACGCCTACATCCTGATCACCGACAAGAAGATCAGCAACATGAAGGAGATTCTGCCCCTGCTCGAGCAGGTGGCCAAATCAGGCAAACCCTTCATGATCGTGGCCGAGGATGTCGACGGCGAGGCCCTGGCAACGCTCGTCGTCAACAAGGTGCGCAACATCCTCAAGTGCGCCGCCATCAAGGCCCCTTATTTCGGCGACCGGCGCAAGGGAGCCCTGCAGGACATCGCCGTCGTCACGGGGGGCAAGGTCATCTCCGAGGAAATGGGGGTCAAGCTCGAATCGGCAACGATCCAGGACCTGGGCCGGGCCCGCCGGATCGTCATCGACAAGGACAATACAACCTTCATTGACGGCGCCGGGAAGAAGGCGGACATCGCTGAGCGCGTAAAGCAGCTCAAAAAAGAAATCGAGATCATCGAGCAGGACTACGATCGAGAGAAGGCGATGGAACGCCTTGCCAAGCTCACGAGCGGCGTTGCCATCATCAAGGTCGGCGCCGCCACCGAGATCGAGATGAAAGAAAAGAAGGCCCGCGTCGACGATGCCCTGAATGCCACCCGCGCTGCCGTCCAGGAGGGCGTTGTCGCCGGCGGCGGCGTGGCCCTCATCCGTTGCGCAGGCGCCCTGGGGAAGGCGAAGCTCGAAGGGGACGCCCGCTACGGGATCGATATCGTCAGGAAAGCCATCGAGGAGCCCCTGAAGCAGATCGCGAAAAACGCCGGCTACGAAGGCGCCGTGATCGTAGAGAAAGTCCGCGAGAAGAAAGGCAATTTCGGTTTCGATGCCGACAGCGGCGAATATGTGGACATGATCAAGGCCGGCATTATAGACCCGGCAAAGGTCACGAGGCTTGCCTTGCAGAACGCCGCATCGGTGGCCTCGCTCCTCATCACCACCCGCACCATGGTAGGCAAGAAGGCCGAAACGGAAGAGGAATAACAGGACCAGGAAGCACCGGCATCATCACACCACACAGAAGCGTTCCGGCCCCCGGGGAGGCCCGCCCTCCCCGGGGGCTCTTCTCTCAAAAACACCGCAACGACCGGGAGGAGCAGAGGGACGTATCATGAAGCACCCATCGACGCCCACCTCAAAGGACAACATCGTGGAAGTGTCCGCCTCGCGCGGGGCAGCCCTTTTGCGCCAGTTCGACACCCTGGGCGGCAACGAGATCCTGGAGCGCATTCTCGGGGAGCGCAATCCACGCAAGGTGGTTGAGGAACTGCCGTCAGGAGATTTTTTCTGGCTCGTCAAGAAGATCGGGAGCGACGAAAGCCACCCGCTGCTGGAACTCGCCACCCCTGACCAGTGGCAGTACCTGCTCGACCTGGAGATCTGGGACCGGGATGAGATCAACGCCGGGGAGACCCTTTCCTGGCTGCAGCGCCTCTTCGAGGCCGACAGCCGCAGGACGGTCCTCTGGCTCCTGGGGGAAGGCAGTCACCTGACATACTTTATTTTTCAGAATAGCATCGAAGTGATCCTCCAGGAGGAAGACGAGAAGGAACAAGAGATCCCGGAGGGGTTTTTCACGCACGACGGGGTCCTGTATCTGCACGCCCATGACCCGGAGTTCGAGCCGTTTCTGCGGGAACTGACAGGCGCCATGGCCGCGGCAAACCTGCCGGCTTATCGAACCCTGATGTCCGGCCTTGCCAGCGTGATCCGTTCGGAGATGGAAGAGGGGATGTACAGGATGCGCAACCGGCGCCTGGCCGAGAACGGCTTTCTGCCCTTCGAGGAGGCAATCTCCATCTACTCCCCCCTTTCTCCCGAACAGCTGAACCGCGAAGGCAAACCTGTTGTTGACATCTCGCCCGATGACGAAAACCGGGCGCTGGTCCCCTTTCTGCCGTTTTACGAAGGCACGCAGGTGGGGTTCCTGCAGGATGCGCTCGAAGCCGTCCGGGACCCCGTACTGATGGACCGGCTGCGCCTGGAGTTTGCAGGGATTGCAAACCAGATCGCATCGGCGGAGGGGCTTGCGCGGGTGGAACTCGACGGCCTCGTCGCAACGACACGGAAGGCTGCCGGTTATCTCAACATCGCGCTGGAGGAACTGACGGGAAGGGACCCCGGCCGTGCAGGGGCTCTCCTGGAGAAAAACACACTGACGTCGCTTTTCCGCGCCGGATTCGCATTTGTTCTGCGCGTAAAACGGGTGGCCGAGACCTGGCTGCGAACAGCATGGTTCCGAAAGGCGGGGTTCGACAAGGGGTTCTGGGGGGCTGAACGCGGCTCGATGCTGTCGGGTTTGCTACTGAAGAAGCCCCTTCTGTACACCGGATTGCAGAAGGGGGAGATCTACAGGGATTTCGCCGGTGCCGACGATATCACCGATGCGAGCAAGGCCCTCATGGGATTGATCGCACTGGATGGGTTCATGGCTGCCCTGGCGAAAACAACCCCGATCGGCCGCGAAGCGATCGAGCTTGAAGACCTGACCTGCTTCCATCTCCTGTTCACGTTCTGGGCCCGTAGGCGGCTTGAATTGGAGCCTGGCTTTGCAGCAATAACGCCCGAAGAGGCCCGGGCCTTTTTCACGATCCTCCGCAAGGGCGAGGCGGCCCCTCCCTATCAGATGACACGCTTCCGGGACGTTTTTCTTGAAGACATGCTCGGGCTTGCTTCGAAGCTGCCCGACGATCTTCGGGCCGCCCTGCAGGAAGAGCTGTCCAAAATCTGGGAGGAATTCGTTGACGAGTACAAAGACGTGCCGCCCGAAGACACGGACATGAAACACAATCCGTTCCTCATGATCAGTTGACTGGTTGATTAAAAAATCCCCCTTTTATCCCCCTTTGCAAAAGGGGGACCGGGGGCGCATCCCGTGAGGGTGCGCAACCATGTCTGGTTCCTTCCTTGCCGGGCCGCCCCGCAATGCGGATTAAGGCGGCAAAGAGGGGGATTTCTCTTTCTGCTGTAGGCTGTTTGCTGTCTGCTCCCCCAATACCCTGAACCCTAATTCCTTGCCACGAGGCGCCTGACCGCCGCCTCCAGCCCATCCAGCGTCAGCTCATACATGGGGAAAACCTGTCGGATCATACCGATGGTGCGGACGCGATCCCACTCCCACAGCGGCGCGGGGTTGAGCCACACGGCATGGCGAAAGAGGCTCGCCAGGTACTTGAGCCGGTCGATGCTGGGGCGTGTGCTTCGCTGCGTATAGTCGATGGCGCCCCCCCCGTACAGGAGCTCATAGGGCGACATGCTGGCATCGCCGAGAATGATGAGCCGTGTGTCGGGGTCCCGATGGGCGAATTCATCGAGCTGCTCGGGGCGATAGTACCGCTGGGCATCCTGCCAGACAACGTCATAAACCGAGTTGTGGAAATAGTAGGTCCGGAGGTCCTTGAACTGGGATCGGGCATAGCTGAAGAGGGTCTGGACGATCTCCACGTAAGGTTCCATGGACCAGCCGCCGTTGTCGATCATGAGGGCGACCTTGAGGCGGTCAGTGAGCCGGCGGTCGAAGACGATTTCGATCTCACCTGCGTTTCGCAGGGTCTCACGGATTGTCTTGTCCACGTTGACGAGGTCTTTCGGGCCGGCGGGAACCATCCGGCGAAGCCTCTTGAGAGCCTCGCCCATCTGGGCCTGGGTGAGGGGTCCCTCCTGGGAGTAATCGCGGTATCGGCGGTCCATGGCCACTTTGATGGCCGATTTGTTCCGCGAGACACCGCCCACGCGCATCCCCTCGGGGTGAGTGCCGGAGTGACCCACGGGCGAGGTGCCCCGGGTGCCGATCCAGCGGTTTCCCCCGTGGTGGGCTTCCGTCTGCTCTTTCAGGCGATCCAGGAAGTACTGGATGAGCTCCTCGGGAGTCATCTTCTTGAGCATCTTCTCGTCGATCCCGAAGGCAGCGGCAACCCCGGCCGGGTCCTTCAGCCACTCCTGCAGGAGCGCCTTTGCAATGTCGTTCAACTCATGCGTCTCGGGGTCCTTCAGCTCCACGCCGCGGAAGTGATGAAGGAAGACCTGGTCGTAGAGATCGAAGTAACGCTCGCTTTTCACCAGGAGCGACCTCGCGACGGTGTAGAAATCGTCAAGCGAGGTGACAAGCCCCAGGCTGAGCGCCTTTTGCAGACGCAGAAACGAGGTTGGCGTCACGGGGACGCCATGATCCCTGAGGGTGTAGAAGAACTGAACGAACACGTCTTGCTCCTACCGCTTCAGGCGCGCGACGGCCTTGGCCGCCAGGCCGAGATCGGCGCTCTTCTTGTAGAGGATGCCCAAATACGGAACCTCGCCTCGCTGGAGCACGGCCGGCCGGAAATCGGGGTCGGATCGCAAGGCCCGGATCCAGTTGATGAGCTCCCGCGTGGCGGGCTTTTTCTCGATGCCCCCGATATCGCGGAGCCGATAAAACGTCTGCAGGCAGGCTGTGGCCATCTCGTCGCTCAGCTGAGAGAAGTGCACCCCGACGATCTTGCGCATCATCTCCGGCTCCGGGAAGGCGATGTGATGGAAATTGCAGCGCCCCAGGAAGGGGTCCGAGAGGTCCTTCTTGGCATTGGAGGTGATGACGACGACGGGGCGGTTTTTGGCCTTCACCGTCTTGTCGATCTCGATGATGTCGAAGGACATCTGGTCGAGCACATCGAGCATGTCATCCTGGAAGTCCGTGTCGGCCTTGTCGATCTCGTCGATGAGCAGTACGGTCTTTGTATCGGTGACGAAAGACTGGCCGATCTTTCCCATCCGGATGTAGGCCTCGATGTTGCTCACGTCACGCTTCGAGTCGCCGAAGCGGCTGTCGTTGAGGCGCGTGAGCGTGTCGTACTGGTAGAGGGCTTCAACAAGCTTCATGCTCGACTTCACGTTGAGGACGATCAGCGGCATGCCCAGGCTCTCGGCAATCGCGTAGGCAAGCATCGTCTTTCCCGTGCCCGGTTCCCCCTTGAGCAGCAGCGGCATCTCCAGGGCAATGGAGATGTTCACGATCTTGGCAAGCTCGTCGTCGAGGACGTATTTCGAGGCGCCATGAAAGGCATTGTTCTGTTGGTGCTGGGTTTTCATGAATCACTCCCGTGTCAGCTTCTCGAGCTTTTTTTAACTCAGCGCGGGCTGTTGCCCAAATGCGCTCAAGCAGGATTCTTCCTGCGAATTGGCGGTTATCGACCGCTCTAACGCTCGCTGCACTGCAGACGCAAACCCTCGCCCTGCGGGCTCAGACAGTTTGCGCTGCGGACGTTCCGCTTCGCGAAGAGCGGTTACCGACCGGGGGGCCTCTCGCCAGGATGCGCAATCATGACATGCTCTTCCTTGCCGGGGAGCAACTGCAGGTTGCGACAGAACGCGCCAAACTTCGCCATCCAGAATCCTGCTCGAGTGCATTCTTGATGAAAATGCGTTGGGCAACAGCCCGATCTATAATAACAACCCCCTGGCTGCGCAACAGGGGGTTGTTACTGTACTCCAGAAAACCTTGCTTTTCCAGACCAAAACAAAGCGGGCCGGATCCGGACCTAGAGCGTGGACAAGTCAAAGCCCTCTTCTTCGATCACTTTTTTTGCAGCCGAGACGTCTTTGTGCTCCTCGATGGCGCCGTAAATGGCCTTCTCCCCGTGAACGTTGCCGTAGAGGATTGCCCCATCCAGCCGGTTCTCGGCGACGACGAGTTTGCGGTAGACGCTTTGCTTGTCGTCTGTTGTGATTAGGCACTTCTCCTTGCCCGCTGCGTCGATGTTCCCCATGGAGACAAGATCGATGCCGGCCACCTTCAGCTTGTTTGTGAAAACCGTTCCCTCGTAGAGAGTCTCCTGCCCCGCCATATTGGCGCCGGCAACACGCCCCTGGGCCATGGCGGCGGGCCAGCTTCCATAGTATCTTCCCCGGTGCTCGATGAGGTCCCCTGCGGCGAAGATATCCTCGATGGATGTTCGGAGCCGGTCATCGACCTGGACACCCCGGCCGATCGTCAGGCCGAGGGCTTTCGCAAGCGTCAACTCCGGCGTTACCCCTGCCGAGAGCAGCACCATGTCCGCCTCCAGGGACTTGCCGCTCTCCAGCAAGATGGCAAGTCCGCCGTTCTGACGGGTGATTTCCCGGGTTTGCTCACCCAGTTCAAAGAAGAGCCCCATCTCTTCCATCTTTCGCTGGAGCAGCTGTGCGCCGGCCGGGTCCATCTGGCGGGGAAGAAGCCGGACATTGCGCTCGATCACCGTCACTTTAAGCCCCAGCTTCAGGAGCCCGTGTCCCGCTTCGAGGCTCAGGAGCCCTCCCCCGATCAGCACGAGCGATTTTGCCGTGGCGGCCCGCCTGCGAATGGCGTCTGCATCGGCAAGGTTTCGCAGGGTGAAGACGCCGTCATTTTCCACGCCCTTCACCGCCGGGACCGTGGCATTTCCCCCGGTTGCCAGGAGGAGCCTGTCGTAGACGAACGTTTCGCCATTCTGTGTCGCGATGGTCCTCGCGGCGGGATCGATACGGATGACTTCCGTCGAGAGATGGACTTCGACCCGGTTTTTCCCGTACCAGGCTGCATCGTGCAGCGTGAAGCCCTTGAGCGTTTTCTCACCGGCGAGATAGTCGGGCAGCGCCGGGCGGTAATAGTAATAATTTGCTTCCTTCGTGAACATCCGGATCTCCGAATCGGCGTCGATCTTCCGGATGGTCTCGGCTGCCGCATTTCCTGCTGCCCCACACCCAACGATCACGTAACGGCTCATGCCTTTTCCCCTTCTTTTATCAGCACTTGGAAAGCAGGTATACTCTAACACCGTGCGGGGGAAGCGGTCAAGCCGCAATGCCTTGTCGGTATTGGTGTGAATTTGTCATTTTTTGTTGCTCTTTGTTATCTGGTTTACTATGATCCGCATTTTAGGGGATATCATGTCCGAAGAGATGATGAACACAAAAGAAGCGGCCGCCTACCTGGGCATAAACGAGAAGCAGGTCTATGCCCTGATCAAGGCGGGGCGAATCCCGGGAACCCGCGTCACGGGAAAGTGGGTCTTCCCCAAAAAGCTCATCGACGAATGGATCGAGGAGAATGCCCGCGACGGGTTGCGTCAGGCAAAGGAGCGAAGCCGCTCGATGGACGGGGCGCTTCTGGCATCGGGAAGCAATGACCCCGTTCTGGATTTCCTGCTCACCGGCATGAGACAGTCGCACCCCGACTTCTACTTCTTCTGCGCCAACACGGGAAGCACCGAAGGGCTGAAGGCACTCGGCAGCGGATACACCGATATTGCCTGGACTCACCTCTACGACCCGCAGACCGACCGTTACAACATTCCCTTCCTGGCAAAATACCTGCCGGACATGAAGGCCGTGCTCGTTCACCTCTTCCGCCGGGAAATCGGCATCGTCACGGCCCCCGGCAACCCCCTGGCAATAGAAGGAATTGCAGACATTGCCGGAAGGAAGGCCCGGTTCGTGAACCGCCAGACGGGTTCCGGCACAAGGATCCTCCTGGACCATCACCTGGACAGACTCGGCATTTATTCAACAGAGATCGAAGGCTACGACCAGGAGGTCTACACCCATGTCGAGGTGGGCCTGACCATTCTCTCGGGAGAGGCCGACGCGGGAATCGCCACGGTGGCCGTCTCGCGCCTCATGGGCCTTCACTTCATCCCCGTCACTCGTGAAAACTTCGACATGGCTCTGGGGCAGTCGACTTATTTCAGCAAAGGCATCCAGGGCCTCATGGAAGTTTTAAGATCGCCCGAATTCCGTGAGCGTTTTGAACGTCTCGGCGGCTACGGCTTCGAGGATTCGGGGAAGATCCTCTACTCGAACATCTGAAGGAGGAAAAACATGAAGAAGTGGCTGCTGCCAGTGCTGTTGAGTTTCCTGTTCCTCGTACCCGGCCTCTGCCTGGCGCAGAAGGGCGGCTTTGTCTTCATGGCGAGCACCATCGGCCCCATCGACTCGGGGATCGTGGGGACCCTGGAGGATCAATTCGAAAAGGAGACAGGCATCCGGGTCCGCCACGTCGGCGCCGGCACCGGCGCCGCCCTGAAGATCGCCGAGCAGGGAAATGTCGATCTCGTCATGGCCCACGCCAAATCCCTGGAGGAGAAATTCATCGCCGAGGGCTACGGCACTGAACGAATCCCCCTGATGTACAACGACTTCGTCATCCTGGGCCCCGCGACCGACCCCGCCGGGATCAAGGGGATGAAAACGGGAGCCGAGGCCCTGAAGGCCATCGCCGCAAAGCAGGCCCTCTTCATCACCCGCGGTGACAAGTCGGGGACCCACGTGGCCGAGATGGAGATCTGGGCAAGGGCGGGGATCAAGCCAGCCGGTCCCTGGTATGTCACCTACGAGAAGGGCGCAGAAGGAAACGTCCCCACGACCCGGTTTGCCGACTCGAAAGGGGCCTATGTATTCATGGACCGTGCGACCTATCTGGCGCTGAAGAAGGAGATCAAGCTCGTCATCCTCGTGGAGAATGACGAGGCCCTGCTGAACTACATCTCGATCATCCCCGTGAGCCCGAAGAAGTTCCCCCGCGTGAACTACGCGGACACGATGATCTTCGTGAAATGGCTAACCGACCCCGCGAAGGGGCAGAAGATCATCGCCGATTTCGGTAAGGACAAGTATGGCGCCCCGCTTTTCTTCGCCAACTCGAAAGAGTGGCAGGCCGCCAACAAGAAGATGTAGAAAAGAACCCTTTCAGATGAACAGGAGGCGAAAAATGAAAAGAACGGGATTGCTTCTCTGCCTGTTGCTGGCCCTTGCCATGACCGTATCCATGGTGGGTGTCGCAGCTGCCCAGCCGGCACAGAAAAACATCATTATGGCTACAACGACGAGCACCCAGGACTCGGGGCTTCTCGATGTCCTGCTGCCGATTTTCGAGAAGAAGACGGGCTACTTCGTCAAGACAATCGCCGTGGGCTCCGGCCAGGCCATGGCCATGGGACAGAAGGGGGAAGCCGACGTGCTGCTCGTCCACTCTCCCGCGGCGGAGCAGAAGTTCATAGCCGAGGGTTACGGGGTGAACCGCAGGCTCGTCATGCACAACGATTTCATCATCCTGGGCCCCCCTGCCGACCCGGCCAGGATCAAGGGGTTGAAAAAGGCTTCGGAGGGCTTCAAGAAGATCGCCGGCACCGCCTCTCTCTTTGTGTCGCGCGGTGACAACTCGGGTACGCACTCAAAAGAAAAAGAAATCTGGAAGGCCGCAGGCATTAACCCCTCAGGGCAGAAGTGGTACCAGGAAACGGGGCTTGGCATGGGGCAGACCCTCGGGGTGGCCGCCGAGAAAAAAGGCTACACCCTGGCCGACCGCGGGACCTACCTTGCCCTCAAGAAGGGCCTGGGCCTTGACATCCTCGTCGAAGGGGACGGCATCCTGCTCAACATCTACCACGTCATCGAGGTCAACCCGCAGAAGTGGCCCAAGGTGAATGTCGCCGGCGCAAAGGCCTTCAGCGACTTCATGGTTTCGAAGGAGACCCAGGCCGTCATCAAAACCTTTGGCGTCGACAAGTACGGCTCGCCGCTCTTCTTCCCCGATGCCGGAAAAAAGGTGGAGGACCTGGGAAAATAGATGGACATCATCCTCGAAGGCCTCCGCCAGGCCTTCATCCTGCTGGTAACCTTCGACCCCGAGGTCCTGGGGATCACCTGGTTTTCCCTGAAGGTCTCGGGCACGGCCACGCTCATCAGCCTCTTCATCGGGATGTCCGTGGGCACCGTGGTGGCCCTGACACAGTTTCCCGGCCGCAAGTTCGTCGTGAGCCTCATCAACACGGGCATGGCCCTGCCGCCCGTGGTGGTGGGGCTTTTCGTCACGATCTTCCTGTGGCGAAACGGGCCCTTCGGTTTCCTGGAGATTCTCTACACGCCGGCGGCCATGATCATCGCCCAGGCCATCATCGCCACTCCCATCGTGATGGGCATTTCGCTTGCGTCGATGCAGCAGCTGCCCAAGAAGCTGCGGCTGCAGATCCTTGCCCTTGGGGCCACGCGCCTGCAGATGGTCCGGATCCTCATCCGCGAGGCAAGGCTGCCACTGCTGGCTGCCGTCATGGCAGGTTTCGGCGGCGTCATCTCCGAGGTCGGCGCCTCCATCATGGTGGGCGGAAACATCAAGGGCTACACCCGCGTCCTCACCACGGCCACGGTCATGGAGACGAGCCGGGGCAACTTCGACATCGCCATCGCGCTGAGCATCATCCTGCTTCTCTTCGCCTACCTGATCAATCTCGTCCTCACCTATGTCCAGCAGAGGGAGAGGCCGCGATGACAAAGATCCTGGAAGCGAAAAATCTGAAAGTGATCCGGGGGGGAAGCCTGCTGGTCGACGTGGGCGAACTGGCGATTCTCGACGGGGAGACCCTCTCGCTCATCGGCTCCAACGGCGCGGGAAAGACGACGCTCCTGCAGGCCCTGTCCTACCTGATGAAACCCTCGGCGGGACAGATCCTGTTCCGGGGGCAGGCGGTGGGCGCAGAGCAGCGCATCCTGGAATACCGGCGCAGGCTCGCCATGGTCTTCCAGGAGCCGCTGCTGTTCGACACGACCGTCTTCGGCAACGCCGTCTCGGGGCTCAAGATCCGCGGCCTCGGGGGAACCGAAGCCCGGCGCATCGTGGAGTCGCAGCTGGAGCGTTTCGGCATAGCGCACCTGAGCGACCGATCCGCCCGGACGCTTTCCGGCGGGGAGGCCCAGAGGACGAGCCTTGCCCGGGCCTTCGCGATCTCGCCGGAGATCCTCTTTCTCGACGAGCCTTTCGCAGCCCTCGACCCGCCTACGCGTGAAGCGATTGTCAACGATCTGGAAAAGGTCCTCGCCGAGACGAAGACGACCACCATCATGGCCACCCATGACCGAAACGAGGCCCTTCGCCTCTCGGATCGCATCGCTGTCATGGAATCCGGCCGGATCGCCCAGATCGACCGGCCCGCCGTGGTCATGAACCAGCCCGTTGACGAGATTGTCGCGTCCTTCGTGGGGACCGAGACGATCCTGGAAGGACAAGTAGGGGATGTCAATGAAACGTCCCTGATCGTCAACGTGAATGGATCGGAAATCGAGATCGTGGGGAAAGGAAAGGCTGGCGAGCGGGTGGTTCTCTGCATCCGCCCCGAAAACGTCACTCTCTCGATTCCGGACAAGAATGTAAAGACCAGTGCCAGAAACGTATTCCGCGGGCGAATCATCAGGATTGTCCCGCTGGGGCTCT
>DASRZY010000276.1:0-4448 GCA_035685905.1 Syntrophales bacterium
CCTGGTTCTGGCCTTCCTGTCCCTGGCAGGCTGGACCCCTTTTCTGTCAACCGCTCAGGCCGCTCTGGAGTGGAAAGTGCTCAAAGACATGGACCTCAAGGCGAGCCCGCTTGATGTGGCTCCCAGCGCGGATGGGCAGTGGCTCTACATCCTGACGCCCGGGGAGATCCTGGTCTATTCGATGCAGGAAGGCAAGATCACCGACCAGGTTCCCGTGGGAAAGGAGTTTGACCGGATTGCCTCCCTGCCGAGGGCAAACGGGCTGACCCTTTCGAGCAGCGCGAACAAGACAGTCCAGATCATCATGCTCGAGAACATACTCACCATTGACGTATCGGGGCTGCCCTTCAAGGGTCCTCGAGACGCACCGGTTGTCATTGCCGTCTTCGATGACTACCAGTGACCCTACTGCGCGGGCCTCGAGCCCTTACTCCAGCAGGTGCTGGAGAAGAACCCGAAAACGGTCAGGCTGGTCGTGAAACACTTTCCCCTCCCGATGCACAGTTATGCGAAGAAGGCAGCCGTTGCCGCCCTCGCTGCGGGAAAGCAGGGGAAATTCTGGGAGATGCACAAGGCGCTGTTTGCAAGCCAGAGGGAACTCAACGATTCCAAGGTGCAAGAGATTGCCCGGGGCCTCGGCCTGAAGATGGATCAGTTCAACAAGGACCTGAAGGACCCCTCCATCGAGTCTCTTGTCGACAGGGACCTGAGCAACGGCCGTCAGGCCAATGTCCAGGGAACGCCGACCATTTTCGTGAACGGCAGACAGCTCAATCAGAGAAGCCTTGCAGGTTTCCAGCAGGCCATTGACGAAGAATTGAAAAAGAAAAAGTAAAGACAGCGGCTGTTTTGCAAAATGAAACCCCCCGCAACCCGGAAGGGCGGCGGGGGTTTTTCGTTGAGGGCATCTCCATTGAATGCCCCCGATCGCCATCGTCTAGATCTTGCCCTGCTGCAGCTTCAGGATCGTTTGCCTCAACTCAGCGGGGAAAGAAACCCTGCTGTTGTCCCTGATCTGCAGGGCAACGATTGCTGCCTCGCCGAGGGCGGCGACCTGTTTTGTCCCGGAGTTGACGATGATGTACTGCATGATGATCTGCTCGTCGTTCATTTCCGAGACCCGGGCCCCGATGGAGATGCGGTCCGGGCAGGAAAGGGTTGACACGTAACGGCAGGAGGCCGTTTTGACAACGAGGGTGATCCCCGTTTTCTCCTCGAATTCGTATTTCCCGATTCGCCGGTAATACTCGACCCGGGCATTCTCCATGTAACGGAAGTAGACGACATTGTTGACGTGGCCGTGGGCGTCCATGTCGCCCCAGGTGACGGCCTGTTCGACGATGAGAGGGTATGCTTCAATCCTGTATCGCATGTGTCCAGGGTCTCCGCAGCGTTCGCACAGGCGGGTCCCGCCCGGTCCGATTAAGGACTATTTCGAAGGGTTTGCGCAAGGAATATTTTCCGTTGCTTTCCGCCTTCTTTTCCCGTTATGAATGCGGACGAAAAAAGGACGCACCATGCAGGACATGAACAGGGAAGAGATATCCATTGTGTCGAAAGACGGCATCGCTTCGAAGATCACCGTATTCACCGGTAAACTGGCCCCCGCCGCGCCTGTCTTCATCTGCATGCCGGCCATGGGTGTGGCCGCGAAATTCTACGAACCGCTTGCCCTGCCGATCGTGCGGCAGGGATGGCGTTTTGTCACGGCTGACCTGCGGGGAAACGGGCTGTGCGCCCTGCGCGTCGGCAGAGGCGTGAACTTCGGATACCGCGAGATGATCACCTGCGACTGGCCTGCCGTTGTCGACAGGGTGAAGACGCTCTTTCCCGACGCCCCGGTCTATCTTCTCGGGCACAGCCTGGGGGGCCAGCTGAGCGCGCTTTATCTCGCCGCCAGCCCCGGGGCGGCCTCCGGTCTCATTCTCGTGGCCGCGCCATCGGTCCACTTCAAGGGCTGGGAGCTGCCGCTCAGCCTGGGTGTCCTGGCGGGGACGCAGGCCGCATGCGGCATTGCCTCATTCATCGGTTATTTCCCGGGGAGAAAGATCGGGTTCGGCGGCACGGAAGCACGCGGGGTGATCTGCGACTGGGCCCGCCAGGCACGCACGGGGCGCTATCAGCCTTCGGGAAGCAGCCTGGATTATGAACTGCTCTTGAGAGTGCTTGAGATCCCCGTTCTGGCGATATCCTTTGAAGGCGATTTCCTGTCACCCGAAAAGGCGGTCGATAACCTCCTGGCCAAGATGCACAAGGCGCGCGTCACCCGTGAACACCTCGCCGGCGACGACCTGGATCACTTCCGGTGGGTCAAGAACCCGGCCCCTGTCATCGAGAAGATCAGCGGGTGGCTCGCCCCGTGATCCCCATCAGACAATGTCCTATGGGAAAATCAGACGGTGTCCGATGGACATTTTTGTAATCTTTTTGTATGAGGCGCGATAGAAACGTTCCCGGTGGTATGCTGCCGGGGCTCGTCATGGATGGCCCTGCTGGAAAACGGCGGGGCCACGCCTTTTTGGTGCCCCCCCATCAGCACTTTCACCCGATGCCCGCCCGTTGCCCTCCTGCATGCAATGATGCTTCGCTCGCATTCCGACAAAAAAGCGGGTCAGGCCATGAACATGGCCTGACCCCTTCGAGGATTTACTTGCCGCAGGTCACGGATATCTCGATGAGCACATCGCGGGGCAGGGCCGCAGCCTGCACGGTGACTCGGGCCGGCGGGTCCTGGGGGAAGTACTTCACGTAGATCGCGTTGTACTTGCCGAAGTCCTTCAGGTCTTTCATGAACACCTCGGCCTTCAGGACGTTTTTCATGGTGAATCCCGCCGCCTCGACGACGGCCTTGATGTTGTCCAGCACGAGTGTTGCCTGGACCTCTATGTCCCCCTTGGAGAGCTCGTTCGTTTTGGGGTCGATGGGGATCATACCCGACACGTAGAGGATATCGCCGTACCGGATGGCCTGGGAATAGGGTCCGATGGCCTTCGGCGCCTTGTCCGTGCCCCGTCATGCGAATCAGGAGCGCTTGTGCTTGATGAATGTGCCGTTCCGGTATTCGTCGAAGGCAACCTGCAATTCTTCCCGGGTGTTCATGACGATGGGGCCATACCAGGCAACGGTTTCCCGGAGCGGCTTGCCCGATATGAGCAGGAACCGGACCAGTTGTGTTTCCGTGGAAACCGCGACCTGGTCGCCGTCGTCGAAGAGCACGAGGGATTCATTTCCCAGGAAGGGATCCCTCTGCATGTCGAAATAATTGACCCCTTCGATTTCGTACGTGAAGGGGTCTTTCTCCCTGCAGAAGTACCCCTTCCCGTCGATGACATAAGCGAACACCGTATAGCCTTTCTTGACGGGATGAACGAATTCCGTGTGAGGCGGCAGGGTGATGTCGAGGTACTCCGGGTCGATGACGATGTCCTGCACGGGGCCCCGGGTTTGTTTCAGCCTGCCGCTGATGATGCGGACGAGGGTCCCGTTATCCAGCTGGATCTCCGGGATCGTGCGCGCCGTCACGTCCCGGTAGCGGGGGTCCATCATCTTTTGCGAGGCCGGCAGGTTCGCCCAGAGCTGGAAACCCCACATGAATCCCTTGCCGTCTCCCTTGGGCATCTCCTGGTGGATGATCCCGCTTCCCGCCGTCATCCACTGGACGTCGCCGGCACCGATGACGCCCTTGTTGCCCATGCTGTCGCCGTGCTCGACATCCCCGCGCAGGACGTACGTGATGGTCTCGATCCCCCGGTGCGGGTGCCAGGGAAACCCCTTCAGATAGTGCGGCGGATTGTCCGAACGGAAATCATCCAGCAGCAGGAACGGATCCAGCTGAGGGACTTCGCTGTTCCCGAAGGCGCGCTTGAGGTGAACCCCGGCCCCCTCGATCGTGGGCTTGCTCTTGAAGACCTTGCGGATCTTTCTGGTTCTGCTCATCTGCTAACCCCTGTGATCCCTTGACCGGGGGCGCGTCCCGAAAGCCCCGCCTTGCAGGCGGGGTCAGGGCGCGCAATCATGTCTGGTTCTTTCCTTGCCGGGAAACCCCGTCCTGTGGGCGGGGAGCTTCACATCCGGTTAACCGATACAGGCCTTCAGCACGCGGTATGTGTTCCCGCCCAGGTAGGCCGAGATCTCCTCCCGCGTGAAGCCTGCATCCTGCATGGCCCTGACCAGCTGAACAAGGTCGCGGACGTTCGCGTAGCCGTTGACGAATCGCGGCAGGCCGCCCCCGCCGTCGGTGCCCAGCCCGACGTGCTCCATGCCGATGTTTCTCTTCATCTCGAGAATCTCCGCGGCCCAGTCCTGGAATGTTTCCCTCTTCGATTTTCCCCGGCTCGAGGCCAGGGGCCAGGTGCAGACGACACCCCCCGTCTTTGCCACCGCCTCCATGTCCTTCCAGGTGCGCAGGCGTCCGCATTGCTTCATGTCGCTCAGCGAACAGGGGTGGC
>DASRZY010000277.1:0-5125 GCA_035685905.1 Syntrophales bacterium
TTCGACATACAAAGAAGAGAGCTCTTTTGCAACTTTATGCGCCGTCACCGGATCGCCAGATGAGAAGGATAGTCTAAAGGCAACCGTCTGGCTGGGATTATACGATCTGGGATTGATATCTCCAGATTGGATTGTTTTCAGTTCTATATTCTTGCGCATGTCAGTAAGCGCAGCATCCACAGCCCTCGAATCTTGAGTAGTTGGAAGCAGGTTGAGTTGCTTTGAGATTTGAAGCAGCTTGTCCCGAGTTAAAATCTGCTGGGTGATCACCTGCAGTCGCTCTTCGACGAACCCCATGGAAATGCTTTTCAAAAGTTCGCCGGCTATCTGTCCCTCAATTAAGATCGTCGCGCTGGATACGTAGACCTTAGGCGTTAAAAATGCCACGGCGATTGCTCCGATGAGCATAAGCGACGAAACGGCGATAAATATCTTTTTTCGTCTTCGGATGAAACCTTTGATGAATTTGGCGTCTATTTTTTCCGGTTGTTCACGCATGGGCACCCTATATCCTCATGAAAAAAACTACTGGTTACGAACTTTTCCAGCCTATCACTTGACCGAGATTTCACTGAAATCCTCATGCAAAAATTATTCCTCTATTTTCGCAGAATTCTTAAAAATATCAAGCGATTATTTATTGTCATTCATCGCGAATCACCGTGTAAACATCCCGCTTTCATTCAGTAAATATAGATTGAGTGCTTTGATCGCATTTTTCATCCCGTAAAAACAAAGATAGAATCACTCAACTATCTAACATGGAGTAGGAAATCAAAACAGGGGTCATCAGAGAGCTGCAAACAATGTAGCTTCAGGAAGGAAATGCTACACGGCATGCAGGAAAGAGATGTCTGACAGTGGCTCTTAGTGAAACGCAACAATAAAACGGGCTTTATACACTGCCCTTGCGCAACAGGGCTTTCAGAGACTCCAGCGTATCCGCCTCCTCGGGCGGCTTGTCCTTCCACTTCACGATGCGGGGCGAGCGCACGGTCAAGCCGGATTTGTGCCTCTTCGATGTCTCGATCCCTTCAAACGCAATCTCGAAGACCAGCTCCGGCTTCACGGAGCGGACGGGCCCGAATTTCTCGAGGGTGTTCTCACGGACAAAGGCATCGACGCGCCCGATCTCCTCATCAGTGAGCCCCGAGTGTGCCTTTGCCACCGGGATGAGTTCTCCGTGGCGCCGGAGCCCGAAGGTGTACTCGATGAAAAGGTTCTCCCATTCGCCATGGCCCGGCTGGGCGTAGATGAGGACCGCGTCGATGGTGTGCGGTTCGATCTTCCACTTCCGCCAGCTCTGGTGCCGGCCCGCTGCATAGGACGAGTCGAGCCGTTTCAGCATGAGCCCGTTGACGTGAACGTCCCGGCAATGCCGGCGCCTCGCCGTCAGATCCTCCCAGCTTGCATCGGCCAGGATCTCTGACAGGCGGAAGGGTTCCTCGAAGGCGGGTTGTTTGAGAATCCTCTCCAGCTCGGCCCGCCGCTTTTTCAGGGGCTCCGCCCGGATGTCCCGTCCCTGAGATTCGGGCAGGTCAAAGCCCATGAAGATCACGGGGATTTCCTCAAGCAGCTTCCGGGTCGGCAGCGGGCGCCCAAGCCGCTTCTGCAGCAGGCCGAAGGTCAGGGGGCTCCCATCTTTCCAGGCAAGGATTTCGCCGTCGATCACCGTGCCGTCCGGCAGATTCTCTGCCGCACCCGTCAGCTCCGGGAAGGTCCCGGTGATCAGCTCCCCCGCCCGGGACCAGATAAAGGCCATGCCGCCCCGCTTCACGATCTGCGCCCGCGATCCGTCCCACATCCATTCGGCGCACCAGCCGCTCCTGTCTCCCAGGGTCTCGGGCAGCGCGCCGAGCGGGCAGGGGAGGTGAAACGGGTAGGGACGACTCACATCCGTGTCCCCCCGGTCAGGCGAGAGGAGCCAGCGAAAGAACTTGTTCGTGGGCTCCCAGGGGCCTATGAGCCTGTGCGAGATGACGGTGCTCTCCAGGCCGGCGAGTTCGCAGAGGGCCCGGATGACCGTTTGCCGGGAGACCCCGGCGCGGAAGTCTCCCGTGATCATCTTGATCCACAGATATCCCTGCCCTTCAGTCATCGTTTGACAGGTGAGGAAAATGGTATCCCTGAGAGATGTCTCATCGCTGTCGCGCAGCAATGGGAGCTTTTCCTCCACCATGTCTCTCAACCCGGGCGGGGTCGGTCCCGCAGAACGGGGCAGCAGCAGCGCGATCGTCTCGGCCAGATCGCCCACGGCCTTGCAGGATTCGTCGAAGAGCCATTCGGGAATTCCCGCTGCCACGGCACTCCATTGCCTGAGCTTTGCCGCCGGGAGAAGGCGCTTCATCTTCCCGCCCATGAGGAAATAGAGTGCCCAGGCCGCATCGTCGGGAGGCACTTCAGAGAAGTAGCGTTTCAGCGCGTCGACCTTTTGCGAGGTCTTCGTCGCCTCTTCGAGGGCGAAATAAAGTTCGGTAAACCGTTTCATGCTCTCGTTGCGTTCAAAGGAGCTGGTTGCGGGATCGACGGGATGTCTTTCCCTCGGTCCTCGTTCCTCGAACCTCGATCCTTTCAATCTTTCCTCAAGCTCGCCTCCAGCGGTCTGGCGTCGATCCCTTTTTCCCGTAGCATTCCGACAACGGGATCGACATAGCCGTGGGCGACGCAAACCTCCTCGGCCCCCGTTGCCTGGATCGTATCCATGAGACCGGGCCAGTCCGCGTGGTCGGAGAGGACAAACCCCCGATCGACTCCGCGTCGGCGCTGGGCCGCGCGAATCCGCATCCAGCCCGAGGCAAGCGCCGTCGAGCACTCGCCGAGCTGGCTCATCCAGCTCGTGCCGCGGGCAGAGGGCGGGGCAAGAATGAATGCCCGGGCGAAATCACTTTTCTTTGCTGCCTTCTCCACGGGAAGCGAGTTTGGCAGGCCCACACCGCTCATCCGGTAGCGCCGGTTCATTTCCTCCACGGTGCCGTGCGTGAACACGGGCCCCGTCGACGGATCGAGCCCCATGAGGATGCGCTGCGCCTTGCCCAGGACGTAAGCGAACATCACACTGGCGCGGCCTGCATCCTGGTTCGATCTCCACCAGGCGCGGATGTCCTCAAGGACGCGGGCGGGATCGTCCCAGCGATAAATGGGCAATCCGAACGTCGACTCGGTGATGAAGCGGTTGCACCGAAGAAGCTCGAAGGGTGTGCAGGTGGGGTCGGGCTGGATCTTGTAGTCGCCGCTGAAGACCGTCACATGTCCCCGGTACTCGATCCTGACCTGGGCCGAGCCCAGGATGTGCCCGGCCGGGTGCAGCGAGAGGCGGCAGCCGTCAATCTCGACGGACTCCCCGTATTCCAGAAACTGGATCGAGGCATCGTTTCCCAGGCGTGTACGGAGGATGTGGCTTCCCTCGCGGGCTGCCAGGTAGTGCCTCGAGCCTTTGCAGGTGTGATCGGCATGTGCGTGGGTGATCACTGCGCGCTGCACCGGCCCCCGCGGGTCGATGTGAAAGCCTCCGGTCCCGACGGCAAGGCCGCGATCTGTCATGCGAAGTTCAAACATGGTGACTGGAGTATGGCACAAAGGCAAAGGCCCCGCAACGATAAGGGGTTCCCGGGCGTCCGCCCCTGCCCTGAGTGGTCGGAAAATGTGCTTGACAGGTATTGCGGGGTGACGTTATGGTGCGCCGTGTGGTCTATGGGGGGGACCATTCTGGAGGGAATAGGGGCCGATGATCGAGGGGTCTGTCAGCGGTTCCCGCTTCTTCTGTCAGAAAGTCTGCTTCCGGCCATCGAGAATTTTCTAACAGGAGGGAGCACGATGGCGCAGGGAATCGTCAAGTGGTTCAACGAGAAGAAAGGATTTGGTTTCATACAGCAGGACGGGGGCGGTGATCTCTTCGTCCACTACACGGCCATCAAGGCTGCCGGGTTCAGGAGCCTGCAGGAGGGGCAGCGGGTCCAGTTCGAGGTCGAGACGACGGACAGGGGTCCGAAGGCAAAGAACGTAGAAATGGTTTAAGGAAACAAAAGACCCCGCATGAGGCGGCGCCATCCCGGCGCCGCTTTTCTTTTCTCCCACGCTCGCCATGAACGGGCTAAACGGAAATTACTCATAGAATCTGCATCCAAAGGTTGATATAATCAATACAGTTTTCCCCCCATTCCAAAAAGGAGGTAAGAGCCCATGGTATCCGCAGCGTTTTTAAAGGAATGCAATTTCTTCCAGGGATTAAACGACGCGCAGATCGAGAAACTCCTTGCGATTGCGAAAGAGGAATCCTATCCGACCGGGGCCCTGCTCTACAAGGAAGGGGACCCTTCGACTCAGTTGTTTCTGGTACAGCAGGGGAAAGTCTTTCTGGAAATGAAAAGCGACATGGGCCCCACCCGGCCCCCCATGCAGGTCATCATCGACGTCGTGACCCGCCGGGAGGCCTTCGGCTGGTCGGCATTCGTGGAGCCCAATCTCCACACGCTGAGCGCCCTCGTCGCGGAACCGACCAAGATGGTCCTCTTCGATGGCGGCAAGCTCTACGCCCTGATGGAGGAGGAGTGCCAGATGGGTTTTGAAATCATGAAGGGGCTCACGAGGCTGCTTGCCTCGAGGCTCAATCACACGCGGGTGCTGCTCATCGGCGAGAGGGCCCTTGCGACCCTGACGTCGAACACGGAATACGCGTGAAAAATGCGAGCAATCCTGAAAAGGGCCGAGCATCTGAGGCCAGGCCGTTAACAAAGCTGCGATTCATCCTGTCCAAGTTTCCTCGAAAATCCCCTGCCGCGCGCGGCGGGGGATTTTTCTTTCTCCAGGAGTTATTGCCTCTGGTCTGAAAATCCATTCCCGGAAGCGCGAAAATTATTTTTTTTAAAGAAGCAGTCGTTTACGATCGGCAATGATTGAGTTGAAAAACTCAGGGCCTTCCCGGACAGTCATTTCCTCTCCGGGATAAGGCGTTACGCGGCTTCTGCATGATCCTCTGCTCTCTGACAAGCTTGATATACTGGTGAAAGACACAATTTC
Source organism: Syntrophales bacterium (assembly GCA_035685905.1). Taxonomy (GTDB): domain Bacteria; phylum Desulfobacterota; class Syntrophia; order Syntrophales; family UBA2192; genus UBA2192. Next base: position 5,017 of record DASRZY010000277.1, read on the forward strand.
CTGTGCCCGTGGCCGCCATTGCGTCTATTCCTGTACGACTCTTAGATTGTGCGGGGGATCAATCGTTGTTACAGGGGGCGCTCCACCCTGTACCGGATGCGGGTACGTG
>DASRZY010000278.1:0-6753 GCA_035685905.1 Syntrophales bacterium
CATCCAGGTGTGGGGCTCGTCCATGGACGCCGAGGTGTCCAGGATCATCTCGAAGTTGTTGGTCTTCTGGACCAGCGCGCCGGACTTCAGCTTCGGGCTGATGTCCTGGGCCGGTATGGGCTTGAGCGTCGTCGCGCAGCCGCTGAGCCCCACCAACGCAACGGCCACAATGATCAACAGGAGCCATTTGCTTCTCATCATATTACCTCCTTTTTCTTGGATCTCTGTTTTATTTCTAGGAATGACGTTGAAGTTTTCCGCAAGACGAAGGTGATACCGAAAACTGAAATATCATTATACAGAAAAAAGAATAATACGGCAACTTGAAGTTCATCGCCATCCGCTGTCATGGATATGCGAAAGACGACGCGCCTACTCGACCTTGTCCCAGGTCTTGTCGGGATTGAACGTCTTCATGGACTTCGCCAGCTTGATCGTGTTTCGTCCCAGGTCTTTCTCGTAGACAACGCCTTCGTGGTTCACGATGAACGTCTTGACGCCGGAGACGGCATAGGTTGCCGGGTATGCCACGATTGCAAATCCGCCCACCATTTTTCCTTTTACGAGGTAGCTGTATGCGCCTCCGTGGGCACTTTCGCCCTGGGCCGTCAGGATCCGATAGAAGTAGCCATTGTAGGGCGCAGGCTTCTCCTGCTTCGAATAGCCCTCGCCCCGGGCCTTCGCAACGAGCGGCCCGAGCGGGCTCGGTTTCTCGCCGGGCTTGACCTCCCAGTACAGGCCGTCCGTTTTGCCTTTTGTGCTCGCGAATTTCTGCGCATATTCCAGCAGGCCGTCGCCGTCACGATCCACGGCCGCATACTCCCGCTGCGCATCGACGATCGCCAGGCAGGTCTGGATGGTCTCGAGTTCATTCTCCCCGATTCTGCGGTTGAGGATTTCTTCCCTGCCCTGCTTCGTGTCGAATCGCCAGCTCTCCCCGGCTTTCACGATCGGGATCGGGAACGGCCAGTCATTCTTTCCCACGTGGACAATGATTTTCTTGTCCCCTGCCGGTTCCAGGCGGTTTGCTTCACTGTATAGTCGGACGAATTCCTCCCGGCGCACACGGTCCTCCACCTTATCCCCCGACGAGATCAGCGATTCGCTGCCCGGGCCGAAGATGGCAAGGAGAGCCTTTTCGTTGTGATCGCGAAGAGCTTGGATCAGGACTTCCACGGCCGCTTCCGGGGTCTCGAAGGTTTTCTGTTTCGGCTGCGCCGCCAGTGCGGCTCCCTGGAACATCAAGACTGCAAAGAGGGCAAACGCACAGATCAAGAGTGCACTGATTGACGGGTATCGCATTCGAAATAAAACCATGGATCTTTCCTCCATCGATGATTTCTTGATCGTAACTCGTCGGAACGTTCCCCTCGGGAATCCTATCTGCGTCCTCTTCCGCCGCCTCCGCGGGATGCGCCGCCCCCGGACGACCTGGCGGATGCGCCGCCGCCTTGGGACTTGGCCGATGACATGCTCTGACTTCCTCTCGCGCTGTCACGTTGCGCCTGTCCTCCGCTTCGGTCCGCCCCGCTGAAGGCATTGTTCTGACTCTTTGCCGCAGAACTCGATCGATCGGGCGTTCTCTCCTGCGTCTGGGCCGACTGCCTGCCGCCGGTCGTCTGGGACGGCTGCCTGCCGCCGGAGCGATCGGCTGTACCTGCCCCCGGCTTTTCATAACCACGGTTCCCCTGACGGCTGTCCACGGCCGCGCGATTTGTCGGCGTGTACTTGTCTCGTGTCGCCTGGTCCCGGTAGGAAACCCCTTTCCGGTGCTCCGGGTTGTGCTGCCATCTCTCCCCGCCACCGGAGGGTCTCTGATCGGGCCTTGCAGGCCTGTTGATATTGACGTTGTTGTTGATATTGACGGATCCCCCGTTCCAGTTGCAGTTTCCCCACCCGTGATACCAGGCCGCACCGACGGCAACACCCACTGCAAACGTGAACATCGCGGCGCCCGGCGGGTAGGCATATACCGGATAGGGCGGATAGGCCGGATACGGCCAGGCTCCGTAAACCACCGTGGGATTGTAGGAGGGGACATAGATCACCTGGGGATTGGCGGGCTCAATGACGATTACATCGGCCTCCTTTTTCACGGCCAGCTCGCTGGTGCTTTTCAGGTTGCCCGCATCGCTGGCTTTCCGGCGCAGCTTCTGAACCGTGTCCATGACATCCTTTTCCTGCTCCAGGAAGGCATCGCCCAGCTTCTGGGTCCAGTCCAGCTTTTCGCTCATCATGGTCAGGACATCGGGAAACGCGACAAGCGACTTTACGCTGTTGTCCCAGGACTGCTTTTCGAGTGCCGCCTTCATGGCATCGCCTTTCAGGCTCTTGTTCTGTTTTGCCCACCGCTCCGCCTGCACCACCTCGAGGGGATAAGTCGATGCCATGAGGATCGGCGCAAGTACATCATCGGGGTACAGGGCAATGGGCGCAAGCAGCTGGTCGAGTTCCTCCTGCTTGAACGTCTTTGCCGGCGCCCCCTGCGAGAAAAGCGAAGGAGGCAATGCCAGGCAAATCGCCACGAGCCCGATCAATGCATATTGCCACGAGCCTTTCATCTTCATGTTCTTCCCTCTTGGTTTCTTTTTGTTCTGCCCGACCCGGGCCGATTCAAGGTGACAGGACCAATAAGATACCACATCCCGATGGTTCGTTTCACTATAAATCCCCGCGCCGAGAGCTTTTTCAACGGAGTCATTCAAGATCATCTTAATCGACGCCTGCCGGAAAATCCATGACAAAAAGAAGGCACTCGCCTTGGAATAATGGTAAATTAATAACGATGAAAACTGACGCTTCCAAGCTGAACCCGCAAGATGGTGCCCGCATCCGCGCATTGGAGCCCCGTGACCGCTCCCCGATCGAGAAGATGGTGGTCTCTTCGGGAAAATTCAACGACGTCGAGATCGCCACGGCGCTGGAACTCGTCGAGGAGGCCCTGGAAGAAGGGGAAGAGAGCGGTTATCTGTTCGCCGTCCTGGAACACTCGAGCAATAGCGCCGTGCTGGGCTATGCCTGCTACGGCCCGGTGCCGCTGACGCTGGGGGTGTACGATCTTTACTGGATCGTGGTCGATCCGTCCTCGCAGGGAAAGGGCTATGGGCGGCGCCTCATCGAGTACGTCGAGAAGGACGTGCTGAATCGAGGCGGGCGCATGATCCTCATCGAGACCTCTTCGCAGGAGACCTACGGCGCCACGGTACGCTTTTACGAGGGCAGCGGTTATCGCCTGGCGGCCCGCATCGAAAACTTCTACCGGATCGGGGATGACAAGCTGATCTTCCAGAAAGAGCTGTCGTGAATGAAGGGAGGAACGTCATGGCTGAGCTTGGCTGGGACAAGATCTTAACGGATATTCCGAGGTATGGAAGGGAAAATCCTCACCGTATCCTCGCCTATTCCGAGATGATGCCGTCACCGTGGATCGGGTGGCGACCCTACGGTAAAGGCCACCCTGCCCCGCAAAACCCGGGGGACCCCTTTGCCTGGCTTGTGAATGAGCGCGAACAGGCCATGGAGCTGGGCCCGGGCCTTCAGCTCATCGTCGGGCAGGTTCTGCCGGCACTGCAACGCCTCGACAGGGAGCAGCCGGCCCAGGGCATCAACCGCGCCAAGCTCGAAGGGAACGCCTATTGGCCGAAAGAGCTGGCCGAGCTGCCGGGCGCAATCCCTCACGAACGATACGTGACCCTCCTGCCCCTTGCCCTGTCGAAAGCTCAGGACGACAAGGGGCGTGTGCGCTGGATGTTTTACGGCAGCAGCGAGCAGGGACCCGACCGGGCGTTCTGGAAGAGTTTTTACAGCGCACCGGGCCGGGAACGGCCCCCCGAGTACGCCGTTGATTTTGTCCGCCGGCTGCTGCGATCTGCCTACGGCGAGAAACCGGAGCAATTGACCAATCTGCGGCATGCCGGTTTTCGCATCCTCCCCGGTTCGGGAGAGACGGTCTGCAAGGCGTGGCGGCAGGATCCCCTGCCGAGTTGGACGAAACCTTTTCTGCTCGGGGATCGTGAGTCCCTGAGGGGAGTTAAATACCTGCTCACCTTCCGACCCTTCGGGACATTGTCGCCAGCGATACGCAGGGCCTACCTTGCCGGCAGGCTTCACCTGCTGCCCTTTCCAGGCAGCCTCGTTTTCTGGGGCGCGCCGCCTTTTCTCAAGCTGCAGTCTGAATTCCCCCTGGCGGCACAGATCCCCCTTCTCAACGTGTGCGACCGTCATGAAGCGCCGCGGGGGCTGCGCATCCTGCAGTCGGGCTGGCTGAACGAACCCCGCGCGGACAGGCCTGAGTCTGAAAAGATGCGGGACAAGCTGCGGAACACCTACCGGCGGACCCACCGCTGGGAGCGGATAGAGCAATTCCAGGACGAACTGGCCGTGGTGGGCGACGAAGTCCGCCTGGCGCACGTGCTGTTCAGCACCGACCCGGACCTGGTCGGGCTCTATGGCAAGCCGATGGCGCGCAACTCCCAGATCTGGACGGATCAGTACAGGCTCCTTCTCGATGGGCCGCGCGCCGGCCGCGAAGAACTGCGCCGCGCCGCCCAGGCACTCTCCGAAGGCGGACGATTCGGATACCGGATCTACTACCCGCCCATGCGGGTCGGGAAATACGAGGTCTTCTGGCACCTGCCCCTGGTTTCCTTTCTCGATCCGGAAACGCACAGGCCAAAGCTGCTGGATGACGCGCCGCTGGGGTACATGACGGCCTACGACGCCAATGAGCCGGACCTGGCGCGGCCTGTCGAGCTCTGGCCTGAACTGCGCCGGCGCCCCGAATTCATAGCGGGCGTGTGGGGCTACAAGAAGGCCTACGGGCACCGGGACCACCAGATCGCGCTCAATGCATTCAAGCTCATGACGGTCTGGGATTTTTTCGACAAGAGAATCCTGCCCTGGGATTTTGCCCGGCATATCACCGTGATCCCGAAGGGCCAGACTCTCGAGCAGTGGCTCGATCAGCTCACCCATTGGAACAGCCCCACGTCCTACGGATTCCTGCTGTATCACACCCTGCGGCTGATCATTGCCCCGCGGGGCGACCTGGCCCTGGACCCCCTGCCCGAGCCGATCACCTATCCCTGCACGGCCACCCGCACCTTCGAAGTCGAGTACTGGAAGACCATCGCCCGGTTGGCTGCGGGCCGCTTCATCAACAAGGACAACGCCGATTGCGTCCACGACCCGGCAACGCAGAAGCTGCTGAAGCACAAGAAGCGCGACCTCGATGCGCTGGGGGACTGGCTGCTTGCGCACTATCGAAAGCTCATTGCGGGGCACGGGATGCAGGGCAAGGCCCTTGCGGGCGAGCTGCCCTTCCAGTGGCAAACCGATTTCGACTATCCCTGGATGGACGGCTGGCTGGCCAATCAACGGGGGATGCTGAGAGAGCGCAACCTGCTCATCGTGATACCGGGAAAGGATCGCAGCCGGGCGGTGATCATGGCCGATCACTACGATACCGCCTACATGGAGGACCTCTACTACAAAGAAAAGGGCGGGAAGCTGGCGCGCGTGGCAGCGGCCGGCGCCGATGACAATCATTCCGCAACAGCGGCGCTCATGCTGGCGGCACCCGTCTTTCTAAAGCTCAGCCGCGAAGGCAGGTTAAACTGCGATGTCTGGCTCGTTCACCTGACCGGAGAGGAATTCCCGTCGGACTGCATGGGCGCCCGTCACCTCGCCCAGTCGCTCGTGGAGGGAAATCTGAAGCTGCACGGCCCCGGCAAAAAGACGCATGACCTCTCGAAGGTCAAGATCGAGGGCCTTTACGTCCTCGACATGATCGCCCACAACCGCGACCGCGATCGCGACGTGTTCCAGATCTCGCCGGGACTGAGCCGGCAATCTGTCTGGCTGGCCTACCAGGCGCACCTGGCCAACATGATCTGGAACGCCCACGCCGAGAAGTGGAACCGCAAGCCGGCGCGACGCCATCGCAGTGCGGGCCGCCGCAGCAAGGACGGCATCACCATCCCGGACATTGCCCGTCATCCCCGGCTGCACGGCGAGGTTCGGCTGCCGGGCGACATGCGCAGCTCGCTGTTCAACACCGACGGCCAGATCTTCTCCGATACGGGCATCCCCGCTGTGCTGTTCATGGAAAATTACGACATCAACCGCGTCGGCTACCACGACACCCACGACAACATGTCCAACATCGACCTGGACTACGGGGCCGCCGTGGCGGCCATCGCCATCGAGTCGGTGGCAAGAGCCGCAACGGTGACAAGGGGAGAGACGTCATAAACCCGCTTCGTGCTCTCGCTGAGCCGTTGCCGCCTGAAAATGGTTTTTACAAAAAAAGGGGGAATCAGCCGAGCCGGGTGATTCCCCTTCCAGATTCTGATGGTCCGGCGCGGCCGGGTCAGGGTTCTTCCTTCGCCACGGATGCACCTGATTCCGATGGCTGCTGACCCTTCGCCGGGTTCGAGGCAGCCGCAGGTTCCGCCGACGGTTTATTCGGGTTGAGAATCGGATCGGGCGCGAACACCGTGGCACCCCAGCTTGCCTCGGCCGCCAGACCTGCATCCGAGAGTTGATAGACGGAAAGCATCGGGTCGAAAGATCGCTGCACGCCGGTACCGGCGCCCTTGCCGAACCCCTTTGCCACCAGGTGGCCCGAGGCGCCGACATCGCCGCCCACCGTCTTGAAGGTGTCGAGAAGCGACTTGTTCTTGAACACAATGACGTAACGCAACTTCTCGTAGCCGACGCCCAGTCCCGTCCCTGCCCTGACCATCGTCATAA
>DASRZY010000279.1:0-25862 GCA_035685905.1 Syntrophales bacterium
CAGCTCCTCGCGGATGGAGACGATGGCCGACTTCTGCGTGTCCTTCGTCGTGACGTAGTGGCTGCCGGGGTAGATCTCCGTACGCCACATGCGCCCCAGTTTACGGCCCCGGAGGGGGTCCACGACGGAGATCGACTCGATGACATCGCCGAGGAACTCGACGCGGATGGCCTGCTCCTCTTCATAGGCCGGAAAGATCTCCACCACGTCCCCGCGGACCCGGAAGGCGCCACGGTGAAAATCAATGTCGTTTCGCTCGTAGTGGATGTCCACGAGGCGCCGAAGCATCGTGTCCCTCGGGATCTCCATGCCCTCTTCGATCGAGAGTGCCATGCCGAGGTAGGTCTCAGGAGCGCCGATGCCGTAGATGCAGGAGACGCTGGCCACGATGATCACGTCGCTTCGCGAGAGTACCGATCGCGTGGCCGAGTGGCGCATCTTGTCGATATCCTCGTTGATTGCGGAATCCTTCTCGATATAGGTGTCCGTCGTCGGGATGTACGCCTCGGGCTGGTAGTAGTCGTAATAGCTGACAAAGTACTCGACGGCGTTGTCCGGGAACAGCATTTTGAATTCCTGGTAGAGCTGCGCCGCCAGGGTCTTGTTGGGGGCGATGACCAGGGCGGGCTTCTGGACGGCCTGGATGACGTTGGCCACGGTGAAGGTCTTGCCCGAGCCGGTAATCCCGAGGAGAACCTGGTGAGGGTGACCCTTTTCGATCCCCCGGGTGAGCTTCTCGATGGCCTGGGGCTGGTCGCCGCGGGGCTCGAAATCGGAGACGAGCCGGAAGGGGCGCCGGTCGAGATAATCGCCTGCGGCCGGTTTTGAGTTTTGATGGTCTGCCATGTGGTTCGGATCCGTCTTGCCGGTTTTCCCCTGGATTGGCCCCTGCCGCTGTCCTTTTGCCCTTCGGGCCGGCGGGGGGCTTCTAACCCATGAATGTGCCTACTATAATGGACGATGAGGCGAGACGCAAGCGGCAACCCCTTCTCTAATAAAACCTTGACAAATATTTGGAATAATGGTTAAAGATTCTCCTTTAGCATTTTAACTCAACAGGATCGTCACGTTATGAAAAAGACACTCAAGACCATTACGAATCTCAAGCGCAAGCGGGCCCACGGATTTCGAGCCAGGATGGCCACCAAAGGTGGGCGGCTGGTCCTGAGCAGAAGGCGTGCGAAGGGGAGAAAGAGACTGACCGTCTGAGCCGGGTCAGGGAAGAGTGGAAGGGTGAGCCCAGCCGCAGGAAAATCCCCAGCCCCCGAAGGCAGGTACACGTTCAAGAAAAACGAGCGGCTCCGCAGGCGCAGCGAGTTTTCAGCCCTTTTCCAATCGGGCAAGCGGATCCACTCGGAGTACCTGACAGTCATCCTCTGCAAAAACACTTCGGGCGTCCGGCGGCTCGGACTTGTCGTTGGCAAGAAGGTGGAGAAAGCAGCCGTAAGGCGCAACCGGATGAAGCGGCTCCTGAGAGAGTTCTTCCGCTTGAACAAGCACAGGCTTCCGGCCTCGCAGGATATCCTGATTGTCGCAAGGAAAGACTTCTCTTCCATGAAATCTCAGGACCTCTGCAGGGAACTGGAAAAGGTCCTCGCTGGACGAATGGAAGCCTGAACATGCTGAGGCACTTCTTTCAAACCCTGTCCATCGCTCTCATCCGGGCATACCAGATTCTTATCTCCCCCATCCTGCCACGCAGCTGCCGTTTCTACCCGACCTGTTCCGAGTACACCCTGACGGCGATCCGCCATTACGGCCCGGCCAGGGGGATCTATCTCGGGATCAGGCGCCTGATGCGGTGTCACCCGTTTCACCCCGGCGGCTACGATCCTGTCCGGTAAGCGAGCCCCAGGAGGCATTCCATGAGCACGAACATCAGGACATTTCTGGCGATTCTCCTTTCGTTCCTCGTCGTCTTTGTCTACCAATATTTTTTCGCCAAGAACCTGGAGACCCAGAAGCAGGAACCGGCACAGACCCAGACCCAGCCGGGCCAGCAGCAGGCTGCCGCCCCGGCAGCTGCGCCGGGAGCCCCCGCCGCGGTGACGGTACCGTCCAAGGCACCCGCAGTCAAGGCTGCAGCCGCTGCGGCCGCCAGGGACATCCGGATCGAGACCCCGCTTTATTCGGCCGTGTTCAGCACCCGCGGCGGCGCCCTGAAGTCCTTCCTGTTGAAACAATACAAGGCCACCCTCGAAGAGGGCAGCCCCCTCATCGAACTGGTCCAGGTGCAGGAGGGCTCGGAGCTCCCCCTGTCGGTCGCCTTCACGGACTCGAGCGTGAATCTGCCCGGTGACGCCTCCTACACGGCCGACCAGAACAACCTCGACCTGACAAAGGATACCCAGCCCAGAAAGCTCGTCTTCAGTCTCGCCGCCCCCGGCCAGTACCGCGTGGAGAAGATCTTCACCTTCTACCCAGACCGCTATTCCTTCGACCTCGAGGTCCGGTTCCAGAACAGCGCGGCGGCGCCGCTGAGCGAGAATGCGAACCTGACCTGGCCGGCAGAGACAGGGAAGAAAGACGCGGAGCAGGAGGAAGGGGCCATCGCCCAGGTCAAGAACTCCACGGAGCGGCAGGCCGCCGCGAAACTGGAGAAGAAGGACTACGGAACGGATGTGCAGTGGGGCGGCTTCGAGAGCAAGTTCTTTCTCGGCGCCATGATCCCCAAGCAGCCGGCTCTCACCAGCATTGCCTTCAACAAGGACACGCGGGGGCAGATCGTCGTCAGCCTCGAAGGCCCGAAGAACACGATCCCCCAGGGCCAGACGGGGATCTTCGGATACACGGCCTACGTGGGACCCAAGGATTACGAGTTGCTGAAACAGCAGGGCGTCGGGCTCGAGGCGGCCATCAACATCGGCAACTGGATGAAATGGCTCGCTTTCCCGTTCCTCTTCGTGATGCAGTTCCTTTACAAGTACGTGGGCAACTACGGGATCGTCATCATCATCATCACCATTCTCACGAAGATCATCTTCTGGCCCCTGGGCAACAAGAGCTACAAGTCCATGAAGGAGATGCAGAAGGTCCAGCCCAAGATGGCCGAGTTGAAGGAGCGCTACAAGGACGACAAGCAGAAACTCAATGCCGCCGTCATGGAACTCTACAAGACTCACAAGATCAACCCCCTGGGCGGCTGCCTCCCGGTGGTCATCCAGATCCCCGTCTTCATTGCGCTCTACCAGCTGCTCTCCTACGCCATCGAACTTCGCCACGCTCCCTTTGTCTGGTGGATTCAGGACCTCTCGGCCAAGGACCCCTACTACATCACCCCCGTCATCATGGGTGCAACCATGCTGATCCAGCAGAAGATGACGCCGGCCATGGGAGACCCCATGCAGCAGAAGATGATGATGTTCATGCCCGTCGTCTTCACGTTCCTCTTTCTCAATTTCCCCTCGGGCCTGGTTATTTACTGGCTCATCAACAACGTCCTGAGCATCGGGCAGCAATACTACATCAACAAGGCCCCCACCGCATGAGGTGCTGAAACATGAAGGTCCTCGAGATCGAAGGAAAGACGATCGATGAAGCGATCGAGAAAGCCTGCCGGGAATTCAACGTTCCCCGCGAAAAGCTGAACATCGAGATCCTCTCCGAGGGATCGTCGGGATTCTTCGGTCTCGTGGGGTCGAAGAAAGCCAGGGTCAAGGCAAGCCTGCTGAACCTGGAAATGAGTTTCGATCTGCCCGCGGAAAAGAAGGCAAGGGCACCGGAAGCCCCTCCGGCGCCGAGGCCCCAGGAACGTCCCCAGGAACGGCTCCAGGAGCGTCCCCAGGAACACAAGGAACAGAAAGACCAGCGGGAGCACAGGGAGCAGCAACGCCCCCCGAGAGAGCATCGCGAGCAGCGGGACAATCGCCCACCGCGGGAGGCCCGGCCTCCCCGCGAACAGCATCCGTACCGGGACAACAGGCCGCCGCGCGAGCCACGGGAGATCAGACCGCCCCGTGAACAGAGGGAAGCACAGGCACCCCGCGAACCCCGCCCGGAGCCCCGGGAGATCCGGCCGCCCCGTGAACCGCGGGAAATGCAGACCCCTCGCGAACCCCGCCCGGAGCCGGTGGAATCATCCCCGGAGACGCTCGCCGCCGCGAAGGAAACTCTCCAGGAAATCCTCGCCCGGATGGGGATCGAGGCCCAGGTGACGGTGGAGGACACGCCCGAGGCTGTCAGCCTGACCCTGCAGGGAGTCGACGAGGGGCTGCTCATCGGCAAACGCGGCCAGACCCTCGATGCCCTCCAGTATGTCGTCAACAAGATCCTCAGCAAGCAGGGCCGTGAGAAGAAACAGGTCATCGTCGACACGGAGGACTACCGCAAAAAGCGGGAGGAAGCCCTCGTCGCCCTGGCCGAAAAAGTCAGCCAGAAAGTCCGAAAGACCCGGAAGCCCATCACGCTGGGAAACATGACGGCCCGCGAGAGGCGGATCATCCACCTCACCCTGCAGAACGACGACTCCGTCATCACCAAGAGCCGCGGTGAGGGCCTCAATCGAAAGATCATCGTCAAACCCGGCAGGAGCAACCGTCCCCACAACTCGAGACCCCGGTGATCCATGCAGACACCATAACTGCGATTGCCACGCCGCCCGGCACGGGCGGCATCGGGATCATTCGGGCAAGCGGGCCCGAAGCCGAACGGATCGGACGCGCCCTCTTCAAGCCCCGGAAAACACTTATCTCATTCAGATCCCATCAACTCTATCACGGGGAAATCATCGATCCTGCGACGGGTCGCACCCTCGACGAGGTGCTCGTCGCGTTTCTTCGGGCGCCTCACTCTTTCACCGGCGAAGACACCCTCGAGATCCATTGCCATGGCGGCCCTCTCATCCTCGAGGAGGTGCTGCAGGCAGTCCTGCGGGCCGGCGCCCGCCTGGCCGAGCCCGGTGAATTCACTCGCCGCGCCTTCCTCAACGGCCGCATGGATCTCTCCCAGGCAGAGGCGGTCCAGGAGATCATCTCGGCCCGCACCCGGCAAGGGCTCGATCTCGCAATTGGCCACCTTCACGGCGATCTGTCGCGCACCATCGGGGAGCTGCGGTCGTCCATTCTCGACATCCTCACGCTTCTCGAGGCAGAGATCGACTTCCAGGAGGAAGACGGCATCGAAGCGGCCCCGAGAGCGGGGCTCCTGGATCATCTGCGGGACATCTCGGCAAAGATCGAAGAGCTGACAACGAGCTACGAGGAAGGCAGAATCATGCGGGAAGGCGCGCGGGTCGTCATCACGGGAAAGACCAACGTGGGCAAGTCGAGCCTTTTCAACCGCCTGCTGGGCGCCGAGAGGGCCATTGTGACGCCGCATGCCGGGACGACGCGGGATTTCATCGAGGAGAGCGTCAGCATCCGGGGGATCCCGGTGAGGTTTATCGACACGGCAGGGATTCGGGCATCGCAAGATCCCATCGAGAAGGAAGGCATCGACCGGGTCTGGCAGCAGGCGGCTGCGGCCGATGTCATCGTGATCCTGCTCGACGGCAGCGCTACACTCACTGCGGAGGATCGCGACATTATCGCTGCGAATCGGGACCGCAATGTCGTTGTGGCAATCAACAAATCCGATCTGCCGCAGTTCCTGGACACGGAATCAATTCCCGACGGGCTTTCCGGCCGGGAGCGCCTTTGGATTTCCGCGAAGACTGGCGAGGGGATTGCAACCTTCCTCAACGCCGTCCACGCAGCGCTGGGCCGTTCTGCCGGCGCGAGCCGCACGGAGGCGGTTCTTACGAATCTGCGTCACAAGATCGCCATGGAGCGTGCCTTCTTGTCCCTGAGAACGGCAGAGCAGGGCCTCTCCGGGGGTCTCTCGCCCGAATTCATCGCCTTCGACCTGCGGGAGGCCCTTGGCGCCATCAGCGAGGTGACGGGTCAGACGGTTACGGAGGAAGTGCTGGACCGGATATTTGCCACCTTCTGCATCGGCAAATGAGGCCTGTTGACCGGGGGCGCATCCCGCCAGGGTGCGCAATCATGTCAGGTTCTTACCTTACCGGGCCGCCCCGCTTCACGGGAAAGGGCGGCAAAAGCACCAATCTGCGGCGCTCCTCTCATCCCTCGTCCCAGCGGCGTACGCCAAGAACGCCTCAGCCCTCGGGATTTCGAGAGCCTTGCATCTAGGCACTTTTGAACAGCCCTAAAGCCCCCTCGCGCCTCACTCCTCAGAACTTCGCACGCCTTGCATCTGCACCTTTTTGACCGGCCTTATGAACCAGGAGCGGCCTTGCAGCCTCAGGACTCAGGCGTCAGGCATCAAGCTTCAGGAGAAACCATTCCTTTCATTCCCGAATCCCTGCTCACGAACACCCTTATATTTCTCTTCACGTAGACACTTGAACACTAAAACACTCATTCACTTCTTAATAATCCCGAATCCTGATTACCTCCCCCTCTTTCTTCACCGCTTTCGCTTCCTGAATTCTCCTGCATCTGTGAGTTCTTCAACCCGGCTTGACTATTCAGATGAGCTTTGTATGTTAAGTGGAAGGGGAAAATGACAGATTGGAGGTGAGAGCGTTCATTGGCACGACTCATTGCGACAATTGAAGAGACGGATCCTGTCGCGGAAACTGCCGGCTATGGCAGGCAATGGACAGGTGATCGGAATCGAAAGCAGCAATCTGATTGTTGCCTGGGTTCAGCACGGTCACGACCATCAACCGTTCCATAGAAGGAGGGTTTCACGCGGTTCGGCCCTTTCTCGATTAGAGAAAGGCGAAAGGGCGCGATTAAAGAGATTCACCGCTCGCAAATAGATGGCGGACGCGATGTGGTAATATCTCTTTCTGGCGCTTCTTTTTTTGTGTTGTTCTCCGGTTCTCTCTTCCGTTTTCGCAGCTCGGGGCAGTTCCGGCAGTCATGGGGGTCATCCGTAAAGATGTGCCCGGCTCCCCCCAAAGGCCCGTCTTGCCCTGTGCCCGTTTTCTTGACAACGATGAACTCCCGAGTATGTTTATCGAATGCCTAAGGGGTGAACGAAATGTACAGGAACAAGTTCGGACGTAAAACTTGCACGCATGGCAGTTCGGAGATGTGCCGCCGTCGGCATAGAAACCTGTTTGAGATGATGCGGATCATTTCGAGAAAGAGGATTCTTATGTCACGGAAGGGGTAGTTCCTTTCGAGGCTGCCGTATATTGACAATTGGATGGGTTTCGTAGTTCTAAAATGTTTACAGGCGGCAAGCTCATGGCTGTCCGGAATGAAGTTTCATGGGGGTGAGAGCCGTGGTCCCAGTCAATTCTAACGCGACAACCGGAGAGTTTGAACCTGTGCGGGACGCTCGGCATCTCCTTCATAGCCGAAAGTCTTGCGCTGTTCGATTCCTTTCTCGACTCGAGAAAGGCGGAAGGGCGCAGTGTGGGAGGGCCGCTCTTCGCGATTATAACATCGCGAACGCGATGCGGCTTTTCTCTCTTGCACTGCGCTTCTTTTTTATTTGTGAAACATACAACTCACACGTCGCCAATCAATCTTCCCGCATCCCCGCAAGAAGAGCCATGCAGTTGTGGCCCAGGACGCGGTGGTTATAACCGCCCTCGAGGACTGCAAAGAATCCGGCGTTGGTCTTCCTCGCGGTTTCACGGACCATCCGTCCTATGCTGGTGTAGTCTTCCTCGGTGAGCACGCCACCCCAATCCTCCCGTGCGTAGTCGAACCCTGCCGAGATGGCAATCACATCCACGGTCTCCGCAGCCAGCGCCTTGTCAACCTGCCTGATGAAATCCGCCGGCGAATTCGATGAGGGGTTGACGAGGGTGACGTAGCCTTTGCTGCCGAGGATGTTGACCGTCCCGTCACCGAAGTGCAGGTCGATGTCGAGCACGAGGGCCTTCTTGATTTTACCGTCCTTTTTCAGCCTTTCCAGGGCAATCGCCATATTGTTGAAGTAACAGAACCCCCAGCAACTGTTGGCCGAGGCGTGGTGTCCGGGGGGACGAATGAGACCGAAGCAGGGCTCCTTCATGCCGATCTGGGCCGCCTGGATGGCCCCGCCGGCTGCAAGGGCTGCGATGTCGTAGATTCCGATCTGCCGGACATGCTCGATGTGATACTTCGTGTGGCAGGCGGCGATGTCCTCCTCGCTCGCTGGAACGGCATCCACGAGCGTGACTTGGTCCTTGATGACGTCCATGATGGCTTCCATGCGCCCCGAGGCGGCTGCCGGATCCATCGTGTAGGACTCTATGAACTTTTCGCTCCAGACAACCTTCATCCTCACACCTCCTTACTAAAAACAGTAAATAGTTGACTGGAAAATAGTTCATAAGGGAGCAGTAAGGAATTCTTAGCCTTATACCCAATTACCAATCAACCTGTTACTCTTTTACGAATCCCATCTGCTTGAGCAGTTTTCGCGTTGTTGGTGTGATGGCCAGGCCGGGGACATCCTCCGGCGACACCCAGCGGACCTCGCTCGCATCGTCGGAGGCCCGGGGCTCTCCGCTGATGTAATCGGCCAAAAAATCGATGATGATGTAATGGTACTTGATCTTTTCCTCTTTGTCCCGGTCAATGAAGTCGAAGATGTAGAAGGCCTCTTTCGCCCGGATGACGATCCCCGTTTCCTCGAGGATTTCACGCTCCGCCGCCTCGCGCACCGTTTCCCCCAGTTCGACAAGCCCTCCCGGCGGAGCCCAGAGCCCCTTGCCCGGGGAGCTGCCCCGTTTTACGAGGAGGATGCGCCCATCGCGGATGACAATGGCGCCCACGCCCACCCGGGGCAGCATTCGGTATTCGCGGCCTGACGTTCCAATCCCTTCAGTCATGTCCAGGGTTGTTCCTTTTCAACAGGGCAAAGGCCCTGCGGGATTCCTCGACGAAGGCTTTGACGAGAGACGGGGCCTTCATCCCTCCGGGAGTTTCGACGCCGGTGTGGGCATCGACCCCGGCCGGGCCGACCTCCAGGATTGCCTGACCCACGTTGTCCGGGTTCAGACCTCCGGCCAGGAGCACCGGCCGGGATGCGGACTCCACGATCCGACGGCTTGTGTCCCAGTCGTGAATCTTCCCGGTGGCGCCCCGGGCCCCTGTCTGCGGGTCCCATGTGTCCGTTATGAAGGCGTCGATATGGGGTTCGAATTCCCGGACGGTGCCCAGAAGCTCGCCGAGATTTCCCGGCTTTATGACAAGCGCCTTGATCAGGTAAAGCTCCCGAGACCCCGTTTTCAGCAGCGACGTTTCTCCTGCCGAGATGTCGCCATGAAGCTGGACCCTGCGGCAGCCCAGTTGTGCGGTGAGGCCTGTGATTTCCGCGGCATCCCGGAGGTAAGTGATCAGGACGGCCCGATCCCGGATGCCGAGAGACGCGATGATTTTCCCGGCCTCATCAGCGGGCATGTCATCGCTGTGCAGCTCCAGCCTCAGGGGGAAGCCGAGCCAATCCACACCGCAATCCAGAAGCATTTTCGCCTCTTCCCTGCTTCGGATTCCGGCGATCTGGACAATGCCCTCCACGTTGTTCCTCTTATTCCGCCCCGCCCCGGTTGATTGTAAATTCAAAGCGAGTTGTCTGAGGTGCCCCGGGGTTGGAGTCGAAATTTCGATCGATGAAGACGACCCGGTCTTGCCGGTCGGCATACAGCAGGGTGGATGAGCGAGTCCCATAGACGGGACTGGTGATGAATCGCGCCGAGAGAAGCCGTTCCCATTCCAGCCCGATTCCGGTGTCCGGCAACAACTCGTCGTTCATGATGGTGCGGTCTGACAGGATATGAAAAAGGGCCTCCGGTTCCGGGTCCTCCCCCCGGGCAAGGATATCGCCGAAAGCCTCTTTCCCGCGGGCCACCTTCGGCCAGGGCGTGTCGAGGAGGTGGTTGCTCATGCCGTAAAGTCCCGGCGTAAGAGCGATGACGCCTCCCTTGCGGTTGGAGTAGTAGTACAGCTCCCGCGTTGATCCGACGATGAGGTTGAAGCCGTTGTACTGCGTCCCTTTCTGCCTGACCGCTTCGAGATAATCGGAGGGCGCGGCAGACCCGAGCAGATAGTCCGTCATGAGAAGCCCGCGCGAGGGCGCATGCTCCCGATGGGCCCGCGGGTCGCGGTAGTTGGTAATGGCGGCAAACCGTCCCGACCGGGTGATCCCGAACCAGGTGCCGCCGCCCTTCAGGTCCTTTCCCGCAAGAAGCTCGGGCGACTCGGGCCAGAATCCGGCCGGCCGCGAGGGGCGGTCGTAGAACTCGTCGCGGTTGGCCGCGACGATGAGCCGGTATTTCGGGTGGATCTCGAAAGCGCAGTACAAGAGGCACATGTGCTTCGGTCCTTCTCAGGCGGCGGTCCCGCCGGCGGTGTCCAGGTTGAGCTTCACGGCTTGCAGGATGAGCGGCATGACCTCCCCGGCTTTTCCGTGAACGACCACATCGGCTTCATGATCGAAGTCCGTCACGGTGAGATTGACGATGACCACGGCGGCCCCCGCCTCCTTGGCGTAGATGGGCATGTAGGCCGCCGGGTAGACAACCAGCGACGAGCCGATGACGATGAGCAGATCGCACTGCCGGGAATGATCGATCGACTGCCGAAGGGCCTCCGCGGGAAGCTGCTCGCCGAAGAAGATCACATCGGGCTTGAGGATGCCGTCACACTCGGGACACAGGGGCGCCTCTTCATCCAGTTTGATGCGGCCGAGAAGCTCCCCCATGGAGTACCGCTGAAGGCATCCCAGGCATCTAGCAAAATTCATCGTGCCATGGAGCTCGAAGACTTTTTCGGGCGAATTGCCCGCCTTCTGGTGAAGATTGTCGATGTTCTGCGTAATGACACAGTCGAGCTTCCCCAGCCTCTCCAGCTCGGCCACGGCAAGGTGGGCGCGATTGGGCTTCGCGTTGACGATGAGACCGCTTTCGACGAGAATCCTCCATTGCTTGAGTCGCGTCTCGGCACTTGCGAGAAAACGGTAGATGGTGAATTCCTCGGGGTCGAAGCGGGACCAGATGCCGCCGGGGCTGCGAAAATCGGGGATGCCCGACTCGGTGCTGACCCCGGCCCCGGAGAATACGACGATCCGCCTGGCTCCCGAGATCAGGGCAGCCACTTTTTCGATCTTCTGCTTCAGTCCATCTTCGGTCATGAAACACATCCGTCAACCAGGATCAATGCATGATCACGCCGGCATTGCTTCAAATTGCATATTACATTTCGGGGGAAAAAGAAAGTCTCGGCCGAAGGCCGTCGCCTTTCAGGCACGAGGTCCGAGGAACGAGGATAAAGGTTCAAATAAGAAAATCCCCCTTGCATCCCCCTTTGCAAAAGGGGGAACGAGAGGGATTTGTTCTCTGCATCCTTCACTCAGGCGTTTCTGATTTGCCCCTACACCCTGGTCCCTGGTCCCTTGTCCCTTCTGCTTCACCGGTCACTGACCACTGTTTTCACGGGTGGTGCAGGATTTCCCGTATGCTCTTGGAGAGGTCCCTCAGCTTGAAGGGTTTCTGGATGAAGCCGTCGCAGCCCCGCTGCAGTATTTCCGTGGCCTCGCCGTCAATGCTGTACCCGGAAAGCAGCAGACACTTCATCTCCGGGTTCATGGTCTTGAGGCGGTCGAAGACCTCCCCCCCGCCCAGACCGGGCATGACCACATCCAGAAGGACAAGGTCGATCCCGGTGCCCTGTCGCTCGTAAAGGGAGATGGCTTCATCGCCGTCCTTTGCCGTGATGACCTGGTAGCCCATGGTCTCGAGGAGGGCCCTGCCGATCTCGAGGACCATGTCCTCATCGTCGATCAAGAGCACCGTCTCCTGTCCCCGAACAATCCGCTCGTGGCCCCGGTGGTGTTTCGAGACCTTCTTGGTCGAGGCCGGCAGATAGATGGTGAATGTGGCGCCTTTGCCGGGCTGGGACTCCACATCGATGAAGCCTCCGTGACCCTTGATGATGCCGTAGGTCGAGGCAAGCCCCAGGCCCGTCCCGCGGCCCATTTCCTTCGTTGTGAAAAAGGGCTCGAAGATCCTCTCCTTCGTTTTTTCGTCCATCCCGACGCCTGTGTCGCTCACCTGAAGGAGAACGTACTTCCCCGGTTTCGGGTTATAGAGCTTGCCTGTCATATCCTCGTGGGTCGCGTTCGATGTCCGGATTGAGACCGTTCCGCCGCCCCGCATGGCATCGGCCGCATTGACCAGAAGGTTCATCAGGACCTGTTCGATCTGCCCCGAATCGGCTTCGATGGCCGCAAGGTGCTTGTCGAACTGCTGGATGACCCGGATTTCCTTCTTCGTCCGGTTGAAGGTCTCGCAGGCATCCTGCACGAGAAGGTTCAGGTCGATGGGCCGGACCTCGTAGCGGCCCTTTCGGGCATACCCCAGGAGCTGGGACGTGAGCCGCGAGCCGCTGTCGACGAGCTTCTCGATGTTGCGGAGCCGCTCGTAATGCTCGTGTTTATCGTCGAGGTCGAAGAGCATCAGCGAGGCATTGCCCTGGATGGCCATGAGAAGGTTGTTGAAGTCGTGGGCGATGCCGCCGGCCAGCGTCCCGATGGCCTCCATCTTCTGGGCCTGGCGCAGTTGAGCCTCCAGGAGCTTTTTCTCCTCCTCGGCCCGCCTGCTGCCCGTGATGTCCCGGGCAACGCCGTAGATGCCGCGGATCTTGCCGTTTTTCTCAATGGAGAACTCCTCCATGGCCGAGGCTCTCAGCTCGACAATGCAGCAGTCCGACCCTTTTGCAGGAGAGGTTCGGTAGCAAAGCCTCACCTCCATGCAGTCCGACAGGGGCTTCCCTTTGCGGGCGGCCTCGAAGAACGCGCGGACCTTGTCCCGATCGTCCCCGTGGACGATGGTCGAGAACGCTTTGCCCTGCAGGGATGAGCTCTCGTAACCGAGGAGATTCTCCACGGTGTCGTTCACGAACAGGAACTCTCCCTTCGCGCCAAGGGTGAAGATGATGTCGGGGGAGTGATGTACGAGGTAGCGGTAACGCTCTTCGGATGTTTCCAGCTTTCTGCGGAAGATGTCCCGCTCGGCCCTCAGTCGCCTTTGATCGAGGGCGTTCTCCACGCGCTTGACGAGTTCGTCGTGCTCAAACGGCTTGCCGAAGTAATCGTGCGCCCCCCGCTTCAGGGCTTCAACGGCCGATTCGATGGAGGTGTGACCCGTCATCATGATCACCGTTATTTCCGGGTAGCGGGTCTTCACGTGATCCAGAAACTGGAAACCGTCCATCCCCGGCATCATGAGGTCGAGCAGGATGAGGTCACAGTGATTGTTCTCCAGCCAGCCCATGGCTTCCCTGGCCGAGGAGCTGGTCTGGATCCGGTAGTTTCGGCCTCCGAGCAGGATCTTGATGCTCTCGCACATCCGGATTTCATCGTCGATAATCAGGATTTGAGGGGTTTCCGTCATGGGTTGCTCCGACTCATGCAGTTTTTGTGGCCCCGTTCAGGGGGAAGCGGATGACGAAGCTCGTTCCCTTGCCCTCCGCACTCTCGCACTGGATCGCCCCGCCGAGGTCGTTGACGATGCTGTATACGACAGAGAGGCCGAGGCCCGAATGGCCCTCCCCCTTCGTCGTCACGTAGGGTTCGAAGAGACGCTGCTTGACCTCCTCGGGGATGCCGGGGCCGTCATCGCGCACCGAGATTTCTATGCACTGCTCCGCCCTGCCCTCCTGTTTCCCTGCCAGCTCGGCAAGATCCTTCGAGACGAGGTGCTTGGTCCTCACGAAGAGGTTGCCACCCTGCTTCATGGCCTCGATGGCGTTCTTCAGGAGGTTGATCAGGACCTGCTTGAGGCCGTTCCGATCCGTCACGAGCCCGGGCAGAGACGGATCCAGATCGAGGTGGAAGAGGATGCGGTTGCTCGTCGAAAAGGACTTCTCGATGATCGTGGCAAGATCCCGCAGGAGGCCGTTGATGTCCACCGTCTGCCGCACGCGGTCTTTCTCCGATGTGAGATCGGTGAGCTGCCGGATGATCAGCGCCACGCGATCGATCTCCTCGTTGACGATCCGAAGCTCATCCTGGGCCAGATTGTCGGAACCGAGCTTCATGCCGAGAATCTTGAGGTAGTTCTTGATGATGCTTAGCGGGTTGTTCACCTCGTGGGCCACCTTTCGGGCGAGCGCCGACGAGGCGGCAAGCCGTCCTGCCTGGTAGAGCCGGGTCTGGGCCCTTCGCAACTGATCGAGCCGCATGGCCATGGCGACCTGGTCGGCATAGAGGGAGAGAAGCCTGCACTGGGCAGCCAGTGAGGGAGCCGATGCGCGATCCGTCCCGATGACAAAGACACCCACGGTCTCCTTGTGGCTCACCAGGGGAAGGCACAGGATCTCCTGACTGGCCAGGAGGTGGACGAGCATCTCGTCCATGATGGTCAGAGCGCCCCCGTCGCGGTGCTCCAGGGTCCCCAGGATCGCCTTTTGCTGCAGGGACCGGACGGGCAGGGCTTCGCTGCGACCCATAGGAATGGTCAGCTCCTGCCCCGATGGCAGCCTGGAGATGGAGGCTTCCTGCAGGATCAGCAGTTCGCGGTCGCGATCCAGGAGAAACAGCAGGACGGCAGGGATGCCGAAAAGAAGCTCGATCCCCTGCATGGCGGCCTTCCGGATGGCCTCCCGGTCAGTGGCCCCCAGAAGATTTTGCATCGCCGATTGAAGGAGTGCCACGTCGCGGACCTCGTCGGCCAGCTGCTCCTGCTTTTGATCGTCCTTTGGGCCACCGTGCTGCTGGCGTTGGTCCACCGGATCGATCTGGATGTCCAGCGATTCGGCAAGCTCCCGAACATCTTCCTGGGCTGCGGAAATCATTTCCGTAATGTCGGTAAAACTGATCCCGAAGAGATCCCGGATCACCTTGTATCGCGAGAAATCCGATTCGGGCATGTCGGAGGAAAGCAGGTTTGCCGCGTAGATGATCTTGACGAGCGGGAAGGCGTTGTGAATCCGCTCCAGGGGCTCGTGGTGATAGCGAACCGCGTCAATCGTAAAGGCATCCAGGCCCCAGCGGTTGAGCAGCCAGGAGCCTGCCTCGGAGTGAGAGATCCCCATCTTGAGCTCCGCCTCCAGGAGAAGGTTCGATTGATTCCCGGCGGCCTTGAGCACCTTGCCGTATTCCTCGGGGAAGTTGACCCAGAGGACCATTCTGCCCACATCATGAAGGATTCCGGAGAGGAAGGAGAGCTCGGCGGCTTTGTAGGATGTCTTGTCAGCCAGGCGGCGGGCCAGAACAGCGCACGTCAGGGCGTGCCGCCAGTAGAGTTTCATGTTGAAAAGCGATTGCCCGTTGACCTTCGAAAAAACCTGGTGGATGGAGGCGCTGACGGCGATGTTGCGCACGGAGTCGCGCCCCAGCTGAAAAAGGGCGTCATCGACCCGGCTGATCTTTTCCGCGCGGCGATAGTAGGGTGAATTGACGATCCCCAGAATCCTTGCGGAGAGGGCGGAATCGCCGCTCACGATCTGGGCGATCTCCCGGATGGTCGTCTCCTCGTCCCTGCAGGCTTCGATGAGCCTGAGAAGCACCTGGGGCAGCGACGGAAGGTTCCGGGACGCCTCGATTCGCGACAGGAAGTACGCCGCCCTGTCATTCGTGGGTGATCGTTTTTCATCCATATAGCAACCCACGGACATCAAAGCAACTTTTGTGCCGGGCTGCCTCGGGAAAAGTCGAGAGACCCGGCAGAGGGGAAATTTCCTTCTCTCCTCCCTTCCCCAAGGCTGGAACCCGGATGGACCGGTCTGAACGGCAGGCTTGCAGGCAGTCGCTGAGAGCGGCAACGGGAGGACGCGGGCAAGGGCTGGCCAGGAACAGGGGCAGTCCATCAAGAGTGCGGCGGGTTGGCGGATCTTACTGCCGCCCACCCGTCAGCGGGACAAACCGGACGGGCAACAGGCTTTTCGTCGTGATGCTTCCCTGCTGATCCTTCTCGACCAGGATGATGTGCTGGATCAGGTAGGGGCTGCCCACGGGGATCACCATCCGCCCTTTTGCCTTCAATTGGGAGATGAGGGGCGGCGGAATGTGCCCGGCCGCCGCCGTCACCATGATGGCGTCGAACGGCGCCTTGTCGGGCCACCCGGCATAGCCGTCCCCTGTCCGGACCTCCACGTTGCTGAAACCGAGGTCCCGGAGACGGGCCTTCGCCGATTCGGCCAGCTCGGGGATGATCTCTATCGTATACACCTTCCGGTAGAGGAGAGAGAGAACGGCTGCCTGATAGCCGGAACCGGTGCCGACCTCGAGGACCGTCCCCGAACCGTCGGGCTGCAGGATCTCCGTCATGTAGGCCACGATGTAAGGCTGGGAGATCGTCTGGCCGTTGCCGATCGGCAGTGGCCTGTCCTCATAGGCCGAGGGCATGAGATCCTCGGGCACGAAGAGATGGCGGGGGATTCGCCGCATCGCCTGGAGGACGCCTTCGTGTCGAACCCCGCGCGCAACGATCTGGTCGTTGACCATGGCCTCCCGAAGCGTTTCGAAATCCTTCGGGGCGGGCGGCTTGCCGAAAAACCAGCTATCGGCGATATCCGGCCTGAGACTCATGGATGCCAGAAACACCACGGTCACGCAGACGAAAAAAACGACGAGGGCTTTCATGTCGTCCCTCCCCTGTGATATGATTTGTCTAGAGAATCCCCTTTTTCGGTACCTCAGCAGACCATGTTCTACCGGACAGCCGCCGACATCGTCATCGTGACCCACTTCCTCTGGATCGCCTTCGTGATCCTGGGTTTCCCTGTCTTTCTGTGGCTCAACAACGCCCGGTGGCGCCTCATCCACCTCGCCGCAGTGATCTGGATGATTCTGATGCAGGTCAGCCACTCCATCTGTCCCCTCACGTACCTCGAGGCATGGCTCAAATCGGAGGGGCGCGGGGCGGAGGTCTACTCGGGGAAGTTCATCATCGAGACGATCGAACGACTTATCTATGTTGATAACGTAACCCTTGAAAAGATCATGTACGCAACGGGCGCCTACCTCGCGCTCATTGTCCTTTCGTTCTGGTTTCGGCCGATCGTGAAAAAGAAGACGGTGTGATATTCACTTATAGCACAGAATCCGGTCCGTGAAAACGCAGGGGCCGGGATCCGCCGTGCCAATCCGCCTTGCATTCGTCTCATCGATGGGATAATCTTTGCCCCCGGAAGTGACCATGATCGAAAAACCCGCGCTCAGAACAGACATCCAGATGGTCATGACTCTTGTCGAAGGCCGCCGGATGATCGTATTCCAGGACCCCTACGATCTGGGTGATCAGCGAATCGCCGTCGATGCGGGGACACTGCCGCTTCTGCAGATGCTCGACGGTCGACACGAGCTCCGGGACATCCAGCGCGAGCTTACAAATCGGAGCGGGGGGCAGATTGTCTACCTCTCGGACATTGAGTCCTTCCTGGACAGTCTCGACAGGGCCTTCATCCTCAACAGCGAATCCTTCCATCGTCAAATGAACTCTCTCTACGCGGCTTTTTCCCGTGAGGAATCGCGTCCTTGCGTCCATGCGGGAAAGTCCTATGACCACGACCCCGAAAGGTTGGCGCGGTTCATCGAGGGTTCGGAAGGCGAGTTGCCCCCGACGGAGCTCCGCCTGCCCGAGGTACACGCCATTGTTGCCCCCCACATCGACATCCGCGTTGCACGGCATACGTACGTCAACGCGTACCGGCACCTGAGGGGAAGGCACTACGATCTTGTCATCATCCTGGGCATCAATCACAACCTGCAGGACGGCCTGTTCTGCATCTCGTCGAAGAGCTACCGGACGCCCTTCGGCGAGATCCGGACAGACAGGGATTTTGTCGAGGCACTGAAGGGCCGTGCTCTGCCCGGCACATTTGCGACAAACGACTTCGGCCACAAGATCGAACACTCCGTCGAGTTCCAGACCGTGTTCCTCCATCACTATCTGAAGGGGGCAGCGATCGTGCCCATCCTTTGCGGCGGGATCCACGAGTACCTCTTTGCCAATCAAAGCCCTTTTGAGGACCGCCGCTTCATGGGACTCGTCGAGACGATCCGGGAGCTGACATCAAGGCGCGGGAAGGTTCTCTTCGTGGCGGGGGTCGATCTTTCCCACGTGGGACTCAAGTTCGGCGACGGCATTCCCGCCGACTCAATCCTGGAGCGGGCGCAGGCCAACGATCGGCTGATTCTGGATGCCATGCTGGCCGGGGACGGCCGGGCGATCTACAGGAATGCCGCGGGCACGAAAGATCAGTACAAGGTCTGCGGCGTCCCGGCCGTTGTCCTGCTGGCGGAGCTGATGTCGGGAAAACGGGGGATCCTGCTCGATTACCAGGCCTACCGGGAGGAGGCCACCTCCAGCGCCGTCACGTACGCCTCGGCAATCTTCACAGACTGAAATGCCGGGTCCAGGGTAAAGGATCAAGGGTTCAGGGTAGAGAAAAAAACAAACGGCGGGAAGATTATTCCCGCCGTTTCCTTTTCCTGCCTGCACCCTTCACCCTATACCCTATACCCTGTACCCTCTAGATCAGCCTCCCGCCGTCTGTGCGAAGGCCGTGTTGGCATAGAGGTACTCCATCTTTTCCTTGTGTTTCATTTCCTCGCTTGCCATCCTCAACAGAAGTTCCTTCACCTGCCCCCTGGGGAAGAGATCTGCAAGGTCCTTGTAGAAGTTGTGGGCGTTCAACTCGCGATTGGCGGCAATGAGGAAGACCTCCTCGGAGTTCATGTTCTTCTTGATGTCGGGTTGCTTGAGGTGCTCGGCTACTTTGTAGTCCACCGGGAAGTCGGGCCTCAGGACCACATCGCAGGACATCTGCTCCTTGCACTTGACAAGAAAGGCCTTGTGCCCGGCTTCTTCGTCGGCGAGGTACTTCAGCGTGTCCTTCGCCGCCTTGTCCTGAACAACCTTGCACAGGTCGAGATAAAAATTGAGGGCCTCTTGCTCCCGCTGAATTGCAAGATCAATCACCGACTGCATCGTATCGCTTCCCATGGCTCATGCCCCCTTTTCACGGCCGCCGCTCGGGCCTGTATGGTCAGTACCCAAATTAGTATCTCCCTTTGCAAAGTGCAAGCGGATAATGCTCTGACGGAACCCTTTTCCGTTGACTCCGGCCGGTTATTTGATAAACTTTCGGCGGTTTATTCGATCAGGAGCCAATCCCCTTGCCGCTCCCAGGAGGCAGCCATGGCGCAGAAAGTCAACGAGGATCATGTCTTTTACCGGACACCGACGAAGTATTACCCCACCGTGGACCGCGGTGAAGGCGTTTACATCTACGACAAGGAGGGCAGGCAGTTCATCGACGGCTCCGGCGGCGCTGCCGTTGTGAATATCGGCCACGGCGTGAAAGAAATCGAGGAAGCCATGCTGAAGCAGGCAAGCCGCATTGCATTCACGCACGGCACGCAGTTTACAAGCGAGGCGGCGATAGAGCTGGCGGGGAGGATCGTCCAGATGTCCCCCCCGGAGCTCTCGCGCGTATATTTCCTCTCGGGCGGATCGGAAGCCGTGGAAACGGCCGTGAAGATGGCCCGCCAGTACCAGGTCGACCGGGGTTGCCCGCTGAAGTTCAAGGTCATCTCCCGCTGGGCAAGCTACCACGGCAACACCCTCGGCGCATTGGCCCTGAGCGGACACACGGGTCGTCGGAGGTACTACCAGCCGCTGATGCTGCACACGCCCCACATCGCACCCTGCTACTGCTACCGCTGCCCCTGCAACCTCGACCCGAAAACGTGCAGTGTCGAGTGCGCCAATGAGCTCGAGAAGGCGATCCTCTACGAGGGGCCCGATTCGGTGTCTGCCTTCATCGCCGAGCCCGTCGTGGGCGCCACGGCGGGAGCCCTGGTGCCGAAGGACGGATATTTTCAGCGCATCCGGGAGATCTGCGACAAGTACGATGTGCTGCTCATCTCCGACGAGGTGATGTCGGGAGTGGGACGAACGGGCAGGAACTGGGCCCTCGATCACTGGAAGGTGGTACCCGATATGATCGTGGCCGCCAAGGGGCTGGCCAGCGGTTACACCCCACTCTATGTCGTCGTGGCCAGAGAAGAGATCCACCGGATGATCAAGGAGAAGAACGGCACCTTCGTCCACGGCCATACGTACAGCCAGAACCCGCTTTCCTGTTCCATCGGCACGGCCGTGCTCGACTACCTGAAGAAGCACGACCTGGTGGCCGCATCGGCGAAGAAAGGCGTTTACCTGCTTGAAAGGCTCAACGGTCTCCTCAAGCACCCCATTGTGGGCGACGTGCGGGGCCTGGGGCTTTTCGCCGGCATTGAGTTCGTGAAAGACAAAAAGACAAAGGAGCCTTTTGACCCGAAGCTGCGTGTCAACGTCCTCGTCGGCAACAGCGCCTTCGCGAAGGGTCTCATCACCTATCCGGGCGGAGGAGGAGCCGACGGCGTGAAGGGCGACCACAGCCTGCTGGCGCCCCCTTTCATCATCACGGAGGCCCAGATCGACCGGATGGTCCAGATCCTGGACGAAGCGATTACGGAAACGGAGCAGAAGGTGCTCGGAAAGTGAGTGGCTTTCATTGAATCCGTTTGCCGCAACACAGGCCCGCGATCGGGATTCTACCTGCGAATAGACGGTTTTTTCACAATCGGTGGTTGCGACAAAACCTGTCTAACTTCGCTATCCAGAATGCCGCCCCGTGCCTGTTGAGATTGATTCTGGACAGTCAGCATCGCATCCCAACGAGAGGACACTTTTCATGGAAAAAGTCATCATCACCGCAGCCATCACCGGGAGCCGCATGATGCGGGACATCGCGCCCCACATCCCCATCACACCCGAGGAAATCGCGCAGTCGGCCATCGAGGCCTGGCAGGCGGGAGCCTCGATCGTCCACATCCACGTGCGTGACCCCAAGACCGGTCTGGGCAGCCAGGATGCAGAGCTCTTCCGCAAGGTCGTCGAGAAAATCAGGGGAAAAACGGATCTCATTCTCAGCCTCACCACGAGCGGTATCCCCGGGAGAAACCTGCCCACGGAAGAGCGGCTCTCGCCCCTTCTGCTGAAGCCGGAGCTCGCGTCCTATGACGCCGGGTCCATCAACCTGGGGGGCAGGGCCTTCATCAACGACCCCGCCTTCCTCGACGATGCGGCAAAAAAAATGAAAGAGGCCGGCGTGAAGCCCGAGATCGAGATATTCGACCTGGGGATGATGATCACGGCCCTGCGCCTGCGCGACGAGGGAAAGATCGACGACCCCATGCATTTCCAGTTCTGCCTGGGGACGCCGTGGGGCGCGCCTGCGACCGTAAAGTCCTTCCTTCATCTCTACGAACACATGCCCGCTAACGCAACCTGGTCCATCTTCGGCGTGGGTCGGGGATTCCTCCCCATGGCCATGATGGGCCTCATCATGGGCGGAAACATCCGGGTGGGCATGGAGGACAACATCTATGTCGATCCGGGAGTCCTTGCAAAGACAAATGCCGAGCTGGTCGAGCGCGTGATCCGCATCTGCCGGGCCTACGGCCGCGAGGTGGCCACTCCGGCGGAAGCGAGAAAGATTTTGGGATTTAAATGATAGGGACGAGGGACCAGGGTGCAGGGACAAAAGGCAAGCACGAAGCGGAGATAATAAAACGGCGGGAGGTCATCCCGCCGCTTTCGTTTTCTTGCTTTGAGTGTTCTGTCCCTAGTCCCTGGTCCCTCGTCCCTTTCGTCTTTCACTAGCTACTGATCACTGTCCTTCAGTGCTTTAATCCGTACTTCTTCATCTTGTAGCGCAGCATCCTTTCGCTGATTCCCAAAATGCCTGCTGCCTTCGTCTGGTGGTTGTCGGCCTCTTCCAGGGCCTTGAGGATCATCTGCTTCTCGAGCTCCTCGATGGAGTCTTTCAGCCGGCCTTCGCCCGCCGTCTCGACAGCGTTCGAGAAGCGGTCCCCGAAGGGCAGATCGGCCACCGTGATGATCGGATCACGGACGATGACGACGGCGCGCTCGAGGATATTGATGAGCTCGCGCACGTTGCCCGGGTAGTCGTATTTGAGCAGCTGGTCATGGGCCTCCTGGCTGACGCCCTGAATTTCCTTTCCGTTCTCGTCGGCAAATTTCTTCAGAAAGTGATCGATGAGCGCCGGAATGTCCTCCTTACGCTCTCTGAGCGGCGGAATGTACATATCCACGACGTTGAGCCGGTAGAACAAGTCCTCGCGAAAGGCACCCTCCTTGACCCTCGCTTCGAGGTCGCGGTTCGTGGCGGTGATGATCCGCACGTCGGAATGGAGGACCTGGTTTCCCCCGACCCGCTGGAACTCCCTCTCCTGGAGAAATCGCAGGAGCTTGATCTGCACAGCAGGCGTGAGTTCCCCGATCTCGTCGAGGAACAGCGTTCCCCCGTCGGCCTCCTCGAATCGCCCGATGCGCCTGCCTGTCGCCCCGGTGAAAGAGCCCTTCTCGTGTCCGAACAGCTCGCTCTCCAGCAGGGTTTCGGGCAGGGCGCCGCAGTTCACCGCGATCAGCGGCCTTGCGGCCCGGGGGCTCAGGTTGTGGATCAGTCGGGCGAATAGCTCCTTGCCTGTCCCGCTTTCCCCGCGGATCAGAACGGTGGCTCGGCTGACGGCGATCCGGCCGGCCAGATTGGCAAGGTTCTCCATCTGGGGACTGCGGAAGACGATCTGGTCGGCGGTGACCCCCTTCTCCTGCAGGCGCTCTCGCATCATCTCGTTTTCCCGAAGCAGGATGCGCCGCTCGGAGATCCGATTGATGTGCATCACGAGCTCGTCGAGGTCGATGGGCTTGGTGACATAATCGACGGCCCCTGCCTTCATGGCCTCCACGGCCGTCTCGATCGTACCGTAGGCGGTCATCATGATGACATCGATCTCGGGGTTGAACTTCTTCACTTCCTGCAGGACCTGGAGACCGTTCATGCCAGGCATCTTGTAGTCCATGAGGAGCAGGTCGAAGTAGGCAGACCGCACTTCCGCAAGGGCCTTCTCCCCGGCGTCCGCCTCCGCCACCGTGTGGCCTTCCTTGCGCAGGAAGTCCCGGAGCATCTCCCTCTGGATCTGGCCATCTTCAACTATCAGTATGCTAAGTTTTTTCATGCCTTTATCACGGATGATCAAATGATTCTGCCGGCCGAGTCTGCATCGCCAGTGGAATTAACACATTTTCTCCGCCTTTGCCACTCGCAGGGTCGCCCTTTCCCCCGCCTCAGCGGGCAGGCCTTGCCGGCGCGGGCTTCATGGGAAGAGTGATCTCGAAGGTCGTGCCCTGGCCGATGCCACTCTGGACATGGATGGTTCCGCCGTGGCCGCGGATAATCTCGTGGGCGATGGGCAGTCCCAATCCCAGCCCCTTTTCCTTGGTGGTGTAATCCGGGTCGAATATCTTCCCCACCTCTTCCGGGGCGAGGCCCGAGCCCGTGTCGGAGACCCGGATCACCGCCCGGTCTCCTGCCTGCCGCTCGACGGCTATATCAATGGATCCCGTTCCTTCGATGGACTCAATGGCGTTCTTGATGATGTTGATGAGCGCCTGTTGAAGCTTGTCTACGTCCATTGGCACCATGAGGGCGTCCTGCATGGACTTCAAGGAAAGCTCGATGCCCCGGGCCCTGGCTTCTTCTCCCATGAGCCGGACCAGCTTCTGGACAACCTCCGTCAACGAGAAGTCCCGGAGTTCCAGGCGCCTGCTGCGCGAAAACGTGAGAAAGTCCTCGATGATGACATTGAGGCGCCGGATCTCGTCACGGATGACCCCCGTGAGGCGTCCGAATTCCTGGCCCTTGTCCTGCTCGCAGGGGAGATATTCCCGCTGGAGGCGCTGGCTGGCCATGCTGATGGCGTTGAGCGGATTCCGTATCTCGTGGGCCACGCCGGCAGCAAGCTGCCCCAGGGACGAGAGCCGTTCGGATTGCTCGAGGCGCTTGCGCATCTCATCGATGCGCGCCAGGTGGCGCTTGTGGTTCTGGAATACAAACCAGAGAGAAAAGAGTCCCGCAAGAACGATAAATCCCATGGATAGGAAAAGGAAGTGGCGGTTTCGTTCCATGATCTGGTCCATGCGGTCGCGCTCGAAGCCGACCCGCACAACACCCGCCGGCCGTCCCTCCATGGTGAGCGGCGCCATGACCATGAGGTATTCCCGGTCGCCGACTTTTACATTCTCATTTGCAATGGCCACGGTCCCCGTCAGAAGGCTTTTCTCCTGGGCGGTCAGGTCATGCGATGCCGGCTGTTCGCCCCTGGTTCCGAGGAGGGCTCCCCAGCCATCGAGAACCGTGACGAAAACGACCCCCGGCGTCTGACCCGCTTCGTCGACGGCCCGTTGCATGGCGATCCTCATTCCCCACCACCTCAGTGCGTCTTCATCCAGGGCGACGATGATGGTCCCATGACCGCCACTGCGCCGCAAGGCAACCACGCCGGTTCGGGCCATCTTTTCGGATCGGCCGAACAGGTCGATGACCATGTCCTTCTTTTTCCGGATAGCAGGCTCGGCCCGCACGAGAACATGCCTGGGCACTGGCCTGCTCTGAAAGAGGACCCGGCCGCTGTCATCGACAAGTGCAAGCAGCCAGAGCCCTTCCTTCTCGATAACTCCTTTTGCTTCTTCCGGCGTGAGAGTCTGAGAGGGCCATCGGCTGTCGATTGTGCGGATCACGTTGACGAGGGCCTTGATCAGAGACTCCTGGGTCAGAAACGTCTCATCCGTGAGAAGGATGAGGGTTTCACCGGCCGATTCGCCCCGCAGCATCTGCATGATGCTGTGGAAATTGACCTGCGCTTCCCTCTCGATTTTCTCGGCAACGTCGAGTCCCCGGACCTCCATGAAATTGACAAGAGAATGATCGATCCGGTTCAGATCCATGAGACCCATGACAAGGATCAGAATCACGAATATCATGCAGGAAACGATCAGGGTGAGGGGGCGCAGAAGAATCTGGCTGGCTGAGGGAATTTGATTCATCCGGCTATCCGGGGAAAAGGGGGTTTCGACCGTCCGTTCATCTGATGGGTTTCTTCGCCGCTGGCTGCTGGTCCATTGCTGTGTACCAGCGCTGGAACTGTTCGGCTGTCAGGATTTTCCGCATCTCGATCTCGAAATCGACTCTTTCGCGGATGAGCTGGGTGTCGATTGCTTCAATCTCCTTTCCCTTTGCCCGGATGGCCTCTTCTGAAGCGGCGGGGTCACGTAAAAGGTTGCGATACTCGATACTTTTTCCGATGATTTCACTTCTAAGCTTCAGGATGCGATTGGAATAAGTCGCCCGAATGCGTTTCGTATCCTTCAGCTGACCATCCGTCAAGTTGAGCTCTTTTGCGGCAGACACTTCTTTGCCGGACGGGAGCAACGAATCCGATTTGGTATCACGCCCGACGCCCTGGGCCTGACCTACCGATACGAGACAGAAGATCAAGAATAGGACAGAAGCAATACCCGTCAGCTTCATGACAAACTCCTGTTCGGACGCCAGCGGGAAACCCCGGTGCCTTTCGCCCGACCCGGCTCCAGCCGGGAGTTGACAGCACGTTTAGTGAACCCCATCAGGGGAGAAATGTCAAGCGCCTCCAGACCGTGCCGCGCATGACCTTTTTCGACAATATTGTCGAAGGCAGGATCTTGGATGTTAAGTGTAACTTATTGAAAATACATGTGATTTCAAAAATACATCCGAGTGTGCCGACAGATCTTGCCTCTCTCATCCGTTCACGAAGGACGGGGAAAACAGGGGATTTCTTAAATTATCATGTAATAACAATGGTTTTCACACTCGCTTGTCCAGTGGCACGCTATCTGCAAATTCGTGTGCAGAAGCTTAACTGCAAATGAGGTGCCCAACACAGCGAGGAGGGTCCTCATTGAAGTAAACAAACCGATTAGAAGTATTTCCGGTTCATCAGAAGATCGTTTAAAGAATCTCCTCCTTTACACGAGATAAAACCTCAAAAGGGGAGGTCGAAAGACCTCCCCACCCCCCCTTTTTTTA
>DASRZY010000280.1:0-59007 GCA_035685905.1 Syntrophales bacterium
AGACCGGGATTGATGATGTGCCATTGATACCAGCGGCCCTCGAGCCTGTCAAGCGGTGGCAAAAGCGCTCAGTCGGTGGAAGTCGGGGAGAAGCCTGATCCCGGATAACTTCTTCTCTCTTATCGGGATTTGAACAGGTTGCGGATCGAGGGGCCGAAGGGTTTTTTCGCAACTCCGGCCTCGGTGATGATGGCCGTGATGTAGCGATGCGGGGTCACGTCGAAGGCGGGGTTGTAGACTTCGACCTTTTCGGGGGCCGTCCTCACGCCATGGAGGTGTTTCACCTCGTCGCTGTGCCTCTCTTCGATGGGGATGCCGCTGCCGTCGGCAATCGAGCGGTCAATGGTGGAAAGCGGGGCCGCCACGTAGAAGGGGATCCTGTGCTCC
This sequence comes from Syntrophales bacterium, assembly GCA_035685905.1. Classification (GTDB taxonomy): domain Bacteria; phylum Desulfobacterota; class Syntrophia; order Syntrophales; family UBA2192; genus UBA2192. The sequence goes on from DASRZY010000280.1 coordinate 388, forward strand.
CTGGCCAAAACGGCGAGCGAGTAAGTCCCGATCTTGTTGGCCGTGTCGCCGTTTGCTGCGATCCGGTCGGCGCCGACGATCACGAGGTTGACCTTTCCCTGGGCCATGACAAAGCCGGCCATGCTGTCCGTGATCAGGGTCGCCGGGATCCGGTCTTCCATGAGCTCCCAGCAGGTCAGCCTCGCCCCCTGGAGCACGGGACGCGTCTCGTCGGCATAGACGTGTATCGTTTTCCCGTCTTCCCGGGCCGCCCGGATGACACCCAGGGCCGTCCCGTAGCCCGCTGTCGCCAACGCGCCGGCGTTGCAGTGAGTGAGGATGTTGTCGCCGTCGCGGATGAAGGCCTTCCCGTTGAGGCCGATCCGGCGGTTGATCTCGATGTCCTCCTCGCCGATGGCGATGGCCTCTTCGACAAGGGCCTTTTTCACCGCGGCAATCCCTGCGGGCAGCGCCTCTGCGAAGCGCCGCTGCATGCGCTCGATGGCCCAGAATAGATTTCGCGCCGTGGGGCGCGCCTTCGCGAAGGACTCGCAGAGGTTGTTGAAGGACGCTCGAAATTCGACGACGGGGGTCTCGGGGAGCTGCAGCGTGCCCAGCGCGATGCCCATGGCCGCGGCAACCCCGATCGCGGGGGCTCCACGGATGGTGAGATCCTTGATGGCGGTGACGACGTCGCGCCAGTCTGTCAGGGTCAGGTAGCGGACCTTTCCCGGAAGGGCCTTCTGGTCGATGAGGACGACGGCGTCGTCGGCCCAGAGAATGGTTCGGATCATGATCCCGAAAGCATCTTCTTGAGCAGGTCGTTGACGAGCTGCGGGTTTGCCTTGCCCTTCGTGAGCTTCATCACCTGGCCCACGAAGAAGGCAAAGAGCTTCTCCTTGCCTGCCCGGTACTCGGCGAGCTGCGCCGGGTTTTTCGCCATGGCCTCCTCGATGGCCCCTACAACGGCCCCCTCGTCGGTGATCTGGGTGAGGCCCTTCTCCTTGACGATGTCTGCGGGCTTCTTGGACGACTTGTACATCTCCTCGAAGACTTCCTTGGCGATCTTGCCGCTGATGGTCCCGTCCTCGATGAGGTTGATCATCTGGGCCACGTGGTCGGGGGAAACGGGGGATTCCTTGATGTCGCGCTTCTGCTCGTTGAGATAGCGGAGCAGATCGCCCATGACCCAGTTGCTGACGATCTTGGGCTTGCCGCAGAGTTTCACCGTCTCTTCATAAAAGTCGGCCAGGGCCCGGGTGGTCGTGAGCACGCTTGCGTCATAGACCGGGATGCCGTACTGCGCAACGAAGCGGTCCTGTTTCTCCAGCGGCAGCTCAGGGAGCGCCCTGCGGACCTCCTCGATCCACTCGCTCGAGATCATGATGGGCACGAGGTCCGGGTCGGGGAAGTAGCGGTAGTCGTGGGCTTCCTCCTTGCTGCGCATGGAGTGGGTCTGCCCCTGGGCGTCGTCCCAGAGGCGGGTCTCCTGGACGACCTCGCCGCCGCTCTCCAGGATGTACTGCTGGCGCTTGACCTCGTACTCGAGGGCCCTCTGGACATTGCGGAAGGAGTTCATGTTCTTGAGCTCCGCCCGGGTGCCGAAGGCCGCTTCGCCCTTCGGACGGATGGAGACGTTGGCATCGCAGCGAAACGACCCTTCTTCCATGTTGCCGTCGCAGATCTCGAGGTAGACGAGAATATCGCGCAGCCTGCGCAGGTACTCGCCTGCCTCCTCGGGGCTTCGCATGTCGGGCTCGCTCACGATCTCGATGAGGGGCACGCCCGTGCGGTTGAAGTCCACGTAGCTCCAGGGGTTGCGCTCATCGTGGATGAGCTTGCCGGCGTCTTCCTCCATGTGGATCCGGGTGATGCCGATCCGTTTCTTCCCGCCGTTGAGCACGATGTCGATGTGGCCATGCTCGGCCAGCGGGTGGGCGTACTGGGAGATCTGGTAGCCCTTGGGAAGATCGGGGTAGAAGTAGTTCTTCCGGGCGAAGTTCTCGTACGCGTTGATGCTGCAGTTGGTGGCAAGCCCCATCCTGATGGTGAACTCCACGACCTTCCGGTTCAGGACGGGGAGCACTCCCGGCATGCCCAGACAGATCTGGCAGGTGTGTTCGTTGGGCCCGGCCCCGAATTTCGTGGAGCAGCCGCAGAATATCTTGGAGTCGGTCAGAAGCTGGGCGTGAACCTCCAGCCCGATGACGGTTTCGTAAGCCATTAGAGTTTCGGCCTCCTTCGTTCGATTCCGGAATGTTGCTCGTAGGCGTGGGCGACCTGCAGGAGCTTTCCCTCCTGGAAGTGGCCCGCCTGGAACTGGACCCCGATGGGCAGGCCCCCCTGCGTGTACCCGCAGGGAACAGAGATGCCCGGGATGCCCGCGAGATTCGTCGAGATCGTAAAAATGTCCGAGAGATACATCTGCAGCGGGTCGTCCATCTTCTCGCCGATCTTGAAGGCGGGCGTGGGGGTCGTGGGGGTCAGGATCACGTCGCAGGTCTTGAAGGCTTCCTGGAAGTCGCGCTTGATCAGGGTGCGCACCTGGGAGGCTTTCTTGTAGTAGGCGTCGTAGTATCCCGACGACAGGGCGTAGGTCCCGATCATGATGCGGCGCTTCACCTCGGGGCCGAAGCCCTGCGAGCGCGTCTTCTTGTACATCTCCATGAGGTCTCGCCCGTCGGTCGAGCGGTAGCCGTACTTCACGCCGTCGTAGCGGGCAAGGTTGGAGCTCGCCTCGGCCGGCGCGATGATGTAGTAGACCGCAAGGCAGTACTGCGTGTGGGGAAGCGAGATCGCGACGCACTTTGCGCCGAGGCCCTCGATGACCTGGATCGTCCTTTTCACTGCGGCGTCGACCTCGGCGTCGATGCCCTCGATGAAGTACTCCTTGGGGATCCCAACGGTGAAGCCCTTGATGTCCTTGCCGATAAAGCTGCGATAGTCGGGGACTTCCGTGGGCACCGACGTGGACTCCATGGGATCGTAGCCGGCGATGGCATTCAGCATGATGGCCGAGTCCTCCACGTCCTTCGTGAAGGGGCCGATCTGGTCAAGCGACGAGGCAAAGGCGACGAGCCCGTAGCGCGAGACGCGCCCGTAAGTGGGCTTGAGGCCGACAACACCGCACAGCGCCGCGGGCTGGCGGATGGAGCCCCCCGTGTCGGAGCCCGTCGCGGCGATGCATTCGTCGGCCGCCAGGGCCGCAGCGGAGCCTCCGCTGGAGCCTCCGGGTATGCGCTCCAGGTCCCAGGGGTTGCGGGTGACGCCGAAATAAGAGGTTTCCGTGGAGGAACCCATGGCGAACTCGTCCATGTTCGTCTTGCCGACGAATACGGCCCCCTCGTCACGCAGCTTCTTCACCACCGTGCCGTCATAGGGCGGCACGAAGTTGTGCAGGATATGCGAGCCGCAGGTTGTGCGGTATCCTCTCGTGCACATGATGTCCTTGAGCGCGATGGGGATGCCGGTGAGCGGCCTGATGTTTCCCTTGCCGATCTCACTGTCGGCCTTTTTCGCTCCCTCGAAGGCGTATTCCTTCATCATCGTGGTGAAGGAGCGGACCCGGTCCTCGACGGCATCGATGCGCTTGAAAACGTCCGTCACGATCTCCGTGGACGTGACTTCCTTCTTTTTGATCTTGTCCTGTAACTCGTGTATCGTCAGTTCATTCAGTCCCATACTTGACTCCAAACTCTTTCCTTTTTGCCTGGTCCCTGCACCCCGGTCCCCGGTCCCTTATTCAATGACCTTCGGTACCCGGTAGCAGTTGCCGCTGTCGTCGGGGGCGTTGGCCAGTGATAGCTCCGGGGGGAGCGATTCCCAGACAACGTCCTCCCGGAAGGCGTTCTGGATGGCAATGGCGTGCGTCTCGGGCTCGACGCCCGTCGTGTCCACTTCGTTGAGTTTCTCCATGTAGAGAAGGATATTGTTCAGCTGGATGGTGAATTTCTCCTTTTCCTCTTCGCTGAACTCGAGCCGCGCCAGATGGGCCACGTATTCAACCTGATCCTTCGTGATCTTCACTCTTCAATCCTCCAAGTAATGAAACCGCTTCATCGCGAAGCGGCATTCGATTTCCCTGTTTTCGTTACCCTTTACCCTGGACCCTGAACCCTTTGGCCCGCCGCGAAGCGGCATTATTGAAAGCACTTCCAGTATGGCTTGATCTGGCCGATCACCGAATCAATCGTCCGGTTGATGGACGCGTCGGCCTCGCTCTCGTGGCGCCTCAGATCCGCCTCCGTCACGCGGGTGGCGCTGCTCATTTCGTTGAGTACCACCCTGATGCCGTCCGTGAGCCCCCCGAGGTGATAACCGCCCTCGAGGACGGCAACGAACTTTCCGCCGCAGCATTCGTCGGCGATGTCCATGAGCACCCGGGCAAGCATCCCGAAGCCCGACGGTGTCACCTTCATGCCTCCCAGGGGATCCCGGAAGTAGATGTCGAAGCCCGCCGACAGCAGGATGATCTCGGGCATGTAATCGAATGCAAGGGGCTGGAGCACCCGGCGGAAAATCCGGAGATACTCGGCATCGCCGGGGCCTGTCCGCAGGGGCACATTCACCGTGAACCCCGTCCCATCGCCCCGGCCGATTTCCTGGAGGCTCCCGGTCCCGGGGTAGTAGGGAAACTGGTGGGTCGAGAAATAGACGACCCGGGGATCCTCGTAGAAGGAATGCTGGGTGCCGTTCCCATGATGGAGGTCCCAGTCGACAATGAGGACCCGCCTCATCTTGTGAACCTTGATGGCGTGCATCGCCCCGATGGCGACGTTATTGAAGATGCAAAAACCTGCTGCCCGGTTTGCCTCTGCGTGGTGGCCGGGCGGCCGGACGAAGGCAAAGGCGTTGCGCAGATCGCCCTTCACGACACCGTCGACTGCATTCAGAAACCCTCCAACGGCAAGCTTGGCGATCTCGTAGGACTCGGCGGAGGCCTCCGTGTCCGGATCGAGGTACGTATGGTCCTTTCCCGCAGACTGGGCAATCATCTTCACGTAGGAGTGCTTGTGGATCATCTCGATCTCTTCGTCAAGAGCGACCCGCGGTTTCACTTCCACGAATTTCCCAGCCATTTCAGGGCTTTCGAGCATCTTGTAGATGGATTCGAGCCGCTTGGGGGATTCGGGGTGGTAATGGCCCGTCTCGTGACGGAGGTACCGGTAATCCTTTACGATTCCAGTCGCCGAAGCCATAAGGGACTCCCTTCGGGGTGAGATCAGAAGGGATTCATTACCACACAATCCCTTAAAAATCAAAAGGATTCCCTCTCGGGGACGGTCAAAAGCCTTGACAATGGGGATGACAAACTATATTTAGTTATAATTACGCAATTTCCGAGGTGTTGCCGTGTTCGGAATCGGCATGCAGGAACTGATCATCATTCTCGTCGTGGCGCTCATCTTCATCGGGCCCAAAAAGCTGCCCGATCTTGCCAAGGCCCTGGGCAAGGGGGTTGCCCAGTTCAAGAATGCCATGGACGACGTGAAGGGCACCTTCGACGAAGGCATCAAGAAGGAGATGACCCAGGTAAAGGATTCCATTCTCGAGGACAAACCCGAAGTCAAGACGAAGGGAAATGAAGGGGAGACGACAGAACAGAAGCCTGTCGATCCTTACATAGCGGCGGAAGAGAAGAAAGACAAACCTGCATGAGGATCAAGGCGCAAGGATAAAGGCTAAAGGCCTCGGGTAACAGACGCGAGCCGTTTCTTGCCATAGGTCAGTTGCCTTTCGCCCTTCGCCATTTTTTTATTATGACGGAACCCGAAAACGACAAGATGCCACTCACCTCCCACCTGGAGGAGCTGCGCAAGAGGCTTATCCGCAGCATGATCGCCATCGGTGTGGCCTTCCTGGGCTGTTACGCTTTTGTTGAGGACCTCTTCCGGATCATCGCACAGCCCCTGATCAGCGTTATGCCGGCAAACGGCTACCTGGTATACACGGGACTTCCCGAGGCCTTTTTCACCTACATCAAGGTCGCCTTTTATGTGGGGCTGTTCATCGCCAGCCCCTTCGTGCTCTACCAGATCTGGAAGTTCATATCACCGGGCCTCTTCCCGAAAGAAAAGAAATTCGTGGCCCCCTTCGTCATCACCTCCACGCTTCTGTTTGTCGGCGGCGTCTGCTTCGGCTATTTCCTGGTGCTCCCGCCGGCATACAAGTTCTTCCTGGAATTTTCGACGGACTATCTCAAGCCCATGCTCTCCATTCGCGAATACATTTCGCTCACACTGAAACTCCTGCTCGCATTTGGGATTATTTTCGAAATCCCTGTCTTTCTTTTCTTTATGACGAAGATCGGCCTGGTGACGCCGCGCAAGCTGGCGAAGACACGTCGCTACGCCATCGTGGTCTGCTTCATCATCGCGGCGATCATCACGCCCACGCCGGATGCCTTTACGCAGTGCATGATGGCGATCCCCATGGTCATCCTCTACGAGGTCGGAATCATCGTCTCCAAGCTCGCCGTGCGAAAGAAAGACGATGCGGACAACGAACAGCCTGAATGAAACCGAATAACCGATCCCTGAAAAGAGTCATTGTCAAGCGAGCCCGCCGGAGCCGTTTTTTCCGCATGCTTTTTTCCGCCATGATCGTCCTGGGGCTGCTGGCATGTATAGGCGCTGCGGGACTGGTGGCGTACCTGGCCTATGAATCCCCCAGCGTGGATGCCCTCAAGGACTACCGGCCGAACACGACGACCCGTGTTTACTCGGACAAAAACGAACTCGTGGATTCCTTTTTTGCCGAAGACCGCCACGTGGTCCCCATTTCGGAGATCCCCGACGTGGTCATCAAGGCCTTTGTCGCGGGCGAGGACGCCCGATTTTTCCAGCACGAGGGTCTTGATCTCATCGGCATCCTGCGGGCCTTCGTCAAGAACATGATCGCCGGCGAAATCGTCCAGGGCGGCAGCACCATCACCCAGCAGGTGGCCCGCTCGCTTTACCTTTCGCCGGAGAGGACCTTCACGCGCAAGATCCGGGAAGCGATCCTCGCATACAAGATCGACCGCTACCTGAAAAAGACCGAGATCCTCGAGCTCTACCTCAACCACATTTACCTCGGCCACGGGGCCTACGGGATCGAGGCTGCGGCCCAGAGCTACTTCGGCAAGTCGAGCCGGAACCTGACGCTCTCCGAAGCGGCCGTGCTCGCGGGGCTGCCCAAGGCGCCCAGCCGGTTCTCCCCCTATGTGAACATGGAGCGGGCACGCCAGCGTCAGGCCTACGTTCTCACCCGGATGCAGGAAGACGGCTACATCACGCTGGCCGCCCGGGACAAGGCCCTGAAGGAACCCATCAAGCTCATCTCGTCGAAGCCCCGGGAGAAGATCGCCCCCTACTTCACGGAGAACGTACGGCGCTACATCCTGGAGAAGTACGGCGCCGACGCCCTCTACCGGGAGGGGCTCGAGATCTACACGACGATCAACGTGGAGATGCAGAAGGCGGCAAACGAGGCCGTGGAGCGGGGCCTCAAGGAGATGGAGACGCGGGAGAAATTCGCGCCGGGCGAGCTCCAGGGAGCGCTTTTGTGCATGGATGTGAGGACCGGCGAGATCAAGGCCATGGTGGGGGGACGGGATTACAAGAAAAGCGAGTTCAACCGGGCCACCCAGGCCAGGCGCCGGCCCGGGTCCTCTTTCAAGCCCTTCGTCTACACGGCCGCCTTCGACAAAGGGATGACGCCGGCATCGGTGATCATCGACTCGCCCATCATCTTCAATGACGCCGCACGGGGCGAGTGGAAGCCGCAGAACTTCGAGCACAAATTTTTCGGTCCCACGACACTGCGGACGGCGCTCACGTTTTCGCGCAACGTCGTCACCGTCAAGGTTCTCCAGGAGGCAGGGCTTGCCTACGTCATCGACTACGCCCACAACATGGGCATCAACTCGCCTCTTACCCGCGACCTGACTCTCGCCCTGGGGACTTCAACCGTCACCCTTCAGGAGATGATCCGCGGCTACGGCGTGCTTGCCAATAGCGGCAAGCGGGTCGAGCCCTACTTCATCCGCAAGATCGTCGACCGGCACGGACACATCCTCGAGGAGCAGGCGCCCCAGGTCGAACAGGCCATTGACCCGCGCATTGCCTTTCTCACCACATCGGTGCTGCAGAACGTCATCCAGGAGGGAACGGGCGAGCGGGTAAAGGCCATCGGCAGGCCGGTGGCCGGCAAAACGGGGACCACGGACGACTACTTCGACGCCTGGTTCATCGGCTACACGCCGTCTCTGGTGGCCGGCGTGTGGGTGGGCTTCGACGCGGAGAAGACCATGGGACGCTCCGGCGTGGGCGGCCGGGCTGCGGCCCCCATCTGGCTCTACTTCATGGAGCAGGCCCTGGCGGGAAAACCGGTGGAGGCCTTCACCGCGCCCGAGGGGATCGTCTTTGCCCGCATCGACCCCAAGACGGGCCTCCTCGCAGGCCCCGGGACGAAGGATTCCGTTTTCGAGAGCTTCCTCGAGGGCACAGCGCCGAAAGAGTACTCTGCCGCAACAAGCGAGGACTCCGGCGAGGCCGTGAGGCCCTAGCCGGCCCGAGGCCGGCGGCCACGAGCCGCAAGCCTCGAGGCAAAGAAAGAAAAAATACTTGACAACCGAGCGGTTTTATTGGATAAGGGGATTCGTTTTTTTACAACCGGAGAGCATTCATGATCCATCAAATTATTACGAGCATCCCGGTCGTCGTAGTCGTCGTCATCGTACAGGCGGGGACCGCAGCTCGCACTCTCTGATGGAAACATAGAGCAAAACGAGCCGCGGCCCCCGAAAGACCGCGGCTTTTTCTTACAGGAAAGCCGCAACGGAAAAAACGTTCGCGGCTTTTTTTCTATCGCTATCATTATCATTCATGATCGGAGGAGGTAGTCCCGTGAAAATGAAAGGAACCCAGATCTTGATCGAATGCCTGAAGGCGGAGGGAGTGGACGTCATGTTCGGCTACCCCGGTGGCTCCGTCATCGACATCTATGACGAGTTGTACCGAAGCGGCTTCAAGCACATCCTCGTCCGCCATGAACAGGCGGCCGTGCATGCCGCCGACGGCTACGCCCGCGCAACAGGAAAGGTTGGCGTGGCGCTGGCCACCTCCGGTCCCGGGGCCACGAACACCGTGACCGGGATCGCCACGGCCAACATGGACTCCATCCCCATCGTCGTCTTCACGGGGCAGGTGCCCACGCATCTCATCGGAAACGACGCCTTCCAGGAGTGCGACATCACGGGCATCACCCGCCCCTGCAGCAAACACAACTATCTCGTCCGCAATCCCGACGAGCTGGCCGGCACCATCCACGAGGCCTTCCACATCGCCCGCACGGGACGCCCCGGGCCGGTGCTCGTGGATCTGCCGAAGAACGTCATCGCCGCAGAGATCGATTACGACCCCTCGAAGATCAAGGTCGACCCGACGAGACTGTCGCTGCCGCCCAAACCGTCCTCCAAGAAATACGTCCAGCTCCTCGAGATGCTGAGGGCCTCGAAGCGGCCCGTGCTGATGACCGGCGGCGGCATCCTCCTGGGAAAGGCGTCGGAGGAGTTGCGGGCCTTCGCCAGAAGGGCCAAGCTCCCTGTCACATCGACCCTCATGGGCCTCGGCGCATTCCCGGGATCGGACCCGCTCTTCCTCGGAATGCCGGGAATGCACGGCACCTATTTTGCCAACATGGCCATCAGCCACTGCGACCTTCTGATCTGCATCGGGGCCCGCTTTGACGACCGCGTGACGGGCAAGATCGACACCTTCGCGTCCAACGCCCAGATCATCCACATCGACGTGGACCCCTCTTCGATCAACAAGAACATCGTCGTGGACCTGCCCATTGTGAGCGACGCGAAGAGCGCCCTCGAAAACATCATCCGCCTCCTCAAGGACAACAACTACGCGGCAACCGATGCGGAGCGCAAGGACTGGCTCGGCGAGATCGAGTCCTGGAAGAAGAAGGCGCCGCTCAGTTATTGCCAGGACGGCAAGGTCATCAAGCCCCAGTGCGTCATCGAGACGCTCCACGAGATCACGAAGGGCAAGGCCCTCATCACCACCGAGGTGGGCCAGAACCAGATGTGGGCGGCCCAGTTCTACAAGTATGACGACCCCAACACGTTCATCTCCTCGGGCGGTCTCGGGACAATGGGCTACGGCTTCCCGGCGGCGATGGGCGTGAAGCTCGCCTTCCCCGACCGGATCGTCGTGGACATCGCCGGCGACGGCAGCATCCAGATGAACATCCAGGAGATGGCCACGTGCATGCAGTACAACATCCCCGTGAAGATCGTCCTGCTGAACAACGGCTACCTCGGCATGGTGCGCCAGTGGCAGGAGCTCTTCTACGAGAAGCGCTACTCCAACACGGACATGACCTTCCAGCCCGACTTCGTGAAGGTGGCCGAGGCTTACGGCTGGGAGGCCTTCCGGGCGAAGACGCCCGACGAGATCCGGCCCGTCCTCGAAAAGGGGCTCATCAGCAACAGGCCCTGCCTCATGGACTTCCAGGTGGCCCGCGAGGAGTGCGTCTACCCCATGGTGAGACCCGGGGCTTCGATCAGCGAGATGACGCTGGGGACGAGGGAGATGACGAACTAAGACAGGATCGAGGCTCGAGGAACGAGAATCGAGGAAAGCAGAAACGAGACGGGACCGCCGAAGGGCGGCCCGGAATTCATATTAAAGGAAGGCGCGGAAGCATGGACAAGAAAGAAAACGTCATTTCCATCCTGGTCAACAACAAGCCCGACGTTCTGGCCCGCGTGGCGGGAACCCTCGGCGGCAAGGGGTACAACATCGAGACGCTCTGCGTGGACGTCACGATCAACCCCGAGGTCTCCAAGATCATCCTGACCACGGTCGGCACGAAGGCCACCGTGCAGAAGATCGAGGCGCAGCTTGCGCGTCTCATCGACGTCATCAAGGTGGAAAACCTCACCGACGTGGAGACGGTCAAGCGGGAACTGGTGCTGATCCGGATGAGCCTCACGGCGGACAGCAAAAGCGAGTTGATCCGGACGATCAACCAGCTCAACTGCAAGATTCTGACGTTCAATTCCGATCACTGCGTCCTGGAGTACAGGGGGAGCAAGGCCGAGGTCGACAAGGTCCTGGAGACCCTGAAGCCTCTCGGGATCGACGACATCGCCCGCACGGGCATCGCCGCACTGGAACGCAAGAATTGAAAATCAGTGGCTAGTGGTTAGTGGCTTGTGTTTCGTGCCGGAAAAAAAGCAGGGGGATATTTGCCCTTTTTTTCGGGCTTGAATTCCGGGCCGCTTTCAACCGCCGTTCAATAGAGCGGCCGGACATTGACGCAAAACTCCCGTCACTAGACACTAGACACGAACCACTAACCACAAAAGAAGGAGGAACCCATGTCACAGCTCAACATCGGCGGGGTGGTCGAGGAAGTCATCACCTCTGAGGAATTTACCCTGGAGAAGGCCCGCAAGGTTCTCAAGGACGAGGTCGTGGCCATCATCGGCTACGGCGTACAGGGGCGCGGCCAGGCGCTGAACCTGCGCGACAACGGGATCAACGTCATCGTCGGCGAGGAGTACAACACAAAGAAGGCAATCGAAGAAGGCTGGGTCCCCGGCAAGACGCTCTTCCCCCTCATGGAGGCCGCAAAGCGGGGCACGATCCTGCAGTATCTCATGTCCGATGCCCAGCAGAAGTCCCTGTGGCCCGAGTTGAAGCCCTACCTGACCAAGGGGAAGGCCCTCTACTTCTCTCACGGGTTTTCCATCGTCTACAAGGAGCAGACGGGCGTGATCCCGCCTGCCGACATCGATGTCATCCTGGTGGCCCCCAAGGGAGCCGGGCGCACCGTGCGCGACAATTACCTGGCCGGCAGCGGCATCAACTCGAGCTACGCCGTCTTCCAGGACGCAACGGGACGTGCCCTCGAGCGCACACTCGCCGTCGGCGTGGCCATCGGGTCCGGCTACCTCTTCCCGACGAGTTTCGAGCACGAGGTCTGGAGCGATCTTACGGGCGAGCGCGGCGTGCTGATGGGGTGCCTGGCCGGCGTCCTCGAGGCCCAGTACAACGAGCTGCGCAAGCACGGCCACAGCCCCAGCGAGGCCTTCAACGAGACCGTGGAGGAGCTCACCCAGAGCCTCATGCCGCTGGTCGCCCAGAACGGGATGGACTGGATGTACGCCAACTGCAGCACCACGGCCCAGCGCGGGGCCCTGGACTGGAAGGACCGCTTCCGCGATGCCGTGGCGCCCGTTTTCAGCGAACTCTATGATCGCGTGAAGACCGGCAAGGAGACGGAGATCGTCCTGAGAGTCAACAGCATGCCCGACTACCGGGAAAAGCTGCAGAAGGAGCTTGACTCGATGCGCAACTCCGAGATGTGGCAGGCCGGCGCCGTTGTGCGGTCCCTCAGGCCGGAGCGGCGCAAGAAATAGAAGTGAGGAAGTGAAAAAGAGCGGAAGAGCGGCAAAAGACGGAGGAAGGCCCTGACTCTTTATGCGATCTTCTGATCTTCCGCGCTTCCGATCTTCGTAATTTTCAGGGGGAGGGGGCCGAAGGTTGACCCTCCCTTTGCCTTATGGCATAAAGAGAACATCTGCATCCAAAAGGGAGGGAAACATGCGAAGCGATCTGATGAAAAAAGGCGTTGAGAGGGCACCCCACCGGTCCCTCTTCAAGGCCATGGGTTACACCGACGAGGAGATCGGCCGCCCCCTGATCGGCGTGGTCAACTCGTACAACGAGATCATCCCGGGGCACATCCACCTGCGCACCATCACCGAGCAGGTGAAGGCGGGCATCCGCATGGCCGGGGGCACGCCCGTGGAGTTCCCCGCCATCGGCGTCTGCGACGGCATCGCCATGGGCCACGTGGGCATGAAGTACTCGCTCGCGAGCCGCGAGCTGGTCGCCGACTCCGTCGAGATCATGGCCATCGCCCACCCCTTCGACGGCCTTGTCTTCATCCCCAACTGCGACAAGGTCGTGCCGGGCATGCTCATGGCGGCCCTGAGGCTGAACATCCCTTCCATCTTTATCAGCGGCGGGCCCATGCTGGCGGGGAAGCTTCGCGGCAAGCCCGTGGACCTCATCACCGTCTTCGAGGGCGTGGGCGCCGTCAAGTCGGGGAAGATGACGGCACGGCAGCTCAAGGAACTCGAGGACTGCGCCTGCCCGGGCTGCGGGTCCTGCTCCGGCATGTACACGGCCAACACGATGAACTGCATGACCGAGGCCCTCGGGATGGGCCTTCCGGGCAACGGGACCGTACTGGCTGTCGACTCGGCGCGGCTGCGCCTGGCCAAGGAGGCCGGGATGCAGGTCATGGAGCTCGTGAAGAAAAAGCTCCTGCCCCGCGACATCGCAACGATGGAGGCCTTCAAGAATGCCATCGCCGTGGACATGGCGCTGGGCGGCTCGACGAACACCGTTCTTCACCTTCCGGCCATCGCCCACGAGGCGGGCATCCGGCTCGACCTGGAGCTGTTCAACCAGATCGGCGCCAAGACCCCCAACATCTGCAAGTTGAGCCCCGCAGGGGCCCATCACATCGAAGATCTCGAGGCGGCCGGCGGCGTGCAGGCGGTCATGAAGGAAATCAGCCAGCTCGGTGTCATCAACGGGAAGGCGCTGACCGTATCGGGCCCCGTGGCGAAAAATCTCAAAGAGGCCCGGGTCTGGGATTACTCTGTGATCCGCTCCATCAAGGATCCGTACAGCCCCGACGGCGGCCTGGCCGTCATCAAGGGCAACATCGCACCCGAAGGCGGCGTCGTGAAGCGCTCTGCCGTGGCCCCAGGCATGCTGGTCAATGAAGGCCGCGCGCGCGTTTTCGACAGCGAGGACGACGCCATCGAGGCCATACTCGGCGGGAAGATCAAGGCGGGCGACGTTGTCGTCATCCGCTACGAGGGACCCAAGGGCGGCCCGGGGATGCGCGAGATGCTCGCGCCCACGTCGGCGCTGGCCGGCATGGGCCTGGCCGAGTCGGTGGCGCTGCTCACCGACGGGCGCTTCAGCGGCGGCTCGCGGGGCGCCGCGATCGGGCACATCTCGCCCGAGGCGGCCGAAGGCGGCCCCATTGCGCTCGTCAAGGAAGGCGACCGCATCGCCATCGACATCCCGAAGCGCAAGATCGCCCTCCTGGTGAGCGCCGAGGAACTGAAACGGCGCAAGAAGGCCTGGAAACCGCCGAAGCCCAGGATCCAGTCGGGCTACCTCTCCCGGTACGCCAGCCTCGTCACATCGGGGAGCACGGGCGCGGTCCTGAAAGACAGGGTTTGAACATGAAGAAGGGGAGCCGATGAGGCTCCCCTCAATTTTTCCAGGGTAATCTGCAATATGGATCCGTCGGATCCATGATCAACAGGGAGGTGCGTCATGAAACCATTTGAGAAAAAGCTCCTGTGTCTCATCGTTGCCCTTTCCATTATCGTGGTTTTCTCTTTCGGCGCTTTCGCCCAGGACCGGATGCCCGCCATCCCTCTCGACAAGATGAACGCTCTCCAGAAAAAGTATGCCGATGAAATCATCAAGGGCCCCCGCGGCGCACTCTATAATCCCTTCACCACTCTCATCCGCAGCCCCGAGCTCATGGATCGGGCCCAGAAAATCGGCGAATACCTGAGATACAAAAGCGCCATCGGTACACGACTCACGGAACTCGTCATATTGATCGTGGCGCGCCAATGGACCCAGCAGGTGGAGTGGGCGATCCATGAGCCCATCGCCCTCAAGGAAGGAATCAAACCCGACGTGATCCTGGCAATCGCCGATGGCCGTCGCCCCGTCGGCATGAGCGACGATGAAGAAATGATTTACAACTTCTGCACGGAGCTGCACACCAACAAGAGCATCACCGACGTGACCTATGACAGGGTGTTGAAGCGTTTCGGCGAACAGGGCGTGATCGACACCCTCGGCATCAACGGGTACTATACGTTCCTCGCCATGGTCATGAACGGCACGCGGACCGCCGTGCCAGATAACAAGCCGGGAGCGCTCAAGCCGTTCCCTAAGTGAAAGGGCGGCCTGACCCACTGGGAGAGGAAAAGAACATTCCTGCAAGAAGGGGCAGGGCGCATTCTCCGGCCCTGCCCTTCTTGCCCTGTCACGGCAGGGCGTGATCGTTTTCCAGAAATGCATCCATGATCTCATCGGCCCTTCGCGCGATTGCCATCTCCATCACGGGGGTTCTCGCCTTGATGTTCTTCCTGCAGTCGCGGCTTGTCTACTTCCCCGACGCTCAGATCATCGCCACGCCGAGGGACAGGGGGATGGCCTACGAGGAGATTTCCTTCGATGCCGCCGACGGCGTGCAGCTTTCGGCCTGGTACGTGCCGTCACAGAGAAACCGCGGGGTCGTCCTCTTCAGCCACGGAAACGGCGGGAACATCTCCTACAATCTCCCCTTCGTCGAGATCCTGCACAGCGTGGGCCTTTCCACGTTCATCTACGATTACAGGGGTTATGGACAAAGCAAAGGAAAACCATCAGAGGACGGGACCTACAGCGACGTCGCGGGGGCCTGGCGTTACCTGACGGAGAGCCGGAAGGTGCCTGCCGGACAGATCCTTCTCTACGGTCAATCCCTGGGCGGCCCCATCGCAGCCAAGCTCGCTGCAGAGAAAACGCCTGCAGCGCTCATCCTCGATTCCACGTTTACAAGCTTTGTTGACATTGCAGGCTACCACTACCCTTTCCTTCCCGTGCGGTGGCTTGCCCGCTTCGAGTACAACACGCTCGATCACGTAAAAAAAGTGCACTGTCCCGTGCTGGTCATCCACAGTCCTGATGACGAGATCGCGCCCTTCAATCAGGGAGTAGCACTTTTCGAGGCGGCGCCGGAACCGAAAGGCTTCATCAAACTTCGGGGCGGTCACAACGACGCCCTCTTCCTTTCGGCCGACGCATACAGGACGGGCCTGGATGCCTTTCTCAAGAAGACTGGCCGCTGAACCGTATTTTCCCAGCATCGTGTCCTGCCTTCATGGCTGAGCCGGCGGGAATAACGGACGCTTTGTGATCGATGGAGTTGAGAATAACTAGGTAAGGACGCGGACCGGCAGGATCACGGCCGTAATCCCCGCAAACTGCAGCCGCCTCTGGATGGCAAAGGCCGTCTCGTTGTGAAGGATTCGCTGGAAGGGCATCTCATGCTGAAAGACCAGTTGCCCGGCAAAGACTGTGGATCGGGGAAATTCTTTGACGATCGATTCGATCAGGTCCGTTGCCGCCTCGACCACGTCGGTGCCCACGTCGGTCCTGTAATCGGCGGGGAAGCCGTAGGAGCGGCAGAGAGTCGCGTATTGCTGCAATTGATCGACTACGGAGGCCTTCAGGGCATCCACCTCGTCCCGGCCCTTGAAGGAGCCCGAATCGATCGCCCCCACCGACACAAAGATGAAATTCCTGTAGAGCTTGGGGAACTCCCGGAAGACGGAGAGCCAGGCGTGAATCCCGGCGCCGTTGAAGCCGCTCACCAGCATGATGGCCGTCCTCTCTTTCGGATCGAGAGGCTCGTGGTTGTACTGTCCCCCGGGGGGGGTTGTTGAAAGAAGGTCCTCTATCTGCCGGACGCTGAGGGCGACCTTCGAGTAGTGGCGGCGAATCAGGTAGCACAATCCAATCAAGCTGGTTGTCAGCATCAGGGTAACCCAGCCGCCCTCTTCAAACTTCTCAAAAACAGTGACCGCCAGGATGGTCACACAGAGTATAAAGCCGATGACATGGATGACGATGTGCCTTTTCCAGTCCGGGTCCTGGTGCCGGGTTCGCACACAAAGACGCATCATTCCAAACTGGGACAGGGAGAACGTCAGAAAGACGTTGATGGAGTACATGATGACCAGTGCAGATACGGATCCCCCCGTATAGAACAGGACGAGCATGGCGGCCCCTCCCATGAGGAACACGCCGTTCTGCATGGTCAGGCGCTCCGACAGGGCCGTAAAGCGGCGGGGGAGCCAGGAGTCGACGGCCATGTTCGCCATGACGGACGGCCCGCCGACAAACCCCGATTGGGCGGCCACCATGAGAAGGGCCCCCTCGGAGAGGATCGTGATGAAGGCTAGGGCCGCTCCAAGGGGCCATTCTGCGAACGTCGCGTCGGCCAGGATGGAATTCAGGGTCCGCCCCTCGACGGGCTTGATGGAATACAATAAATAGCAGATGAGCAGTCCCCCGGCCGTGATCGCCAGCGAGGCTGCCAGGTAGACCATCGTCCGCTTGCCCGTCTGGACCTTGGGTTCGCGCATGATGTTCATGGCATTGGAGACAGCCTCGATCCCCGTATAGGTCCCTCCCCCCAGGGAGAAGGCCCGGAGAAAAATCGCGAGGATTGCCAGGAAGCCTATGGAGATCATATCCTGGTTGAGGCTTCCCCTGAGCTCGTGGATCAGCGGATCCACGCGTTCGGAATGGCTGAGGATCCCGTAACCGATCAGGAGGATGTGGGTCACGATAAAGACGGCGAAGATCGGCGCCAGGACGGTGACGGACTCTTTGACGCCGCGCAGGTTCAGGAAAAGCATGACGATGATGAGAAAGGACACGACGGCGAGCTTGTAGTGCAACCAAGCCGGCGGCAGATAACTGAAAATGGCGTCGCCGCAGGAAGCCAGGGAAACAGCGATTGTAAGGACGTAATCCACGAGGAGGGCCGACCCCGCGATGACGCCGGCGCTGTCACTGATGGTATGGGTCGAAACGACGTAGCCCCCTCCTCCGTGTGGAAAATGCTCGATGATGCGGGAATAGGCATAGCAGATGACGATGACGGTGAACGCCGTTGCCAGGGCCAGGAACACGGCAAGATAGGTATGCGGGCCCAAGGCCCTGAAGGCTTCCTCGGGACCATAAGATGACGAAGACAAGCCGTCGGCGCCCAGTCCGATCCAGGCCATTATGGGAATGAGGGAGATCTTGTGGAAGACGGTGGGTTCGTTGATGTCGCGAGGCTTGCCGAGGAGTTTTCTCCGCAGCCGCGACAGAAAGGTGAGATCGTGCTCCGATGCCGATGGCTTCATAAGTGACCGGGATTATATAACGGCGGGGATGCTATTCAATGGGATTTTCGACATACACTCCATCGCCGCACTTCCCGCACAGGAAGCCTAATTTTCCATTGAGCTGGGTGCCTTCCGCATCGAGGACCCGGACAGACAAATTGACCGTGTTCACCTGCAGGGCGATGGTTTTCCCGTCTTGGATGGTCAGCTGGATCGGCTTGCATTCAACGGGCAGTTCATTATCGGATTTGGCCCGGAAAGACAATTCATATTTCCCGGGGGGCACATCAACGCTCACGCCCTTCAGCGGGGGCAGGTTTGCGCTCTCCTGCCCGTTCAGGAGGAGCGTATATTCATAATGGCGATCCAGGTTGGTCAGGTCAATTGTAGCGGACATAGTCAGTGCACCAGACGCTCCTTATAGAGCAAGGCCCAGGGCAAAGTCAAACGGAATAAATGCGGGCACTTGACGCTTCGTATGAACAACGGGCCGAACCAACATCCCATGCATTTCGATGCAATCGATCGATACGCATTCAAGCCCCTCACCCTCTTTACGGTGAAGGATACTTGTCCTGGAATTCATCCTTCTGCTTGAGATGCTCGGCCATCATGATCCGCGACTGGACGTCCTTTTGCCGCGCTTTCAGGTCTTCGAGGTAGGCCTCGCGGGACACGCCGGCCGGCACGGCTCCCCCCCCGTTCACCCGGTCGATTTCCTGATCGATCTTCAATCCGTAACTCTGCAGCTCGTCGGGCGACATGAACGTATCGCTCGTGGCGAGGATCCCCTCGGAATAGGGACGCGGCGCAGCGCACCCCAGCAGGAGCAGGATTGACGCAATTGCGAACAGAACAGCCACCCTGAATTTCGTCGGCATAGAGACAACCCTCCTTTTCCATTTCCGCCCCGGGGGCATCGGATTCCCCGTCTTCTGAACCGCGAAGTCCGCTTCCGAGTGTGTTCGCGGGGCCGGTCTCCGTGCGTCACGGGAAAACGGGAAACGCCATCAGGGCAGGGCAAACGGGCTTCGCTGATCGGATCGGCCCTTCTGTTCTTCGAGCCGCATCAGATTTCTGTCTTCGATCTGCCTCTGTACGTCGTAACGGGTCGATCGCAGGTCCGACAGGTAATTTTCCCGGCTTTCGCCGGCGGGAGCCGGGGCGCCCTTTTCCACCCGGGCGATCTCGTCCTGAAGAGTGACGGAATAGCGCTGAAGCTCCTCGGTGGACATCGTCCTGTAGTCCTTCGCCAGGACTCCCTCCGTGTAAACGCGCGACGGGGCGCACCCCGACACAAGGATCAGCAGGATGAAGAAATACAGCATCGTGCTTTCGAACAGCTCCTTCATGGGTTGCCTCCTTTCGATCAATAGACGATCGTCATCATGAAAAGACAGCTTCAGTATACGTCCATGTCGCCCCGACTTCAATACCGGAGCGTGATGCCCCCTGATGCCGCATGAACCGATGTATGAGATCGAGAAAATGATTGGCACCCATCCCGAAAAAGTGTAGATTTGAACGTCCGATTACCGTCGACAGATCCGAGCTCTCCGATCCGAAAGCACGGATTGAACACGCGCCAGGAGGCACCCGACATGAAGCCGAGAACTTGTCTGATCCTCTCCATTGCGACCGCACTGATCCTGGTTGCGCTCACGGGGTACACGGCCCCGCCGACGACCGTTGAACAAGTGCCCCGCCTGACAAAAGAGCAGGTCCGGGACATGCTCGGGAAACCCGACGTCGTCATCGTGGACATCCGCTTCATCAAGCAGTACGAACAGAGCGACAGGAAACTGCCCGGGGCGGTTTTCGTTCAGCCGGAACAGTTCGACGAATTCGTCAAGAATAACCCGAAGGACAAGACCTACGTCCTCTACTGAGCCTGACCTCAGGAGTACACGGCTGCCCGGGGGGCGGTTGAGCTTTACAAGCGGGGGTACACAAAGGCATACGCCCTGGAGGGCGGGTGGAACGAATGGGTCAAGGCAAACTACCCCACGGAGCCCAAAGAGATTGCCTCTGCGAAGAACTGTGTTCTCTGCCACACCGCCACAACTCCGGGGGTGGTCGAAGACTGGAAGTTGAGCAAGCACAGCCAGAAGGGAGTTGACTGCGCCGTCTGTCACAGCGACAAGCATTATTCCAAAGAGACCGTGGACAAGGCCGAAGTCCCGGGGCCCGAGCGTTGCGCCTACTGCCACGGCACCCAGGTGAAGCAGTTCAAGGACGGCAAGCACGCCAAGGCATGGGCCGCGATGAAGGCCATGCCCACCTTCCACATGCAGCCCATGGCCCTGATGGACGGCATGAAGGGGTGCGGAGGCTGCCACAAGGTCGGCATCAAGACGGATGAGGAGGTGAAGGAACTCAGAAAACGGGGAGGCCAGTTCGGGGTTGCCTCCTGTGATTCCTGTCACACCCGGCATCTCTTCTCCAGGAAAGAGGCCCTGCAGCCTCAGGCCTGCCAGACGTGCCACATGGGTATCGACCACGCCCAGTGGGAGATGTACTCCACCTCCAAGCACGGGGTGCGCTACCTCCTGAAGCAAACTGGCGTCATTCCCGAAAACGCTTCGGCCCCCACCTGCCAGAGCTGCCACATGTCAGGCGGCAATCACGGCGTGCGCACGGCCTGGGGGTTTTTGGCGGTCCGGCTTCCAATGCCCGAGGACAAGAAGTGGGCCGCGGACCGGACGACAATCCTCAAGGGCCTGGGGGCCCTGGACCCCGCAGGAAAAGAAACGGCCCGCTTCGGCGTACTCAAAGACCTCGACGTCTTCCGGACGACCCAGGAAGAATGGCAGAAAGAGCGCGACCGGATGTTCGCCAACTGCCGCCAGTGCCACTCGCCCGAGTTTGCCCAGGGCGAGCTCGAAAAGAGCGACGGCATGGTCCGCGAGTCGGACCGGCTGCTGGCCGAGGCCACCGAGATCGTGGCAGGCCTGTACCGGGACAAGATCATCACAAAGTCGCCGTATTACGCATACCCCTACCCTGACCTGCTCTCCTTCCACGACGCGCCGACGGCAATCGAGCAGAAACTCTACCTCATGTTCCTGGAGCACCGGATGCGGACCTTCCAGGGTGCCTTCCATTCCAACCCGGACTACGCCCTCTGGTATGGCTGGAGCAAGATGGTCTCGGACATCACGGAAATCCGGAAAACGGCGGCGGACCTTCGGAAAGAAAAAAATGGGAAACGACGATAAATGCGGGGAGGGCATTTTATGGGATTCGTGAAGAGCATCGGTCATCGCATTCAGTTCGCCCTGGTTTGTGCCCTGCTGCCGGCCGGCCTGCTCATGATGAGCGGATGCCATCAAAACATCTATTTCTGCGATAACGGAAAGACCATCGAGGCACGATACCAGATGGGCGGCGAGAGGGTTGTGATCGACGTGGACGATGGGGCCTTCACCCTTCCCAAGATTCCCTCGGACACCGGGGCCAAGTACGGCGACGCAAACAGGTCCTTCTGGTTCAAGGGGGATGAGCTCATCGTCGAGACAGCGGGAAAATTCCCTTACGGCCGCTGCGCTCTGCCGAAATGAACCGGAAGAGCCCCTCTGAAATCATCTCCGAGAGAGGCGCTCCGCACGTGCGGGGCGCCTCTCTTTTGGCCTGGCCGGGCCCCTTGCACAGCCGTGCAGTCAGTGACTTTCCGCTTGTTGATCTCCCCTGAAAAAACTGCTGGACGAACACCCCGATTAGCGGTATGGGGAAGCGGCTTTTGGAGGCATGTTGAATGGCACAGGAACAGCAGGCAGATCGGGAAACCCATCGGATCGCCATGGTTGTCCTCACGGGCATGGTTTTCGTGGGGGCCATTTTGCTCTTCGGGCTCGAGCCGCTGGCCGGGCGGTTACTGACACCCTACTTCGGCGGGGCTGCCCATGTCTGGCTTACCTGCCTGATGTTTTTCCAGGCGGTTCTCTTCATCGGGTACCTTTACGCCCACCTCTTCGCCAGGAAGCTCGGCGTGTGGCACATGGCCATCCTCGCCCTGCCCCTGATCAATCTGCCTCTGCAGCTCCACGCACAGCCTGATCCGCACGCCCCCCTGCTGCATCTTCTCTCCGTGCTCTCCCTGTACGTGGCCATGCCGTTCGCCGTACTGTCGACAACGGCCGTTGTCGCTCAGGCGTGGTTGACGCACTCGCGGGTGGGGCAGCACCACGATCCCTATCCGCTCTACGCGGCCTCCAACGCGGGCTCGCTCATTGCGCTCCTGGGCTACACCTTTATTGCCGAGCCTCTCATGGGGGTGAAGCTGCAGAGCGTTGCCTGGAGCCTGACCTACGTCCTTTACGTTGCCCTCGTCGTGGCTTCGTGGTACCTCCTGCGCCCCCGTCTCGGGTCTGCAGCGGCGCGCGGGCCGGAGCAGATCGACGTCGCGGCAACGACAATCGGCCGGACCGATTACGGCAGGTGGCTGTTGCTCTCCTGCCTCCCTTCGGCATTCCTGCTTGCCGTTACGAACTACATCGCCCTCGAAGTCGGTTCTTTTCCGCTCACGTGGATCCTCCCGCTTGCCCTGTACCTGGGCAGCTTCATCGTCACGTTCCGGACAGGGGGCGGCGTGCCCCGGGTGATAAAAAACCTGTGGCCGGAGATCCTGCTTGCCGGGATGCTCGTGTACCTGCTGGGGCCGGTGCACTGGCTTGCCATCCTCGGGCACCTCGCGGTCTTTTTCCTGATCTGCCTGGTATCCCACGGGACACTCTACGAACTTCGCCCCCCGGCTTCGCACCTGACGAACTTCTATCTCTCGTCTGCCCTGGGCGGTTGGATCGGGGGCGCCCTCATCAGCCTGGGCGCGCCTTTCGTCTTCCCGGCCCTGTTCGAGTACCCGATCATCGTCGTGCTCTTCGCCCCCACGCTCTGGTGGTGCCGCGGGAAGCCCTTTACGAGCCTGCGCACCAGCCTCTCGTATGTGGCCGTCGTGGCCCGTGCCGTGGTCGTTGCCTTCCTTGTCTTCCTCATTGTGAAGGAGGGATGGGAGACCATGAAGGAGCCCGTGCGTTTCCGCCACCGGAACTTCTACGGCACCTATACGATCTGGGACGTTCAAAAATACCCTGCGGACGTGCGTCAGCTCCTTCACGGACGCACCATCCACGGCGCCCAGATCCTCGATGAGGATCAGCGCATGGAACCCATCATGTATTATTTCATCGGCGGCGGGATCTCCGATGTATACGAGACGACCCCGCCCGTCCGCAGGATGGCCGTGCTGGGGCTCGGGGCAGGCGCCGCGGCGGCCTATGTCAAGCCGGGCGAGTCCATGACCTACTACGAGATCGATCCGGACAACGAGCAGATCGCCAGGCACTGGTTCAGCTATCTGAATGACTGCCCGGGGGATGTCCGGGTGATCGTGGGGGACGGCAGGCTGTCCTTGCAGAAGATCGGCCGCGACGAGCCGCCTTACGACATCATCCACATGGATGCCTTCACGGGTGACGGCATCCCGACCCACCTGCTGACCCGGGAGGCCATCGAGATCTACCTCGAGCGCCTCGACGACGACGGGGTCATCCTGTTTCACGTGTCAAACCGCTACTACGAGCTGCGGCCCGTTCTCAAGGCGGTGGCCCAACAGATGGGGCTTGCGGGCACAATCAATGTGCCCACGCCGAAAACCCAGCTGAAGGCCAATCAGAGCGCGACATGGTGTGTGGCCCTTTCGAGGAACCCGGAGCGGCTGAAGAAGCTTGTTGAACGAGGCTGGATCCCCTTCGGTCCAGGCGACGGGCTGAGAACGGCGACACCCTGGACGGACGACTACATCAATATCCTCTGGCCGCTCTGGGAGAGCATGAACGAGCGATGGGCGAGCTTCCGGTTTTCGGACTGGTGGAAATGACAGGAATCAGTGTCTGAGTGTTTGGGTGCCTGAGTGAAGAGGTGAAGATCGGAAAAATACAAGCCGCGGCAAAAGACTCAAAAAAACCCCCGACATTCCGATACCGGAAGCGGGGGTTTTTCTTTTGCCGTATCCCCGAATGTCGGGCGTTTTTCTTCACTCAGACACTTAGACACTCAAGCACTCAGGCAGTTCTACCTCAGGCTCTCCGGGTCTGCCGGATCAGACGCCCGGCAGCCGCGAGCGGTTCCGCTCGTATTCCTCCATGACCTTCTTCGTGTACCACGTCTTCGGCTCGCTGTTTCTCTGCATGTTCTGCCTGGCGCGCGTGTAACCCACATTGTAGGCATAAAGGACTGCGTAGTGGTTGTCATAGTAACGGCTCAGCCAGGAGAGGTAGTAGACGCCGAAGCGCACATTCGTGTGGGGGTCGTGCAGCACGTCGGGCTCGTAGGGAATTCCCACCTCCTGCGAAAACGTGCGAGCCACGACGGGCATGACCTGCATGATCCCGATGGCCCCGGAATCGGACACGACATTCTGGCGGAAGTTGCTCTCGGCATCCATGACGGCCAGCACGAGACGGTAATCGACAGAGTAACGCCGCGAGGCATCGTACATGGTTCTCGCCACCTCGCGAAGCTCCTCGTCGGGGATGAGGGCGTTCTTTTCCGCGAGATGACCGGCAATCATCTCCACGGCATGTTCCTGCTGCCAGTCGATTTCAGATCCGAAGTTGATTTCCTGTTCGAAACTGACAAGGGTCTCGTCGGAAAAATTGAGACTTGTCAGCGAGATAACCCCGATGATCATCCCGAGGAGAGCGAGGAATTTCATAGCTCTCATGTCTTTCACCCTTCTTTCTCCTGTCCGATCCCCCATCCGGCTAGTCCTGTGGCACGGCTTTTTTCACGTGAGTTTTCGCTGGGGAGTATGAGCGGGATCAGGCGACCGGAAGGTCAGGTTGGTTAAAGACGACTACATGCACCCGCTGCAACATTATTTTTGCAAATGTTACAAATCAATGGCGGCGATTGCAAGTAAAAAATGACCGTTATCTTTTATTGCTCAATGATAACAAGAGCATAAAACAAATAAACGGGGTTCCCCGCCCGCTGGTGTAAATAAATCTTGATTTTTCCCATTTTTTCTCCCCGAACTTCCCTTCCCTCCGTCCCCTGTTGTGCTCTTCCACCTGTCTTTTGCCCGGTTTCCTGCCGCGGTCAAGTGAAGCTCCCCGCCCGCAGGGCGGGGCTTGCGGGACGCGCCCCCGGTCATGCAACCCCTCGACATCGCCTGCCTGCCGCCATTTCCATTCTTGCCATCGATCTGCTTTTCAGCTATTTTTACTCCTCAGGCGGCTGAATCCACAGCGGCATCCTGCCGAATGACTGCGAGGTCGCGAAGGAGAGAGTTCATGCAGAATCTGTTTTTCACTGGAGCCCGGGCATTGAGGCTCCCGGCCTTTCTGGGAGTCATCGTGCTCGCACTCCTGCTGCCGTGTGCTGCTTCGGCCCAGAAGGCAGGCCCCCCGGACCTCAGCACCGCCATCATCCGGGTCGCCAAGGAGAGTATCCCCGCTGTCGTTCACATCGAAGTGACCCGAAGCCAGGAAGTCGGCCGGCCGCAGACGCCTTTTGAGGGGGACCCCTTCTTTCGCTTCTTCCAGGAACCGCAGCGCGCACCCCGCAAGTTCAAACGCGAGATGCGGGGGCTCGGTACGGGGATGATCATAGACGCCCAGGGATTCATCCTGACCAACAATCACGTCGTGGGAGGGGCCTCCAAAGTCCAGGTGCTTCTTGCCGACGGCTCCCAGTACGCTGCACGCGTCGTGGGAACGGACCCCAAAACGGATCTGGCCGTCGTGAAGATCGATGCCAAGAGAGCGCTTCCTCACATGAAGTTCGGGAACTCGGACGCCGTCGAGGTGGGCGAGTGGGTCGTCGCGATCGGTCACCCCCGCGGTCTCGACGAGACCGTGACGACGGGCATCATCAGCGCCAAGCACCGTCGGGGGATTACCGACCCGTCGGGCTACCAGGATTTCCTCCAGACCGATGCGGCCATCAATCCCGGCAACAGCGGTGGACCGCTGCTGAACCTGCGGGGCGAGGTTGTCGGCGTGAATGCCGCCATTGCCTCCACCTCGGGCGGGTTCGAGGGCATCGGCTTTGCAATTCCCAGCAACATGGCCGCCTACATTTCCCGTGAACTTATCGCAAAGGGAAAGGTGGAGCGAGGCTGGCTCGGCGTGTCTGTCCAGGACCTCAGTTACGACTTGTCGAAGACGATGGGCATCGAGGGGACCCGGGGCGCTCTGGTGTCCGAGGTCATCAAGGGCAGCCCGGCGGAGAAGGCGGGCCTGAAGCAGGGTGATGTCGTCGTCGCATACAACGGCAAGGCGATCAACGACGCCTCTCAGCTTCGCAACGAGGCCGCATCCACCGCTATCGGCAAAGCAGCGACGGTGACCATTGTCCGCGAAGGAAAGAAGCGAGAGATCCCCGTTCGAATCGAGTCCATGCAGGCCCTTCACCAGACCGCCACGGCCCCGATCCGCGAGCGTCTGGGCATCACGGTGCGCATCCCCACGGCAAAAGAGGCAAGCCGTCTGAAGCTCAAGTCAGGCCAGGGAGTGATCATAACCCGCGTGGAGAACGGAAGCCCCGGCGCCAAGGCCGGCCTCGAGCCCGGGGATGTGATCCTGGAAGTCAATGAAATGGCCGTGACCGGCCCGCAGGACATATCGGGAGCCCTGGCGCTTGTGAAACAGGGCCAGTATATTCTGGCGATGGTCGTGGATGGACGAACGGCCGACAGGGGCTCTCTGCAGATCCAGGTTCGATAGGGCACCCTTCCCAGGCACTTCGAATTGTTTTACCGACGCAGGAAACGAACGGGATCGGGGGCCATCGATGCGGGTCAGGGCGATCGATCAACAGGAGTTTTTCTTTCTCGCGTTTTTTTCTGTTATAGTGAGACAGGACAAGCACCCCATTTCTTCGAACACGACGGACGGGGAGTGACGTGCACATGGGAACGAGACGGGCTCAGACAGCGGTCAGGGTAGCGGCAGTGATGGTTCTGCTCACCGCCTTCTTCTCGGCATGTTCCACACCCGAATCCGGCCAGTCCGATGCCATCCTGTCCTTCAAGAAGGAAGTGAAAGAGACCACGGATACCCTGGTTCCCCTTTTGATCGAACCCGTCACCAAACGGGATCCGCACGCGGTCAAGCTCATCCTCGAAAGGGAATGCGCCCTGGCCAGGGAAAACGGCCGGCCCTTCGCATGCGGGATCACCGTCCTGGATCTTCACGGAATCACGCTCGGATCTGTCACTCCCAGCGATGCGATCCGGCGCCTGAATTACTCGCGACACGAAGCCGTCACGCAAGCCCTGAAGGACAGAAAGATCGTTACGGCGAAGCTGTACCTGCAGGACGGGACGACCCTCGACGTTGTCGGCATTCCCCTTGCAGGCAATGGAAAGGCGCAGGGTCTCCTGGTGCTCACGTTCGATGCCGGGGAGCTGAAGAGCAGGATCGGCATCTCCGAAAAGGAATTTCTGAAACTCGACCTGAACCGTTGACAGGCGCCTCAGGCATCGTCCGTGGGGAAGAGGGTCACATCACACGTGGAAACTCCGTCTCAAACAACTGGATACCGCCTCCGGGTCGAACCGAGGGAGGGCGTGACGATCGTGAAGCTCGAGGGACGGCTGGCGCTCGAGGACATGAGAAGCCTCATGTCCGAGCTCCTGTCCATCCCCAGGGCGGGGATGTCACAGAGGATATCCGTGGATCTGTCCGGTGTGGAGTATCTCGACAGCGCGGGGGCGCTGGCCCTGATCGAACTGCAGAACCGGGGGAGCGCCCTGTCGATTCCCGTTGACCTGCTGAATATCTCCGAGAAGAATCACGGGCTTCTTTCTCTCATCGACCGCGAGGTGATTCAGCGGCCGCCGCTCCGGCCGGAAGTCGTCCGGTCATCGATCGTCGAGAACCTGGGAGAGCTTGCCCGCAGACAGTACCGGGACTTCCAGGAGATCATGTCGTTCGTGGGGGAACTCATCACGGCGCTGCTGTACTGCCTGGCTCACCCCCGCCTGGTGCGCTGGGCGGACGTCATGTTTTACATGAAGCGGGCAGGGGCGGACGGCCTTCCCATTGTCGCGCTCATCAGCCTGCTGCTGGGCCTGATCATGGCCTTCATGTCCTCGCTGCAGCTCAAGCAGTTCGGGGCGAACATCTACGTGGCCAACCTCGTGACGATCGCCATGGTCCGCGAGCTCGGCCCCATCATGACGGCGATCATCGTGGCGGGGAGATCGGGGTCGGCCTTTGCCGCCGAGATCGGCACCATGATCGTGAACGACGAGGTCAATGCCCTTGTCACGATGGGCTTCGACCCCACGCGGTTTCTCGCCGTCCCGAAGGTCCTGGCCGCCATGATCGTGGTCCCCATCCTCACGGTCTACTCGGATTTTTTCGCGATCCTCGGCGGCCTCATCGTGGGGGTCACGGGTCTCGATCTCACCGTCTACACCTACATCCTGCAGACAAAATCGAGCATCAGCATCTTCGACTTTGTGACGAGCCTGACCAAGGCCGTTGTGTTCGCCCTGCTGATCTCCGGGATCGGCTGCCAGCGCGGCTTCCAGGTGAAAGGCGGCGCCGAGGGCGTGGGGACATCGACGACGTCGGCCGTCGTGTCGGCGATTTTTCTCATCATCTTGTTCGACTCGGCCTTTGCCATTATGCTGAACTACCTCCGGCATTGACATCGCCGAAAAGGAATGGAACGAGTGAGCCCATCGGACAGGGACCCGGTCATCATCGTCGAGAATCTGACGGCCCGTTACGACGACGTGACGATCCTCGAGAATGTGAGCTTCGAGGTCTATCGCGGCGAGCGGTTCATGATCCTCGGCGGGAGCGGCTGCGGGAAATCGACGCTGCTCAAACACATGATCGGCCTGTTGAAGCCCAGCTCGGGTCGGGTGCTCATCAACGGAATCGACATCACGCAGGCCGATGAACGATGGCTCCAGCAGGTCCGGCGGCAGATCGGCGTGCTCTTCCAGGCCGATGCGCTCTTCGGCTCCATGTCGCTTGCCCAGAATGTGGCTCTGCCGCTCACGGAGTACACGGATCTCTCGCCGGAGCTCGTTCGGGAAATTGTGAAAATGAAGCTCGGTCTCGTGGATCTGTCCGGCTATGACAACCACATGCCCGCGGAGCTCTCGGGCGGGATGCGCAAGCGGGCAGGTCTCGCCCGGGCCATGGCCCTGGACCCGATGTTTCTCTTTTTCGACGAGCCCTGGGCGGGCCTGGATCCCGTGACGGCGGCAGAGCTCGACATCCTCATCCGAAGCATCAACGAGGGAATCGGAACGACCATGGTCTTCGTCACGCAGGAGCTGGCCTCCATTTTCAACCTCGGCCAGCGGGTGATCATGCTCCACAAGGAGGCAAGAGGGATCATCGCAAGGGGAACCCCCGCAGAGCTTCGTGAAAAATCCACAGATTCCCGGGTGATGAATTTTTTCAATCGTCACGCCGTGTGACAAGGAGAAAACGGTAGATGGTCAGACACGTATCAAGCCGCGCCCTCGGCCTTTTCGTCACCCTCGGCGTTGTCCTCGGGGTGGCCGTCATCATCTGGATCGGGGCCTCGAAATACTTCGAAAAAGGGGACCGCTACGTGACCTATTTCGACGAGTCCGTCCAGGGGCTCCAGCGGGATTCCGCCGTGAAGTACCGCGGCGTGGACGTGGGGCGCATAGAGAACATCCAGGTGGCGCCCGACAACCGGCTCATCGAGGTGGTCATGAAGATCAACCTCAAGGAGGACGTGGAGAAGAACAGCGTGGCCTACCTGCGGGTTGCGGGCATCACCGGCATCGTGTTCATCGAGCTTGACCGCAGAGACCCCGAGGCGCCCGATGTTTCCCCGAAACTCGATTTCGCCTCCCAGTATCCCATCATCCCGTCGCGCCCCTCCCAGGTCCGCCAGATTTTTTCCGGCATCGACGAGATCATCGAGAAGATCAAGCAGCTGGACCTCGAGGACGTCGCCAGGAGCATCAAGGCCACGGGCAAGGCGGCCGAGAACCTCTTCGGCGGGCCTCAGATGACAAAAACGCTGCAGAACCTGGAATCGATCTCGACGAGCATCGATCTGTCGGCGGCAAGGATAGAGAAGATGACGGCAAGCGGCAAGCTGGAAGGGGTCCTGGACGATACCCGCACGACCCTTGCCGAGGCTCGCTCCCTGATCGTCACCACACGCGACGAGATCAGGGCATTGAAGCTGGCCGAGACGGCGGAAAAGACGAACCGCGTCGTGGACAACCTGTCGCGGACGTCGCGGACGACGGCCCGCGATATCCAGGTCATGAGCGACAACCTGAAGCGCACCTCGGAGTCGCTGGAGAGGCTCGTCGAGCGGCTGGAAGCCAACCCGTCGGATCTGATCTTCAGCAGCCCTCCCCAGGAAGGCAGGCGGAATTGATCAGGGGTGCAGCGGGCCGGAAAGAAGAAACTCGAACGGAGAGGTTTTACAAGGGGAAGAGGATGAGACGGATTCTGCTGATTTGCCTGGTTGCCCTGCTGGCGCTGTCGTCCATCTGGGGCTGCGGGAGCGCGAAGTCGACGTATACGGTGAGGCAATACCTTCTCGAGTACGCCCCGCCCGTGTCGGCGGGTCTGCCGAAGACGGGGGAGGTCCTCCGGGTGGAGATGTTCTCCACGGCCCAGGCCTACGGCAGCACGGCCATGTATTACCGGCCGTCGGCCTTTGAGCTCAACCCCTACAGCCGGGAGCGCTGGCGCGTGACACCGGGGGAGATGGTGACGGATTTCCTGCTGCGGGACCTGAGAAACTCAGGCACCTTCAAGGCCGTCCTCTCCTACGACGACCCGGGGGAGGGCTGCTTCACCCTGACCGGCACGGTCGTCGAGTTCCTCGAGGTCGATGGGGCCGGCGGCCCCGTGGCGCAGCTTTCCGTTGATGTGACGCTGCTGGACGTGAAGCAGCGGGAAATCACGAGGCGCGTCGTCTTCCAGAAGACCTACACCATCAATGAAGCCATGAAGGAAAAGGCCGCCCGGTCACTTGCCGAATCCATGAGCCTGGCGATGAAGAAGTTCTCCGCAGAGCTGATGACCGATATTCACCGGGGAGCTGAAAACGCAAACGCCATCAAGGCTCCCTGATGCGAGAACCCTTTCCTCAACGGAAGGGTTTTATAAGGGAGGAAATACCCGTTGCGTCGTGCATGACGAAACGCAAACCGGAAATAGGTGATGCCATGACAATCAAGGAAAAGGATTATTTCACCGCCCTCTACGAGGTGGCCAAGGTCATCAATGCCTCCCTGGAGCCCTCCGAGGTCCTGAAGAAAATCGTCGAGTGCGTGGCCCGGGCCATGGGCGTGAAGGCCTGCTCCATCCGGCTTCTCGATGCCCGGGGCAAGCGCCTCCTCATGGGGGCGGCATGCGGGCTCTCCAGGGGATATCTCGTCAAGGGGCCCGTGCTGGTCAAGGAAAGCGGCATCGACCGGAAGGCGCTCGGCGGCAAGACGATCTGGATCCGGGATGCCCGGTCGGACAGGGGCTTCCAGTACTCGGCCGAAGCGAGGAAGGAAAAGATCCGTTCCGTGCTGGTGACCCCGCTGCTCGTGGGGAAAAAGGCGATCGGGGTGCTCAGGGCCTACACGGGGGAGGAACGGAAATTCGACAAGCAGGAAATCCGGTTCCTCGAGGCCGTGGCCAACCTGAGCGCCATCGCCCTGGACAACGCCCGCCTCTACAATGCCCTGAAAACGAATTTCGACCTGCTCGTGGAGCACAAGTACCGTATTGACGACAATTAAAAAGACGAGGGGAAAGGGTTCAGGGGCCAGGGTATAGGAATAGGAGCAAGAGGGATCCAGAAAGGACAAGACGATGACAAGAGTTGGAATCAATGGTTTTGGAAGAATCGGGCGGCAGGTGCTGAAGGCCATGATCGAGCGATACCCCAAGACGCTGCAGGTCGTGGCCGTAAACGATCTCTTCGATGTGGAGACCAATGCCCACCTCTTCAAGTACGACACCAACTACGGCCGCTTCGCGGGAACCGTGGCCGTGGGGAAGGACCAGTTCATCATCAACAACCAAACCGTCAAGAGTTTTGCTTTCCGCGATCCCGCCCAGATCCCCTGGGATGACGAAGGGGTCCAGATCGTCATCGAAAGCACGGGCCTCTTCACCGATGCGGCCAAGGCCCGGGCCCACCTCGAGGCGGGAGCGAGAAAGGTCATCATCTCGGCCCCGGCCAAGGGAGAGGATATCACCGTCGTGATGGGCGTGAATCACGGCGCTTACAGCCCCAAGAAGCACCATATCCTCTCCAATGCCTCCTGCACGACCAACTGCCTTGCGCCACCCGTGAGTGTCGTCCACCAGTCCTTTGGCATCGAAAAAGGCATGATGACGACGATCCACTCCTACACCAATGACCAGCGGATCCTCGACCTGCCTCACAAGGACCTCCGGCGTGCCCGCGCGGCGGCCTGCAACATCATCCCCACGACGACGGGGGCGGCCCGGGCGCTGGCGCTGATCATCCCGGAGCTGGAGGGGCGCTTCGACGGTTACTCTCTTCGCGTTCCCACACCGACCGTGTCCGTCGCCGACTTTACGGCCGAGCTTAAAAAACCCACGACGACCGAGGAGCTCCGCGAGGTTCTCAAGCAGGCGGCGAAGAAATCCCTGCGCGGGATCATGGCCTGCGAAGAGGAACCCCTCGTCTCCATGGATTTCAAGGGCGACGAGCGATCCTCCATCGTGGATCTCGAGTTCACCCTGGTGATCCGCGGAAACATGGCCAAGGTCGTGGCCTGGTATGACAACGAGTGGGGGTATTCCTGCCGCGTGGCGGATCTGGCCGATTACATCGCCTCAAAAGGTCTCTGATCGGATCTTCTATTTCATCACTTGAATCGAAGCGCCGAAAGGCGTTAATCTACAATCGATAGAAGCGGGGGCCCCGTCCCGGGGCACCCCGTTCATTTCCATTCCACCTCCTCGCCGGAGCAAGCCATGCCGAAGATCATCCTTCCCCGCAAAATCCGGAAGCGCGACGGCTCCGTCGTCCCCTTCGAAAAGGAAAAGATCCGTTACGCCATCGAGCGGGCCGCTTTCGAAGTCCTCCAGGACCGCCTCAAATCAATCGCCGTCTCGGAGACGGTTGCGCAGGCTGTCCTCCAGGAGGCAAGCCGGCAATATCGCACGGCTCTCCCCAACGTGGAGAACGTCCAGGACCTGGTCGAACAGGGCCTCATGAAGGCGGGGCTCGGTCCCATCGCGCGAGCCTACATCATCTACCGTGAGCGCCGTGCCGAGATGCGCCAGGCCAAGGCGGCCCTGGGCCTCCGGGACGACCTCAAGTTCCCGATCAATGCCATGGAGGTTTTGAAGAAGCGATACCTGATCAAGGACGACGAGCGCAATATCGTCGAGACGCCGGGCGAGCTCTTCCGCCGGGTGGCCCGCCACGTGGCCCAGGGGGAGAAAAATTTCAAGTCCGCCATCTCGGCCAGCGAGGCCGAAGAGACCTTTTATGACATGATGCGCGAGCTCGACTTCCTCCCCAACTCCCCCACCCTCATGAACGCGGGGACGGCGCTGGGCCAGCTCTCGGCCTGTTTTGTCCTCCCCGTTGAGGATTCCATCGACGGGATCTTCGGGGCGCTCCACCACATGGCGAAGATCCACCAGTCGGGCGGCGGCACGGGATTTAACTTTTCGCACCTGCGGCCCAAGGGGGACCTCGTCAAGACGACCAAGGGCGAGGCCTCGGGCCCCGTCTCCTTCATGAGCATATTCGACGGGGCCACGGGCGTCATCGTCCAGGGCGGGCGCCGCCGGGGGGCGAACATGGGGATCCTGCGCTGCGACCACCCGGACGTCATGGAGTTCATCGAGGCCAAGATCGACAAGGGCCGCTTTGCCAATTTCAATCTCTCCGTCGCCGTGACAGACCGTTTCATGGATGCCGTGCGGCGCAATCGCAGCTTCGACCTCATCAACCCCCGAACGGGGAAGAAGGACCGCTCGGCGAGGGCCCGGACAATCTTTGATCTCATCGTGTACGGCGCCTGGCGCACGGGCGATCCCGGGCTCATCTTCGTCGACACGATCAACCGGCTGAACCCCACGCCGGGCGTGGGGAGGATCGAGGCGACAAACCCCTGCGGGGAGCTCCCGCTGCTGCCCTTCGAGAGCTGCAACCTGGGGTCGATCAACCTGGCAAGGATGGTGAAGGACGGCAAGCCCGACTGGGCGCGGATGACCGAGACGATCCGCTGGGGCGTGCGCTTCCTCGACGACGTCATCGAGGTGAACAACTTCCCGATGCCCGAGATCCGGGAAATCACCTTCGGGAACCGCAAGATCGGCCTGGGCGTCATGGGGTTCGCCGACATGCTCATCCGGCTGGGGATCCCCTACAACTCGCAGGAGGCCGAGCGTTTCGCCGGGCGCCTCATGGCTTTCGTCCGCCGCGAGTCTCTCAAGGCCTCGTCGACGCTCGCCACCGAGCGGGGCGTCTTTCCGAATTACGACAAGTCCATCTTCGCACGGAAGAATCTCCCCGTGCGCAACGCCACGGTCAACACGGTGGCCCCCACGGGGACGATCAGCATCATCGCCGGCTGCTCGAGCGGCATCGAGCCTCTATTCGCGATCAGCTACGTTCGCAACGTCCTGTCCGGCACGCGGCTCTTCGAGATCAACCCCATCTTCGAGCGCGTCGCCAGGGCCCGGGGGATTTACAAAAGGGAGATCCTCGCCGAGATCGCCCGATGGGGCACCCTGCAAAAGATCAAGGGAATCCCGCGGGACATCAAGAGGGTCTTCGTGACGGCCTTCGACGTGGAGCCCGAGCAGCACCTGCGGATCCAGGCCTCCTTCCAGGAGCACTGCGACAACTCGGTGTCCAAGACGATCAACCTCCCCACGGAGGCGACCATCGACGACGTACGCGAAATCTACTTGATGGCTCATAGGCTCAAGTGCAAGGGGATCACCATCTACCGTTACGGGAGCAAGGCCGAGCAGGTCCTGTCGTTCCGGGGCGCCGACGGCGGGCCCGTGATTCTCGAAGAGGATCTCATGGCGGCCGACTCGGAATTTGCCGGGGGCTGCATGACGGGAACGTGCAACTTCTGATCGTTCCCTTCCGGGAAGGAGACTTCCCGCTTCGTCATCCCGCCGCAGATTCCCACAAAACCCGCCAGCTCTCAGGAGGAGGAACATGACCCTGTTCGGAAACATCTTCATGAACCGGCTTGTCCTGTTGTGTGCCTCGATGATTCTCTTGATGCTTCCCGCGCGCACATGGGCCGGTCCCCCCTTCCAGACCGATGACCCCGAGCCTGTCGAATACAGGCACTGGGAGATCTACCTCGCCTCGCAAATCAGGCACGACAAAGACGGGGACTTCGCCACGCTGCCGCAAGTCGAGATCAACTACGGCATCTTCCCGAACACGATGATCCATCTTATCGTCCCGTTCCAGTACAGCAGCCCCTCGGGCAGCGAGGCCCATTACGGTTACGGCGACACGGAGCTCGGCGTCAAGTTCCGCTTCATCCAGGAGACGGAGTGGATCCCCATGGTCGGGACCTTCCCGCTGGTCGAGCTGCCGACGGGCAACCAGGACGAGGGACTGGGCAATGGCAAAGCCCAATACTTTATTCCCTTATGGCTCCAGAAGAGCTGGGGGTCCTGGACCAGTTACGGGGGCGGGGGCTACTGGATCAACCCCGGCGACGGGAACAAGGACTGGTGGTTTTTTGGATGGGAGGTTCAGCGCGAAATTTCCAAGGCCCTCACCCTCGGCGGCGAGCTGATCTACAAGACGGCCGATACGGACGACGGCGAAAACAGCTTCGGGTTCAACGTCGGCGCCATCATCAACCTCACCGAGAATCATCATATCCTGTTCTCCGCAGGGGGCGATTTTTCGGGCCCGACCCGTTTTCAATGCTATATCGGATACCAGTTCACCTTCGGACCCTAGCAGAAGGCCCGTCTCGTTTCTTTCACTCGGATTTTTCTTTTCATTGTCCTTTCGTGCTGATACATCTGTCTTCAACAAGGCAGGCAGGGAGCCGGGCAAGCTATCCATGCCCAGCCCCAGCAGCGCCTGCACGAGTTCCAAAACTCCGCATCACGTCGAAACACAAGGGTGACCATGAAGGAGAATCGAGTCGAGGAAGTGGTAAAAACGCACGCAGAAGGGTTCAGCTGTGCTCAGGCCCTTCTCGCGGTCTATGGGCCGGAGCTGGGAATGGACAGGGAGACGGCGCTGAAGGTGGCCGGCGGCTTCGGCGGCGGCATGGGCCGCATGGCGGAGACCTGCGGGGCCGTGACGGGCGCCTTCATGGTCATCGGCCTTGTGCACGGCATGACCCAAAAAGGCGATCTGCAGCAGAAGGAAGTCTCCTACGAGTACATTCGGAAGTTCGCCGATAAATTCAAGGAACGCAACAGGACCCTCGTGTGCCGGGAGCTCATGGGTGTCGACGTGAGCACGACGGAGGGCTTCGCTGAAGCAAGGGCAAAAAACATCGCCCGGACCATCTGCCCGAAGTATGTCCGGGACGCAGCGGAGATCCTCGAGGGGATGCTGGCCGCTTCGCTCAATCAATGACTCGGAAGGAGTCAAGAGCGGAAGTGATTCTGGGGCCTTGCCATGAAAGAGAAAGAAACCCGTCAACTCAAGGACCTGTTCTCGGTGGGGCCGGCAACGGTCCGCGATCTGAAGCTCCTCGGGATCACCCGGGCGGAGCAGCTGGCCGGCAAGGATGCGAGGAAGCTCTACGATCACTTGTGCAAACTGGCAGGAGAGCGCTGCGATCCCTGCATGATGGACGTTCTCTCGGCAGCGATCGCGCAGGCACAGGACCCCGGGCTGCCAAAAGAGAAACGCAAGTGGTGGTACTGGAGCCGAATCCGGAAATCACGCAGCGAATGAGAAAAGTCCTGCTATCGCCTCATTTCATGAAATCGCCTGCCGAAACAACCTCCGCATAGATCCCCTGCAGCGCCGCCATGAAGGCGCCGTGAACGGCCCACGCCGGCACGATCTCCCCCTTGAAAGTGAGGTTCCTCGTCGCGCAGGCATCCTCGATGACGGTACATTTAAACCCCAGGTCGAAGGCCGCACGCGTGGTGGCATCGATGCACATCTGGGACATGGCGCCGCAGATGACGAGCTGTTCGATGCCATCCTTCTTCAGCAGATCCAGAAGGTTTGTGCCCCGGAAGCTGTTGGGGAAATACTTGGTGATGACGGTCTCCGCGGCCAGGGGCTTGACGGCGGCATGGATCTCGGCGCCCGGCGTGTCAGGGATGAAAAACGTTGCGCCCGGGCGCTTCGAGAGATGCCGGATGTGAAAGACGGGCTCGGCGCGCTCGCGGAAACCCTGCAGGACCGCGTTGGCCTTCCCGGCGGCAGCCTCCATCCCGACCAGTTGCATCGCCCCGCCCGTGAAGTAATCGTTCTGGATGTCAACCAGCAATAGTGCCCTTTTCATGATCCCTCCCTTTCAGGCTCTCGCCCGACGACGCTTCGATCCTCTTGAGTTCATCAAACAGTCTCTGGTTCACCGGTGTGGGGATGCCGTGGCGTTTGCCCAGCTCGATCACCGTGCCGGCGAACATCTCCACCTCCGTCTTGCGGCCGGCCTCGACGTCCTGGAACATGGAGGTCTTGCCCACCGGGTTCAGAGGCTCGAGGACCTTGTACCACTCTTCAATGTCCTTCTCACTCAGATCCACCTTCATGGCCCGGGCAATTGCGATGACTTCCCGCATGGCCGAATCCATGAGCTCCCTGGCTTCAGGGGACGTTTTCAGGGTTCCGTAATTCGCCCTCAGGACGGCCGAGGCCTGGTTGGCTCCCACATTGACCATGTACTTGAACCAGAGGCTGCGGATCATATCCGGCGGGATCACGTGGGCGATCCCCGCGCGGTCGAAGAGTTCCTTGATCCTGCGGACCCGATCCGTCATCGCAGGGTTCTTAGCCTCTCCGAAAAGGATCCGTCCCTGGTTCTTGTAGTTGACGCTGTTGCCTTCCCTCACGGCGTCGATGCCGAGCGTCAGGCCGTAGAGAACCTTGTCCATCCCGTAGACGGCGCCGATGCGCTCTTCGCTTTCGATGCCGTTCATGACGGACAGGACCGCCGTCTCCGGCCCGATGGCCCTCTTCATCTCCGCGATGGCCTGATCGAGGTGATGATGCTTGACCGCGACGATGAGCAGATCGGCGGGGGTTGCCTCTTCGGGCCGGGCCACGGCAATCGCATAGCGCTTGCCGTTCACGACGACGCCGTCCCGTTTCAACTTCTCGTAGCGTGCCCCGCTTGCGATGAAGTACACGCACCGGGGATTCCTTTCGTAGAAGATGCTGCCGTAGGCCGCACCGAGTGCCCCGGCGCCGATAATGGCAATTTTTTCAATGGATGGTTTCATGAGTGCCTGACCGGGCCCCTTTTTCTGAATGTTGTTCGGCCAACAGGGAGCGTAAAAACAGTTTTGCACCCCCATTTCTATCATCGCAAAGAAAATCTTCGCCCTTCCATCCTACCGTGCCGGTATGAGGAAGGGCGAAGCCTGTACCTCTACTTCCCGGCTTTCTTCTTCGCCTCCGGTTTCGCCTTCCCTTTCCCTTTGGTCGCGACCTTTTCCAGCTCGCTCTCCAGCATGATCACCTTCTTGAGTTCCTCAAAAAGGATCTTGTTCTTGGGCCGATCTTTAATGTTGTGAATGTCGATGTAGCGGATGATCCCGAACTTGTCGAGGACGAATATCGCCCGCTCAGAGAAGCCTTCCTTCCGCTTCACGCCGTATTTCTTCGCAACGGCAGCCAGGGGGCCGAAGTCGCTCAGGAGGGGAAACGAAATCCCTCCGAGACTCTTTGCCCACGCTTTCAGGCAGGGGACATGGTCGACGCTGATGCCCAGGACCTGGGCATTGAGCTTCTCGAACTTGGCCATATCGGCCTCGTACGAGGGAAGCTGATTCGTTCAGACCGGTGTCCAGGCCAGGGGGAAGAATGCGATGACAACGGGACCCTTGCCGAGGCATTTGCTCAGAGTCACCTTCGTGTCGAGATGGCTCGGCAGAGTGAAGTTGGGGGCCTTTTGCCCCACTTTCAACTTCATGTTCAACCTCCTTTATAATGGGATGGATTCGATTCAGACCGGAATGAAAGTCTGCAATCCGATGGCGTGCATTCTAGCATGGTTTTGAAACAGGCTGAAAGAGTTTCTGCCTTCGCCTCCAGGCTGTTTGCAAATGCCTGGATGCCAGGCCCCAGGGGTCTCAAGGGGACGCAGCCCGGCATTTCCGAGAAGCCTTCTAGCTGTTTTTCAGCCGGCGATAAGCCCAGCAATTGACAAAGAAAAACCAGGTGAGCGGCCCTCCTTCGCGCAGAAGCCGCAAAGCCAGTTTTCTCGCGCTGCCGCCCTGCCGGCCCATTTTCGCGTCGGCGAGATAGACGGCGACGATGCCGCGGAGGAGCATCTGCTGGAATTTCGGGTGGGGCAATCCCCGCAAAGTCCGATCCGACATGCGGAAGAAATGGATGAACCTCTCTTCCATCTCGGTCTCGCTCCGGTAGTAATCGCAGAAGTTGAGCTCCCCGGCATGGCGGTCTTCATCCCGGTCCACGTAATAGTCCAAAAGAATATGGAGTCCCTGCACCCAGGGGAAGTATGCCTCCATGACCCGGCGGACATCGTCATCCGGGCTTTCTTCCCATGCCTGCGAGACGAGACAGAAGATCCCCAGCGTGGAGCCCGAGGCGGCGGCAAATTCCTGCCACTGGATACCGGGGAATTTTCCCCGGTTGTCGGCAAACCATGCCTCGAGGCGCGCCCTGACGTCCTCGGCTCTCACGTGTTTGTGGACCTGCAGCTCGCGGTAGTAGCCGGCCAGTTCCTGAAGGTGGGCAGCGATGCGTCCATAGGAAGGGTGCGTCTTGAGAGCATCCTGGCAGGTCCGGACAAGGGACGGCAGATAGCCCCCGTCGTCCTTCTCTATTCGATACCGATAGTAATCCCCGGTTTCTGCACCCGGGGTCAGTGCATGGGCCAGGGCGGTGTGGAGGATCCGGAAGTCCTCGGGGTCCTTCGAGCTGCCCCGGTCGCAGAGATTGTCGAGGTAGTCGCTGATCGTCTGGTAGGCAACGATGAAGCGCATCGTCTCGTGGGCGCGCTTGCCTGCA
The DNA here is from genome assembly GCA_035685905.1 of Syntrophales bacterium. Lineage (GTDB taxonomy): Bacteria > Desulfobacterota > Syntrophia > Syntrophales > UBA2192 > UBA2192. Next base: position 40,526 of record DASRZY010000280.1, read on the forward strand.
AGCAGTGTATAGACCCCGCCGCCCTCGCAGTGAAACTTCTTCACCCCGAGGCCCGCGAGGGCCTGATGTCGAAGCTCGGGATCGGGAATCTTTTTTGCCTTCTCTGTCCAGCCTGCAAGAAAACGGTTCACCGTGGGCAGGACCTGCGTCATGGCAATATGTGTCAGCGATGCGAAATTCTCGGGAACGCCCATCAATGCCTCCGTCGGCCCTTTTAACACAGGCGCCTCAGCAACACAATCGGCGAGTCCTTTCCCCGGGCTGGCGGTTTTGCATTCCCCGCGACCCCGGCAAGGGCGATCATCCGGCCGTCAACCTGTGACTCTCTGGATTTTTGGAATGGATAAACCGGAAGGGGTCCTGAAACTTCAGGGCAGCTGCGTGAAGCAGACCTGGTTTTTCCCGGCGCCCTTGGCCGTGTAAAGGTTCTGATCGGCACGGCGCAGGAAGTCCATCATTTCCTCGCTCTTGTTGTGCTGCGCAACCCCGATGCTGACGGTGACCCGGATCTCCTTGTCGGGGCCCGGCTTGAAGATCTCGTTTTTCAGGGCAATCCGGACGCGTTCGGCCGTGACCACACCCTGCTCGCCCCGCGTGGACGGCAGGATGACGGCAAATTCCTCCCCCCCGTAACGGTAGGCCGAGTCGGTGTGGCGAAGACACTCCCGGATGATCTCGGAAAACCTTGTCAGGACCCGGTCGCCTTCGAGATGGCCGTAGGTGTCGTTGTATTTCTTGAAGTCGTCGATGTCGAGCATCAGCACGGTCAGCGGGAGGTCGTAGCGGTTGGAGCGCTCGATCTCGCCGCGAAGCACCGCGTAGAACTGGCGCGAGTTGAAAAGCTTCGTGAGGCCGTCGGTGATGCTCAGCTCCTGGTAGCGCTGCTCGCTCTCCCGCAGCCTCTCCATGGCGTGATTCCTCTCACTCAACAGGGCCTTCTCGCGCACCACGCGCTTGATCCGGAGGCAAAGCTCCGGAATGCTCACGGGCTTGAGCATGAAGTCGCTTGCGCCCTTCGTGATGATCTCCTCATAGGTGAAGTCGTCGGTGAACCCCGTCATGACAATGACGTCGACATTGTGATCCTTCTTGATGTACTCTGTAAGCTCCAGGCCGTTCATCTCCGGCATCTTGATGTCCGTCAACACCACGTCGACAGGATTTGCCGCCAGGCACTCCAGGGCTTCCCGGCCATTGCCTGCCGTGAGACAATCGTAGCCCGAAAGGACCATTGCCTCCTTGAGCATGTCCCGCAGCTCCACGTGATCGTCTACGATGAGGATCCGGGCCCGAATGTCGTTGCTTTCGCTTTTATCCATGATTCCTGAAGGTTGGCACAGTCCGACGTATGCGGCAAATGCTGCAGGTTTAGATGCACGAACCATACCCGGAGAGAGGTTCCTGCCGGTTGTTCCGCGCGGGTTATACGGTCACAAGATCATAGCCCCTGCGGCCAAGGCCGATGGCTTCGGCATAGCCGAGGATGTGAGTCCCGTCGATGCGGGTGGCCTTCTTGAAGATATCGGTATTGCCGTGTCCCGCCCGGACAAGGTCGAAAGCCGCCTGCTCACAGGCCACCGGATCCGTGGAAGCGACAATCCCGACGTCGCGCCCGATGATCTCGCTGTCGGCCATGCAGTCGCAGTCCTTTGCGATGTTGTTGACGAAGGTCACGCAGACACAGGGCTTGCCGTTCAAGGCGCCCAGGGCGTACTCGGCAGCCCGTTCCATGACGGCGCTGGAGGCCAGGTCCATCCAGGGGATCTCGACGGCATCGAACTCACAGACGGCAATGCAGGTGGCGCACCCTTCGCAAAGATCGGGGTCGATCGTCGCCTGGTCTTCCCCGAGCAGGATCGCGTCGGCCGGGCAGACATCGACGCATTTCCCGCACACCGTGCAGCTGCTGCCGATCGAGGGTTTCACGGCCGCGTGCATCGCGAGCTTTCCCGCCCTGGAACCGCAGCCCATGCCGAGGTTCTTGATGGCCCCCCCGAAACCGAAGAGCATGTGCCCCTTGAAGTGGGAAACGACAACGAGGGCCCCGGCCTCGGCGATGTGGCGGGCGATCCTGACCTTCGGGAAGATTTTCCCCGGGATGGCGATCTCGGTTTCCTCCTCGCCCCGTTCGCCGTCGGCGATGATGACGGGGAGCCCGAGTTTGTCGAAGCCGTGCTTCCGGACGATTTTCATATGGTCCGTTGCGTTGTGACGCATGCCCCGGTACAGGGCATTGGCATCCGTCAGGAAGTGATTGCTGTTGTGCTTTGCCAGGGATGCAAGTATGGGCCTGAGGCTCTCGGGCGATACGAAGCGGGTGTTCCCTTCCTCGCCGAAGTGCAGCTTCACGGCCACGCGGTCCTTCTTGCCGACTCGCCCTGCCGTGTCGGCCAGGGCGCGCTCGAAAAGCCCGCCAATCGTATCTGCGTTGAATTTATCGGAAAAATAGACAGGGACCTTCATCTTTCACCCCTCGGTTCATTACTCGATTATCCATACCGGAAAAATCACTCTTTGCCAAGAGAATCGTGGGTGGAATTTCCTTTACAAAACGGGGCCTTTTGATTATAGTGGCCCAAAGGCAAGGCCCCTATCTGTCCGGCCTGTCATTTTTCAGGGGAGGGGAGTAGATCATGTCTCAGATTCAGCCCGAGGGTGAGGAGATCAGAAAAGCCATCAAGTGGATCTCCGCCAATCTGGAAGAGGGAAAAAAGAAGAGCCAGTTGATCGAGGAAGCAGCACTGAAGTTCGATCTTTCTCCGGCACAAACGGACTTTCTTCTCAACTTTTTCACGAAGAAGCCGGCGTAACAGCGGACGCTTCGTCCGCCAATAATTCTCGGATGGGTCAAGGCGCCCCTCATTCGCAAGGGGGTAGCTGTACCGGGATGTTATGAGAATCGACGGATCAACCTGGACAGGAAGCACTGACCGGAGAATCTCTTCCCAGGACAATCCCCTGGCGGGGGCGCTTGTCCCGATGCTCACCGGTGAGAGCCGCAGAGGTTATGCTCCGCCTTTCCAGCAGATTCCCGCCGATGAATTCCTTCTCGTTCACGACGAGGCTCACGGGGCAGTCGTCATCGACCTCTACCTCGCCGCCCAGCGTTTCGACGAGTCGCCCACGTATCAGCTGACGGGAAAAGGCGACATCGAAGTGGGCAAAAAACCTCGCAAAGGCGGCATCGTCAATCTTCTGGCCTGATCTCGTCATTGAACGTCACAGGGGCTTGGAGATGTAAAAAAACAGCAGATTTCCGCACTGCAGTGAAAAGCCCCGCAGGTATATGCCCGCGGGGCTTTTCGTTCAGCTTCTATCCTCTTCCCTTGGCTTTTTCCTTTATCCTCGTTCCTCGAACCTGCCCTACTTGTAGGGCGACCCCGTCGGTGCCTGAAGCAGGAGCTGGTTTTCCTCCGAGCGCGACTCTCCCGAGCTCGTGACATAGATGGCGGGCTGGTCGGCAACCGGGCAGTGCTTCTCGCAGGCCCCGCAGCCGATGCATTTCGTGAGATCCACGTGGGGCTGCTGCAGGCGGATCGGGTTCCCCTCGCGGTCCCGCACCGTCACTTCCTCGATCCAGATGGCCTTTTTCGGGGTCGGGCAGGTCTCCTCGCAGACGATGCAGGGGGTGGCATGGGCAAAGGGCAGGCAGCGGCCCTTGTCGATGGCGGCGTGCCCCAGCCGCACCTGCTGCTTCTCCTCCAGGGGCAGGCGCTTGATCGCCCCCGTCGGGCACACCTGTCCGCAGAGGGTGCAGCGGAATTCGCAGAACCCGATACGCGGCACCAGAACGGGCGTCCAGAGCCCCTCGAGACCGGCCTCCAGGAGAGTCGGCTGCAGCCCGCCCGTGATGCAGACCTTCATGCACTCCCCGCAGCGCACGCAGGTCTGGAGGAATTTCGGCTCCTCGAGCGCACCGGGAGGCCGGATGAGTTTCGCGTCGGACATGCGCGGTCTCGCAAGCGGCGAGATCCGCAGGAGCGGCACGGCAAAGGCCCCCGAAAGGAAAGCGCTCACCACGTTGCGCCGCCCCAGGTCGAGGCCCCCCGTGGGTCGCCCTTTCAGGAAGCCGAAGCTCACGGCATTCTTCGGGCAGACATCGTCGCAGATGTTGCAAACGAGGCACTCCGAGGCCCGCCATTTCTCCCGGTCGGCAGGCAAGGCGTCGGCCTGGCACACCCCCGCACAGGCCCCGCAGGAATCGCACTCCTCGCTGACTTCCCTGCGCAGGACGGCATGGCGCGACAGGAGCCCCAGCAGCGCCCCCAGCGGGCAGAGGAAGCGGCACCAGAAGCGCCTCTGCACGAGGTTGAGCCCCAGGACGGCAAGAAAGAGCGATCCAATGAACACCCCCTGCAGAAACCAGGGCTGTTGGAAGGGCAGGACCGTTTTTTTCAGCACATCGTAGAGGATCTCCGATGCCGGCGTGACGCCGGGCAGGTTCAGCCGGTAGATCCCGTCGAAAAAGGACGTCGCGGCATAGCTCAGGGCCGGGTAGACGGCAAGCGAGAAGGACCGGATGGTCAGCGAGATGGGGTCCACGACCCCGGCCAGCTGCGCGCCAAAGACAGACGAGGCAAGAACAAAGGCAAGGATGTAGTACTTGAGCCGGAACCAGCCGGCACCGGGGGGCTTCGATCGCTTTTTTTTACGGAGGCTTCCCGCAATGTTGTTCAGCGTCCCCAGCGGGCAGACCCAGCCGCAGAAAAAGCGGCCCAGAAGCACCGTAAGCCCCACGATGATCAGGGACAGCCAGAAGAGCCCCTCCACGGCACGGGAGGCAAGCAGGGTCGTCAGGAAGATCAGGGGGTCGAAATCGAGGAAGAGCTTTACGGGGTAGCCGAGTTCATCGAGACCCTTCGACTCCGTCTGGATGAAAAGAAAGAGGAACAGGGCGAGGAACAGGCCCTGAACAATGCGGCGTGTTCGAGTCAACATCCCGTCAGACACTGATCCTTTTGATATTGAGCTTTGCGAGGTCCATGACCCCGAGGCCTGCCTTGGCTGCAAGTTTTACGGTATTGAGATCGCTGCCCTTCATCCCGAACAGGGTGGCACCGAAGGAGTCGATGGCCACCTGGTCCGTTCCCACGACAACCGTGTCGAGCCTCTTCACGTCGTCCAGGTCCCCTCCGGTGGGGCCGTTTGCCGTGAGGATACGGACGGCGTCCAGCACGGTGAGCGTCGGCTTGATGACCCGGATCAGATCCACGAGACTCTCGTCGATGCGCTGGTGGACACGGAACCGCACGCCCCCCATGACGCCCATCCAGTTCTTCATGGCCAGTGTGAGAGTCGTCAGGCTGTGGGTCTTGGCGATGGGGATGTTGATCACCTTGTCGGCCTCGAAGATGTCGTTGTAGAGGGGCCAGGTCTTCAGCGCCGTCCCGTTGAGCTGGACCTCCCGGTACTTGCGGTTGTCCATGAAGATCATCTCGGCCCCGGCGGCAGCGGCAGCGTCGGCGATGCCGCTCTGCTTGTAGCAGCGCCTGGCATCGCTCACAGGGTTGTCCATGACCTTGACCTTCTTCGCCCCCGATTCGTAGCACAGCTTTGCCAGGGTGCCGACAACTTCGGGATTCGTGGTGGCGGCATAGGCAGGGGTGCGGTCCCAGCCGATATTGGGTTTGAGGACGACGACATCGCCCTTGGAGACGAAGCGCTTCATGCCTCCCATGGCATCCAGCGCAGAGCGGACGATCTGCGGGGTCGAGGCCCCTTTCGCGACGACAAGATCCGGCCCCTGTGCGGCCTCGACGATCCGTCCCAAACCGGGAAGACCCATTGGAAGCACAAGCCCTGCCGATGCTGCGGCAGTCATTTTCAGAAATTTGCGCCTGTTCATCACACACTCCTGGAATCGATGTGAAGCGCCCGCCCACAGGCGGGGCTTGCGGGACGCGCCCCCGGTCAACAAAACTATCACGACCACAGGGTCGAGGCCAAGAAAAAAGGAGATTTCACTTTCCGGGGGTCATACCGCGTCCGCCTCCCCCGCCTGGGTGAGGGCGAAACGGAAGACAAGGTCTTCTCGGGACGAGGGAAACGAAGCGGATGGGTGGTTTTCAGCAGCCCATTGTGATATGTTTGGCGCATGGGCCATATCGCCAACCCCGACAGGGAGTATCGTCTTCTCCAGCAGCGCCTCGACCGCAACGTGACGGGTGCGCCCGACTCGCCCCACTTCATCGAGATCCTGAAACTTCTTTTTTCTCCGGAAGAGGCCTCCCTCGCGCGGCAGATCCCGACGCGCTTCGTCACCGTGGGACGGCTTGCAAGGAAGCTGGGTATGGAGCCCGCCGCTCTCGATGACTGGGTCACCGAGATGGCTCTCCGGGGGCTTGTCATCGACATCGGAAGGGGCGGGCGCCGTTACGTGTCGCTTGCTCCCGTCGTCATCGGTTTCTTCGAGTACACCTTCATGCGAGCCGATGACAAACTCCCCTTGAAGGAGCTGGCGCGGCTCTTCGATGCCTATATGCACGGGAATGACCGTTTCGCCCGGTCCGTCTTTACGGCCGATACGCAGATCGGCCGATCGCTTGTCCGCGAGGAGGCCCTGTCCGAGGGGGACCACACGGAGATCCTGGACTGGGAGCGAGCGACCCGGCTCATCGAGTCGGCCTCGTCGGCATCGGTTTCGCTCTGCGCCTGCCGGCACAAGGCCTCCCATCTCGGGAAGGCCTGCGACAGGCCCATGGAGAACTGCATTGCCCTCAACATGGGGGCGGAGATCCTGGTGAAGAGCGGCTTTGCCCGCCCCGTTTCGACGGCGGAGGCGCTCACCATTCTCGAGCGGTGCAAGGATCTGGGTCTTGCCCAGACAGGAGACAATGTCCAGCAAAACGCGGCCTACATCTGCAACTGCTGCGGTTGCTGCTGCGAGATGATGAAGGCCATCCGGGTCATGGGCGTGCGCAATGCGATTGTCACCTCGAACTGGACCGTCGATATCGACGGCGGGAAATGCAGGGGCTGTGGCAAGTGTGCAAAACTCTGCCCTGTAGATCTGATCGACATGGTCCCCGATGCAGCCCTCGACGGGCAGAAGCCCGTGAAGAGGGCCCGTCACCAGGGCGAGTTCTGCCTCGGCTGCGGGGTCTGCTGCACAGGCTGCAAGACGGGGGCGATCCGCATGAAGGCCCGTCCCAAGCGGGTGTTCACGCCCGAGACGACCTTCGACAAGATCATCGCCATGGCCATCGAGCGCGGCAAGCTCGCCAGCCTCGTGTTCGAGGGCCACGAACACTGGGGCTGGCGCGCCTTCGGTCGCGTTGCGGCGGTTCTGGAAAATACACCGCCGGCCCGGGCCCTCCTGGCAATCGAACCCCTCCGTTCCGCCTTTTTCGAGGCCGTGGTGCGAAAGGCCAAGCCGCCCGCCTGACACCTCGCAACCCATCAACCCTTCAACCGTTCCCCGCAAAATCATCATAAGAGAAGGAGGTTCCCATGATGACTCGACAATTCAGCGTAGGGCTTCTCCTCCTGATCGCGCTGCTGATGAACCCGCTGACGCTCCAGGCAGCCGGTCAGCAGGATCCCCTGGTCGGCAAGAAGACCGTCAATTTTACCCTTTCCTCGACGGAGGACCGGGCAATCAACTACGGATCGGAATACTACGACAAGGCTTTCCTGATTATCACGTTCTTCCCGGCGGCCTACACCCCCGTTTGAACTGGCGAAATGCAGGGACACCAGGCGAAACTGGCTGCCTACGGGTCCCTCAACGCCCAGGTCGTGGGCGTCAGCCGAGACGACGTGCAGACCCTCCAATACTGGAAAAAACATCTGAGGTTGTCCTTCCCCCTGCTGTCCAACATCTCCGGCTACCTGGGAAACTCCTTTGGTGTCGTGAAGGAGGGAAAGTTCCCCTTTGAGCGGCGAACCGTCATTATCGACAAGAAGGCAACCATCCACTACGTGCGGGACGGGTCGCCCGATTATGACGAGATCCTCAGGGTGTTGAAAGACCTCAACGAAGGCAAATAGAATTGTGTGGATTTTGGCGAGGGGAATCATTAAAATATCTCAAATTGAAAAGGAGGTTTCCCCATGAGAATGAAATCGCCGCTTCTGGTGCTGATCACCGTGCTGCTTGTCGTCCTGATCGGCGCCTCTTCCGCGATGGCCAAGATGCGGACCGTGCAGGTCATGCTGCCGAACTGCGAGTGACCCTTCACCCGGGACAGGGTCAGTTGGACCCTCACAAATGTCGTCAAGACGGAAAAGGTGGAAGTCAACGAGTACTCGCACATCGCGACGATTACCTACGATGACGAGAAAACGACCATCGAACAGATTGTCAGCGCCCTCGAAAAGGCAGGCTTCCCGCTCGATGGCCCGCCGAAATTCCTGAATTAACCCGTATCGTCGCCGGGGCGGTGGCCGGTGAAGGCCATCGCCCCGGTTTTTTGCACAATCGCAGACTCATCTTTTTCTAACCGTGATCGCCTCTCTCACTGCGATCACGGCGAGAATCCCATGGAAGGTTCAACGAGAGAACGGTTCATCCACGCCCTGATACGGTACCAGGAGAAGTTCGGCCAGGACAGGGCGTCGGTTATCCAGGAGAAACTCGGGCAGCTCCGGGAGCAGATTGTCGCGGAAAACTCGGCCGATCTGGACTGGTTCCCCGACTGGAAAAAGAGGCAGATCCTCGAATCGCTCTTGGAGAAGACCTACCTGGGCCTCATCGCTGAAATGGAGCGCGAGAGCCAATCCTAGGGACCTGCGTCCCGCTGTCGCCGGGGACTCGCCCGTTCCCGGAGAATCAACTTCCCAATCCCTCTTCGTGCCGCTCACAGCCTTCGGGAGGACACCATGGAATTCAGCGTACTCATCGGCGGGGAAGCCGGCCAGGGGATGTTCTCCGTCGAGCTCGAGCTCTCGGATCTTCTTTCCAGGCTCGGCTACCATTTCTTTGCAACAAAAAACTACATGTCCCGAATCCGGGGAGGCCACAACTTCCACATGATCCGCATATCCGACCGGCCGGTGCATGCCCTCAGCGGCAGGCCCTGGGACATGGTCATTGCCCTCGATGACGGCGAGACGGAGCGCCGCCACGGCCGCTCGCTCCGAGAGGGCGGGATCCTTCTCGGCAACGACAAGGTGAAAGATATCGAAAAGGAGGCTCGCGAGACGTTACAGGACGTCACCGCGTCCAACACGATCCTTGCGGGGATCATCCTGGCTGTCCTGGGTGCCGATCCGCTGAAGGCGAAAGCATCCGCATCCGATACACCCATGGCAGAGCGCCTGGAAAAGGGCCGGGTCTTTGCGCAGCGCTGGGGACTCGAGGGGAAAATCCCCGTTTCGGCCAAGGCCGGCGATCACTGCAAGCTCGATGGAAACCAGGCCCTCGCCCTGGGGGCGCTTCTGGGCGGATGCCAGTTCATGGCCGGTTACCCCATGACGCCCGCCACATCGATCATGCACTACTTCGCCACCGTTGCTGCCGAGTTGCCGGTTCACTTCGAACAGGCCGAAGACGAGATTGCCGCGATCAATATGGCTCTCGGGGCCTCCTATGCAGGGCTCAGGTCCATGGTCGCCACCGCAGGTGGCGGCTTTGCCCTCATGACGGAGGCCGTCTCGCTTGCCGGTATGACGGAAACGCCCGTCGTCATCGTCGTTGCACAGCGTCCGGGCCCGGCAACAGGGCTGCCGACGCGGACAGAGCAGGGGGATCTCAATTTCGTACTCCATGCGGGACACGGCGAGTTCCCGAGAGTGATCTTCGCCCCGGGATCCATTGAAGAAGCCATCACATTGTCGCGCCTGAGCTTCGATGTGGCCGACCGCTGGCAGATACCCGTTTTCGTCCTGACGGACCAGTACTTCGCAGACTCCGTCCAGTTCATGGAAGGAAACGCCCCGACGGCGATGCTGCAGAGGCAGTTCCCCGTCTTCGAGGCCGGGTACCGGCGCTACGCCCTCACGTCCGACGGCGTCTCTCCCCTGACCTTCCCCGGGCTCTCGGAGGCCCGTATCGAGGCGGACTCCGACGAGCACACCGAGGATGGCAAGATAACCGAGGATCCGGATCTGCGGGCACGCATGGTGGACAAGCGGCTCCGGAAAATGGACGGGATCGCCATGGAAGCTCTCATGCCGGCCTGTTTCGGCGACCGCAAGGCCGGCACGATCCTCATCTCGTGGGGTTCGAACCGGCTCATTGTCCAGGAGGCGGTGGAGATCCTCCAGTCTGGAGGGGTGCCGGTCAGCGCCCTTCACTTTGGCCAGGTTTACCCCCTGACGCCGAAGATGGCGAAGGGGCTTTCGCGCAGGCGCCTGATCTGCATCGAGAACAATGCCACGGGCCAGTTCGCGCAACTGCTCAGGCGAGAGTTGGGCTTGAAGGTGGATCACCTCGTTCTGAAGTACAACGGAGAGTGTTTCACCGTTGATGAACTGGTTGAGAGGGTTCGAAAGATAATCGGTTGAAGGAGGATGAAAATTCCCCCTCATCCTGGCACTCTTCAGATAAAGGAAGGGGAATTTCCCCCTCCTCCACTTCCTCCTCCCACCGGGGGAGGAGAACAGAGGAAAGGGACTTCACAGGGAGAGGGAGCCTGAGAGGAGCAAATCCATGTTGAGACAGGATATCGCCTGGTGCCCGGGTTGCGGGGATTTCCCCATACGGGCCACATTGGAAAAGGTCATCGGGGAGCTGCCGATACCGGGAAAAGACGTCGTTCTCACCTCGGGGATCGGCCAGGCGGCAAAGATGCCCCACTACCTGCCCTACAGCTATTTCAACGGTCTGCATGGCCGGTCGCTCCCGCTCGCCGTCGGGATCAAGCTTGCGCGCCCGGAGCTCACCGTCATTGCCGTCTCGGGGGACGGGTGCCAGTACGGGGAAGGGGGAAACCACTTCATCCACACGATCCGGCGGCGCCTCGACATCACAATCCTCGCCTGCGACAACAAGGTGTACGGCCTCACGAAAGGCCAGAGTTCGCCGACGACGGATCGGGGTATGAAAAATGCCCTGGACCCCGAGGGAAATGCGAACACCCCGTTCAGCCCGCTGGCCGTGGCCATCACCGTCGGTGCTCCCTTTGTGGCGAGGACCTTTGCCGGCGACCCCCTTCACATGGAACAGGTCTTTCGAGAGGCGATCCTCTTCAAGGGGACGGCCGTCGTCGACATCCTCCAGCCCTGCGTCAGCTTCAACAAGGTGAACACGTATCAGTGGTATCGCGAGCGGGTCTACAGGCTGGAGGAGCCGTTCAAAGACCGCTACGAGGCAATCCGCGCAGCGGACAGCTGGGGCGATCGGATCCCCATCGGGATTTTCTACAGGGATGAGCAATTCGTCTGTCGGGAAGGAAAGGAGCTGTTTCGAAAATCCGTCACGGAAGAAGCCGTGGCAAGGCTTCTGGACACAAAGTGCATCATGATGCGTTAGCAGGGGAAGGAGTCGGCAAGAACCCCTCGGGCGTCTTCGATGAGTCGTGAGATGGCAGGGAATCGTCAAATTTCCGGCAGAATGACCGGCACGAGTGACAGTATTCCGTCACAATCCCCCAATCACCCGCCAGTAGTTTTCGTCTTTCTCGACTTCGGGCTTCCTCTTCCCCTTCTTTTTCATGGAGAGGAAGACGACGAAAAATACGATCATCCACGGCTGCTTCTGGGAAGTCTTCATCAGCCGACGGACAAGACCTTTCTCTATGTTCTCCAGAACCCCCACAAGCCCCGCCAATGCTGTCTTTGAACTTGCGCAGGAAGCGCATCAGCATTTTATATCTGACAAAACCGGGAGCTTGTAAAGATAAAACAATGACAAGAGGGAAAAGGGGCTAAAAAAAAGATTGGGTGCCAGGTGAAGGAGGGGAAACTGGCACCCAGAGAGAGATAAATGGGGTTTCAGGTTATCGGATTCGCTTTATATAATATGCAACAAGTGTGACAACATGTGCTTGCTTTGAAAAATAATTCAAATTTCATGGCCGGCATCGATCTGTAACCAAGATGAACTTGATGCCATGCTGTTAGGAGATGTCCAGATGCTGAGCGCTGTCGCCTCAAGGGGCGAGTCCTCCAGCAACCCTGATCTTCAGTCTTGTTCTCAATGAGTGAATCGAGGAAGGGAACATCAGGGGCAGCAGATTGGTGTTTCTGATCGGCATTCTATCTGGACGCAACAGGTGCGGGCCGCCGCAGAATCAGGAAGGGGAGAACGATAAGTCCCGACAAATACTTGATTATTGCCTGCCCGATGATGGCAGGCCAGATCGGACCGAAGGCCAGCAGGACAAACACAAGGGAATCGACGGGGCAGGAGACGAGGTTGGACCAGACGACTCTGGAAACGAAGGAGCGCTTGAGAATCTTAAAGATAAACCAATCGAGGCTCTCTGAAACAAAAAAGGCCGTCATCGAAGCTAACGCTATGTCCATATTGAAGAAAAGCGTGATGATCGAAGCGGCGATCATCCAGCCCCAGGTGGCCCAGTCGCCCCAGTAGCGCTGAACAAAATCCCGGAACGAAAAGGTGAGCCCGATCCAGACGACCCCTGCAGGGAAAGTGAGCCCTGCAATGGTGACGATGCCGAACAGGATCACGAAGGCATTGCCCAGGAGTATGCTGAGGAGGTAAAGGAACCCCCAGATCCACTTCTTCATGGTACTGCTCCTACAATTTTTGTAGGGTTTTCTCTCAAGGACGGCCTTTTATTTCACAGAACGACTCCCGATTCAAGGGTTTTCGCCTTGACGAGGTCCTGGCTTGTTGTTAGGGTTTGAACCGAATGACGACAACCGGCTCAGACGATAAAAGGATCACGGTCACAGCCGCCATCATCGGAAGAGAGGGCAAAATTCTCATTGCCCGCCGCAAAAGAGGGGATCGCCAGGCCGACAAATGGGAGTTCCCCGGCGGGAAGCTCGAGGAAGGCGAGACTCCCGAGGTCTGCCTGCGGAGGGAATTGCGGGAGGAGTTCGGCATCGACGTCGCCGTGGGCGGATTTGTCGGTCGCAGTTCCCATCGGTACCCCTATGGCGAGATCGATCTGCTGGCTTATCGCGTCACCCATCTCTCCGGGGATTTTCAACTCCACGATCACGAGGAGATCCGCTGGGTAGAGCCGGCAGATCTTCCATCCCATGATTTTTCCGCTGCCGATATCCCGATTGTGAAACTTCTACTTGAAGGGAAGTGAACAATGCCCGTCGATCAGACCCCGAGGGAGCAAACCCTCATGCTCAACGGCCTCCGACTCCGAATCATTGAACGGGGCCCGGCGAGCGGACAGCCCATGATGCTTCTTCACGGAACCGGGGATAACGCCTGCACGTGGGATCTGCTTGCTCCCCACCTGGCATCTCATTTCCGTGTCATCGCCCTGGATCAGCGGGGGCACGGCAAAAGCGGCTGGGCCGTGCCGCCGGCCTACCGGTGCGGGGATTACATGCTCGATCTGACCGCACTGATCGACCATCTCGGCCTGGCCGGAATGATCCTGCTGGGGCATTCCATGGGAGCGCTGCACGCAACCCTTTATGCCGCGTTCAATCCCGGCAAGGTGGCCGCCCTCATCCATGTCGACATCGAGCCCTTCCCGCCGGACTGGAACCGCAAATATCTCCTCGGTCTCTACAACAACCTCCCCGGCTCCTATGCCTCCCCGGAGGATTACATCGCGGAGATGGCCAGGAACAGCCCCCACGCTCGCCGGGAACACCTGCAGGCCCTGGCGATGAAGTCTCTCCTGTGGCGTGACGGCCGGTGGCACAGGACGTACGACCGGGAGATCCTCGCCCGGTTCGACAACTACGACCTGCGGGGGAATCTTGCCGGGATCCGGTGCCCTGCCCTCATCGTGCGCGGCGCCGAAAGCCGCGTCCTCGGACGCCAGGCGGCGGAGGCGATGGCCGGGACCATCCCGGCCGGCGAGATGGCGGAGATTCCGAATGCAGCCCACCCGGCCCACCTGGACAACCCCGATGGGTTCCGGGAGGCCGTGATGGGCTTTTTGAAAAAACATGGATTCATCTCATAGCAGACAGGAGGTGCAGATGGATATCTTTACGGCTATCAAGGAACGGAGGAGTTGTCGGAAGTTCCATCCCGAAGCAATCAGCGATGCAGATATCGAGACTATCCTCGAGGCGGGCAACTGGGCCCCGTCATCCGCCAATCAGCAGCCCTGGGAATTCGTCGTCATCACGAACGCGGGCATCAAGGAGAGGATCTTCTCCGAAAGCGAGATCTGCAAGCAAAAGCTCTTCGAGCGAAGCGGCTGGAAATGGCTGGAGAAATTCCCCATCGACTTCGTGAAGGAAGCCCCCGTCGTCATCGCAGTGGTGGGCGACCCGAAAAAAAGCGGAGCCGACATGTTCCTCGACGAGGGCACCGGCCGGGGCTACCTGGAGGGCTGCTCGGCCGCGGTTCAGAACATGATGCTCGCGGCTCACGCCCTGGGGCTCGGGAGCCTCTGGTTCACCCTCTTCGAGGCCGCGGTGGTGCGGCAAATCCTCGGTCTCGATGCGGGAAAAGATCCCGTTGCCCTGTTGTGCATCGGGAAGCCCGCCTTCACGGCCGGATCAAAGCGGAAGGATTTCCGTGAAAAAACAACGTACCTCCGGTAGAAAACAGCATCGCCGATGATCCATCCCTCGCGCATACAACCGCTCAACACACGAAGCATCCAGGACGGCCGATATGTCCTGTACTGGATGCAGTCCTCCCAGCGAGTCGAGTGCAATCACGCGCTTGAATACGCCGTCGGCGCGGCAGACGAGCACAATCTCCCCGTTGTCGTCGCGTTTGGACTCACAGAGCGGTTCCCCGAGGCAAACCTGAGGCACTACACCTTCATGCTCGAGGGGCTCGAGGAGGTTCGCAAGGGGTTACGCCGGAGGGGCATCCGTTTTGTGCTCCTGCGCCGCTCGCCCGAGCTGGCCGCAGTGGAACTGGCCCGGGAGGCCTCGCTTGTCGTTGCGGATCGCGGATATCTTCGAATGCAACGCCAGTGGAGACGCCACGTCGCAAAGAACGCCCCCTGTGCCGTCATCCAGGTGGAATCCGACGCTGTCGTCCCCGTCGAGACGGCCTCGCCAAAGGAGGAATACACGGCCGGAACCTTGAGGCCGAAACTCCAGCGCATTCTCCGGGACTACCTCGTCCCGCTGGCGGAAAGGCCCCTGCGGAAGGAATCGCTCTCGCTGCCCCTCGACGTCGAAGGCGAGAATGACTTCCAGGCCCTGCCCGGGAGGATGGCCATCGATCGCACCGTCGCCCCTGTAAAAACCGCCCGGGGCGGTACAGCCCAGGCCAAGGCCCTCCTGGGGGAATTCATCGCAAACGGGCTGCGCCACTACAACGATCTTCGCAACGACCCGGGCCTCGACTGCTCATCGCACTTGAGCCCCTACCTCCATTTCGGCCAGATCTCGCCCCTGGCCATCGCCCTTCGCATCAGCGGCGAGAGAGCCGTCCCCGCCGCGGCGCGCGATGCCTACCTGGAGGAGCTCATCGTGCGGCGCGAGCTCAGCATGAACTTCGTTTATTACAACGAGCGCTACGACGAGTTCGAGAGCCTCCCCGACTGGGCGAAAAAGACCCTTGCCGGGCATGCGAAGGACCGCCGTGAATATCTTTACCGCCCCGAGCAGTGGGAGCGCGCAGAGACTCACGACCCGTACTGGAACGCCGCACAGAAGGAGATGGTCCTCTCCGGCAGGATGCACAACTACATGCGCATGTACTGGGGGAAGAAGATCCTCGAGTGGAGCCGCAGCCCTGCGGAGGCCTTCCGGACAGCCCTCTGGCTGAACAACCGCTACGAACTCGACGGGCGGGACCCCAACGGATTCGCCGGCGTGGCCTGGTGCTTCGGCAAACACGACCGGGCCTGGCCCGAGCGGAAGGTCTTCGGAAAGATCCGCTACATGAACGATGCGGGGCTCAAGCGCAAGTTCGACATGGATGCCTACCTGAAGAAGGTGGATGTCCTGGAGCGACAGAGCGGGTGAGAACTGAAAATTCCTGTCGACTTCTCAATTATAAACAGGTATATAGATTGCACGAGCGTCGTAGGCCCTGGACCGCTGCGATCGCCAGTGGCGACTGGCGGTTTTTTTTATCGTAAACCCCAACTCTGTGTTGAAACGATGATTCCCGCATATTCTCGAGAACTGATCCGTCTGCTGCTGCTCATTGCCCTGACCGCATGCTTCGCAAGCAACTCCCTGGCCCAAGTCCCGCCCGAGGATGTCCGAAAAAGCCTGGAGCGCTCCGTCAAGGCGGGCTCCGTCCAGAAGACCGTCTGCCCCGCGGCGCCCTACTGCAACCCCTCATCGGTGATCCGTTTTTACCAGATGCGCAAGTACGAAGCGGCCTGGACGCGGGACGGCTACCCGCTTCCCGCTGCGGAAGCTCTGGCAAAGGCCGTCAGAGGGGCCGATGCCGAGGGCCTGCAGCCCAGGGACTATCACCTCGAGCGCATCGAGTCTTCCCTCGGCTACATCCGGCAGGCCCAGGCCCGGAACGAACAGCCGGAGACGGCAAAAATCATCGAACTGGAATTTCTCCTCTCCGACGCCTACCTCGTTTACGCGGCGCACCTGCTCAATGGGCGTGTCAACCCCGAGACGTTCCATTCCGACGAGTGGACGATCTATCCCACCCGCTTCAATCTGGCGCAACATCTCTCGAAGGCCCTGGCCGGGGGGGATGTCGAAGGGAGCCTGAAGGGTCTCCTGCCGGCCCAGCAGGGCTACGGCAGGCTCAAGACGGCGCTGATCGTTTACCGGGGGCTTGCCGGACGGGGCGGATGGCCCGTCATCCCGGGAGACGGCAGGCTCGAGAAAGGCATGAAGAACGACCGGGTCCCCGCGCTTCGCAGCCGGCTGAAGGTCACAGGCGAAATGCCGGCCACGGTGGACGGCACAAGCGATCTTTTCGACGAGGCCGTCGAAGAGGCGGTGAAGAAATTCCAGCTGAGCCATGGTCTGCTCGATGACGGAATCGTGGGCGCCCGGACGCTTCGGGCCCTCAACGTTCCCGTGGAAAAACGCATTCGCCAGATCGAGCTCAACCTGGAGAGATGGCGCTGGCTTCCCCAGAACCTCGGGAACCCCTATATCATGGTAAACATTGCAGGGTACGGTCTCGAAGTCGTCGAGAATGAGTCACCCGTCCTGACGATGAAGATCGTCGTGGGGACGGCCTACCAGAAAACTCCCGTCTTCAGCGGGAAGATGACCTACATCGAGATGAACCCTTACTGGAATGTCCCCCACAGCATCGCCACGGAGGAAACCCTCGAGAAGATCCAGAAAAACCCGAAGTTCTTCGAAAAGGAAGACATGAAGGTCTTCAAGGCGGGGCCCAACGGAGAGATGGTCGACCCGGCCTCCGTTGACTGGTTAGCGCTCTCGGAGAACAATTTTCCCTACCGGCTTCGCCAGGAACCCGGCCCCCGGAACCCCCTGGGTCGGATCAAATTCATGTTCCCCAATAAGCACAGTGTCTACCTGCATGACACTTCCGACCCCCAGCTTTTCCGAAAGGAGAGGCGGGGATTCAGCCACGGCTGCATCCGGATTGAAAAGCCAATGGAGATGGCCGAGTTCGTCATGAGGGGCAGCAAGGAATGGTCGCGCCAGAAAGTCGAGGCGGTGCTGAAAACGAAGGAGACGACGGCGGCCTACCTGCCGAAACCCATTCCCGTGCACATCCTCTACTTCACGGCATGGGGCAATGGCGACGGGACAGTGCACTTCCTGGAAGATATCTACGGACGTGACGAGCGGCTTGACAGGGCCCTTCAGCAAAAAGCAAAGCCTGCAAGGGCCGCAAAGCCCTAGCAGGCGATTGCCTGTTCTTCTCTTTCCTGACGCCGGAAGCCTGATGCCCGACGCCCGCGGCCTCCCGGCCGCTATGCTTTCTTCTTGCCCTTGGCTTTTGGCTTTTTCTTCCTGCTGTCTCGCCACGTGCGGACATCCCCCACGTCAAGGTGGACAAACCCGCGTCTTGCGTAATACCCGACACCGCCACAGTGCATCTCGAGGGCCGCGTTGCAGAGATGCTTGACGTTCAGATCGGGCACTCTTAAATCGACGGCCATCCCGGACATGTGAAGGCTGTTTCGGGCAACGCTGCGGTTGCGCTTGCGCAGGGCTGCATTGGTCTTGGGCGAGCGGTATCCCGAGATCACATAGTAGGGCCGGTCACACTCAAGTTTCTGGTTGAGATTGTGCAGTAGGTCGAGCAGGTTGGGGTCGATTTCCTTGATCAGGTTGGCCCGGTAGTCGCGCATGAGGAAATTGACCTCCTCGAGCGCCTCGGGGATGTACTCCCCGTCGGCCCAGTACACCCGATTGAACGTATCCCCTGTGTTGGTGCTATACAGGTGGAGCCTGCGCTCCTCCGTGGGCTCGAGAATAAGATCTGCTTCCTCGCGCCAGCCGGGTGTGATCAATTCCGGTGCGGGAGCTTCTTCGAGCACTGCAAATGCTTTATGGGGTAG
>DASRZY010000281.1:0-4713 GCA_035685905.1 Syntrophales bacterium
GGACCCGGCACTCTTTGCGGGAGCGGTGCAGGATCCACGGTCCCTCACCCGTATTTCAGACTTGTGAATGGGAGGATATGAAGATGAAGCCCATGAGGATAGGAAAGTACGTTGCCCTGTTAGCAGTCGTCGCCCTTGCCCTGGCCGCAGCGCCCGCATGGGGTGCGACGAAAGCGGACAAGCAAAAGGAAGTGCAGAAAATGTCGAGGGAAACCCTGACAAGGCTCTACAAGGCCCAGCCCTCGGCAAAAAAAGCAGTAGAAGGGGCGGCCGGTTACGCCGTGTTCAGCAACTTCGGCATGAAGATCTTCATGGCAGGCGGGGGGAGCGGAAGCGGCATGGCCGTCGACAACAAGACCAAGAAAACGACCTACATGAAGATGGTCGAGGTCCAGGCGGGCCTGGGCATGGGAGTCAAGAAGTTCCGCGTGGTCTTTGTATTCGAGACGCAGAAGGCATTGAATGATTTTGTGAATTCCGGCTGGGAGTTCGGCGGGCAGACCACGGGAGCGGCCAAGGCCGGTGACCAGGGACTCGCGCTGGCCGGTGCCGTCTCCGTTGCGCCCGGTGTCTGGATGTATCAGCTCACCGACACAGGCCTTGCCGCGGAGATCACGGGTAAAGGCACGAAGTACTACAAGGACAGCGACCTGAATTAGACTGCAAGGTTTGACCCGGCAGTGAAATGCCGGGTCAAAAAAACCGCCTCATAGAGGTAACGTCAGAAGGAGGGTACGATGAACGAGCGCAACGTTGTCAGCCCGGTCGTGGATGATATCAAGGCCCACATGAAGCGCGGGAAGATTGTTTCGGCCGATGAGGCCGTGCGCATCGTCCGCAGCGGCGACACGGTCGCCATGGACGGCGTGATGGGCGGGGGCGCACCCGAAGAGCTGATCATCGCCCTCGAAAAGCGGTTCCGGGAATCCGGCGAGCCCCGGGAACTGACGCTGGTCTACGCCTCGGGAATCGGGGACGGGAAAGACAAGGGCGTAAACCGGATCGCACAGGAAGGCCTGCTGAAGCGCGTTGTTGCCGGGCACTGGGGATTGACACCGAAGATGCAGAAGCTGGCCGTCAATGGCAAAATCGAGGCCTACAACCTGCCGCAGGGGATCATGGCGCACATGTTCCGCGACATGGCCGGCCACAAGCCGAGGACGATTTCGAGCGTCGGCATCGGGACCTTCGTCGATCCAAGGCTGGGCGGTGGAAAAATCAACAGCCGGACAACAGAGGAACTCGTCGAGGTGGTCACCTTCGACGGCAGGGAATACCTGGCCTACAGGACGATCCCGATCCAGGTGGCCTTTCTCAGGGGCACGACGGCCGACATGGACGGCAACATCACAATGGAGCGCGAGGCGATGACGCTCGAGGTGCTCCCGATCGCCATGGCGGCCAAGAACTCCGGAGGGATTGTCGTCGTCCAGGTCGAGCGCATCGCCGACCGCGGGGCCCTGAACGCACGAAACGTGAAGATTCCCGGGGTTCTCGTCGACTGCGTCGTCGTCGCCCGGCCGGAAAATCACTGGCAGACCTACGGATCGCAGTACAACCCGGCCTTCAGCTGCGAGTTCAAGGTCCCCACGGCCAGCGTCGACCCGCTCCCGATGGACGACCGGAAGATCATCGCCCGTCGGGCGGCCTTCGAGCTTCGGCCCAACATGGTCGTCAATCTCGGGATCGGCATGCCGGAGGGCGTGGCCAGCGTTGCCAACGAAGAGGGGATCTTCGATTTCCTGACCCTCACGGCGGAGGCCGGTTCGATCGGGGGAATCCCCTCGGGCGGGCAGAATTTCGGGGCGGCGACGAACATGGACTGCATGCTGGACATGCATTTCCAGTTCGACTTCTACGACGGCGGGGGACTCGACCTTGCCTGCCTGGGGCTCGCGCAGATGGACCGCCACGGAAACGTGAACGTGAGCCGCTTCGGTCCAAGGCTGGCCGGCTGCGGAGGCTTCATCAACATCAGCCAGAACGCGAAGAAGATGGTCTTCATCGGCACCTTCACGGCGGGCGGGACGAAAGTGGCTGCCGATGACGGGAAACTCCGGATCGTGAAAGAGGGCGGCGTGAAGAAGTTCGTCAACGAGGTCGAGCAGGTGACCTTCAGCGGGAACACGGCGAGGATGAACAACCTCGATGTGATTTTCATCACCGAGCGCTGCGTCTTCACCCTGACCGACGAGGGGGTGGAGCTGACGGAGATCGCCCCCGGCGCGGACCTGGAGAAGGACATCCTGGCCTACATGGATTTCAAGCCGATCGTGAAAAACCCGAAGAAGATGGACGAGCGGATCTTCAGGCTGCCGCCCATGGATCTGAAAAAAGATCTTCTCGACAAACCGATGTCCGAGCGGATGACTTATGACCCCGCCACGAACATCTTCTACGTCAATTTTGAGGGCCTGCATGTCCGGTCGATGGAGGACATCGAGGAGATCCGGGCCCAGGCGGAAGCCATCCTGGTCCCGCTGGGCCGGAAGGTGGACGCGATCGTGAACTACGACAATTTTTCCATCGTGCCGGAACTGGTGGATCCCTATGCCCATACTGTGAAAACCATTGTTTCGCGCTTCTACGAGAACGTCACCCGGTACACGACGAGCGCCTTCATGCGGATGAAACTGGGGGACGGGCTTGCGGCGCGAGGATTTGCGCCGCACGTCTACGAGTCGAGGGGAGAAGCCCGGAAAGGGCTGAAATCCAATGACTGAATCCGGGCATAGGCATCAAGGAGAAACACGATGGACCTGCTGAAAACCCTGCTCGAGCAAAGCCCGATCATGGCGCTCTTTCTGGCGATCGCCGTGGGATACGCCCTGGGGGACATCAACATCAAGGGGCTTTCGTTTGGTGTCGGTGCCGTTCTGTTCGTGGGCCTTGCCATCGGCGCCTTCGCGCCGAAATCGGTACCTCCCCCGCTCCTGGGCTCTCTGGGGCTCGTCATGTTTCTTTATGGGATCGGCATCCAGTACGGCAAACAATTCTTTGCCGGTCTGACGGGGCCGGCCGGGCGTCGAGCCAACCTGATCGCGGTGATCAGCATCCTGGCTGCGTTCGGGACTGCCTTCCTGACGATACGATTTTTCAATCTCAAGATGGACTATGTGGCAGGCCTTTTTTCAGGTGCGCTGACCTGTACCCCCGCTTTGCAGGCTGCCCTCGAGATCGCGGGAAACAATGACCCGGCCGTGGGATACAGCGTGGCCTATCCCTTCGGGATCATCGTTTCCATTCTCGGGATCTACGTGGCCGCGCTCGTCTTCAAGCCCAGCGTCGAGGTGCCTGCCAAGAAAAGCCTGGAACTCGTGGAGCTGGTCATCCGGAATCCCGCGGTGATCGGCAAAAGGGTCGAGGAGGTAGAGACCATGCTGCCCTCGGAGATCGAGGTGACTGCGCTCCGGCGGCATCACGTGACCCGGATCGCAAACCTGGACATGGTCCTGGAAGCCGGCGATTCAGTCCTGGTAGTCGGGGAAAACGCAGAAGCCATAGAAAAGGCGAAAGTCCTGCTCGGGGAGATGGGACCGCAGAGCATTCTGCACGACCGTGAGAATTTCGAGTATATCCGTGTTTATGCGTCAAAACAGAGTGTCGTGGGCTCGAGGCTTTCGGACCTGGTCATGCCTTGCGAGGCGCCCTGCCGGATCGTGAACATCCGGAGGGGGGATGCCCACATCGTTCCGGAACCGGATCTCATCCTTGAGTTCGGCGATCAGCTCGGGCTCCTTGCCGAGCTGAAGCACGCCCCGGCGCTCCGTGCACACTTCGGGGACTCCATCAAGGGGACAACGGAATTCAGCTACATCTCCATCGGGATCGGGATGGTGCTCGGCGTCATTCTCGGCCTGATCCCGATACCGGTTCCCGGCATCGGGAATCTGAGCCTGGGGATTGCCGCGGGACCGCTGATCGTGTCCCTCATCCTGGGAAAACTCGGGCGGACGGGCGGGATCGTGTGGACGATGCCTTTCACGGCGAATCTCACGCTGCGCAACTTCGGTCTCACCATCTTCCTGGCGCAGGTGGGCATCAGCTCGGGCAAGAGCCTCATGGCCAGTATCGGGGATATCGGGATCCTCTTTCTCGGCGCGGCCGCGCTCATCATCTTTGTCCTGGTTTTCATCATCTTCGTGGTCGGTTACAAGATCATGAAGATTCCCTTCGATGACATCCTGGGGATTCTTGCCGGGGCGGTCGGGAACCCCGCGATCCTGGCCTACGGTGTGAAGACAGTACCGACGGAGCGACCCGATATCAATTATGCAATGATTTATCCCGTGGGGTTGATCCTGAAGGTCATCCTCGTAAGCATGATGATGAAGCTTTGAGTCCGTGAAGAACACGATGAATGAGCACGCGATGGGACAATCCCGTCGACATAAACAAAATAACGTGAAGGAGAAAATGTGATGAGCAGAAAGACAACCCTGATTCTCTTGGCCATTGTGCTTGCAGTAATGTTGAACGTTCCGGCCGCCGTGGCTCAGCAGTATGTGTACCCGCAAAAGGGGCAGTCTGCAGAGCAGCAGAAGAAGGATGATTACGACTGCCACACCTGGGCCGTGCAGCAGACGAAGTACGATCCCACGGCGGCACAGGCCCCTGCGCAGCAGCCGGCACAGCAGCCGGCGGGGGCACAGCCCGGCTCGGGAGCACACGGGGCGGCGCGGGGTGCAGTCGTGGGTGCGGCTGTGGGTTCGC
>DASRZY010000282.1:0-4774 GCA_035685905.1 Syntrophales bacterium
TAAGTCATCGCGAGCGGAGCGTGGCGATCTTCGTTATCACATCCTGAATCGTAGATTACCTCGCCTCAGAACATCCACCCTCACGCCAACCCTCTCCGGGAAGAGAAAGGGATTTTCCCCCTCCTCCACTTCCTCCTCCCACCAGGGGAGGAGAACAGAGGAAACGGTCTCCCGTAGGGAGAGGGAAATCAAGGAAGGGGTTATTCCTCGGCCATCCGCCCTTCCTTTCGCTTTGTGGCCAGGCGCTTTGCGGGGTCGAACTCCATCTTCCTGAGGCGGACGTGCTCCGGCGTCACCTCGACCAGTTCGTCCTCGGCGAGAAACTCGATGGACTGGTCGAGCGAGAGCAGGCGCGGCGGCCTCAGGGTGACCGTCGTATCGGATGTGGCGCTGCGCATGTTGGTGAGTTTTTTCTCCTTGACGATGTTCACGTCGAGATCGCCCGTGCGGTTTCGCTCCCCGACGATCATCCCGCAGTAGACCTCGGTGCCCACTTCCAGGAAAAGCTCCCCCCGGTCGGCCATGGCGAAACTCGCGTAGGGGGTGACCTTCCCGACGCGGTCGGCCACGAGGGTGCCGTTGGCCCGCTGGGGGATGGGGCCCGCCCAGGGCTCATAGCCCTCGAAGAGGGTGTTCATGACGCCTGCGCCTTTCGTGTCGGTGAGGAAGTGGCTGCGAAAGCCGATGAGCCCGCGCGAGGGGATCACGAACTCGAGATAGACGCGGCCGCTCCCCTTGTTGATGAGATTCATCATCCGCCCTTTTCGTATGGAGATCTTCTCCGTCACGACACCGGTGAATTCCTCGGGGACGTCAACGAAAAGGCGCTCCGTCGGCTCGAAGAGCTTCCCATCCACCCTGCGGGTGATGGCCGTGGGCCGGGAAACCATGAACTCGTATCCCTCCCTTCGCATCGTCTCGATGAGGATGGCCATCTGAAGCTCTCCCCGCCCGCACACCTCGAAGGCGTCGGCACGGTTCGCCATGGGGTTCACACGGATGGCGATGTTGCGGAGGGACTCCCGCTCGAGGCGCTCCCGAAGGTGGCGCGAAGTGAGAAACTTTCCTTCGCGGCCCGCGAAGGGGCTGTTGTTGACGTAGAAAATCATGGAAACGGTGGGCTCGTCGATCCGGATGCGGGGCAGGGGCTTGGGGTTCTCCAGGGCGGAAATCGTATCCCCGACGCTGATGCCGGACACGCCGGCAACGGCGATGATGTCGCCTGACTCGACCCGATCGACCGTCTTCTTCTTCAACCCGTGGAAGGTATAGAGGGCCGTGAACTTGACGCCGGCGATATTCTGGTCCGGGCCGCAGAGTGAGTATGGGCGGTTCATTTCCAGGATCCCGTTCATCATTCTCCCGAGGCCGATCTGGCCCACGTAGGAGTCGTAATCCAGGTTCGTCACGAGGAACTGGGGGACTTCGTTGTCGTCTGCCTCCGGTCCCGGGATATGGGTGACAATCGTCTCGAACAGGGGCTGCAGGGTGGCGGAGTCGTCCCCCGGTTTCCGATGGGCAACGCCGATCTTGGCGTTTGTATACAGGATGGGGAACTCGATCTGCCCCTCGTTCGCGTCGAGGTCGATGAACAGGTCGTAGACCTCGCTGACGACGGCCTCGATGCGCGCATCGCCCCGGTCGATCTTGTTGATGACGAGGATCACGGGCAGCGATTTCGCCAGGGCTTTTTTCAACACAAAACGCGTCTGGGGCAGGGGCCCTTCGCTGGCATCGACCAGCAGGATGGCGCCGTCGACCAGGTTGAGGCTCCGCTCGACCTCGCCGCCGAAATCGGCGTGCCCCGGCGTGTCCACGATGTTGATCTTGGTTGTGCCGTACCACACGGCGGTATTCTTCGCCATGATCGTGATGCCGCGCTCGCGCTCGAGGTCCATCGAGTCCATGACGCGCTCCACGAGTTCCTGGTTGGCCCGGAAGATGCCGCTCTGCCTGAGCATGGCGTCGACAAGCGTCGTCTTGCCGTGGTCGACGTGGGCGATGATGGCGATATTTCGAATCGTGTCTTTTCTCATGAATCACTTCTCTTCGGGTGTTCTTTCACCCATTTATTTAAAAGAAAAGAAGGGCACCTCGATGCGCACCGAGGTGCCCTTCTTCAAATGATAAGTCCGGTGTTACAGCACCTGCACGTTCGCCGCCGCGGGGCCTTTCTGTCCTTCTGTGACCTCGAAGCTCACGCGCTGGCCTTCGCGCAGGGTGCGGAAGCCCCGGGTCTGGATCGCACTGTAGTGAACGAAAATATCGCCCCCGTCGTCCATCTGAATGAACCCGAAGCCTTTCTGCTCATTGAACCACTTCACGGAACCTTCTGACATCACTTGCGTCCTCCTTTCTCAGATTTTCCCGTAAAAGTCGGATATCAGCTTTGGCAGAAAGTAAAAAAACCACCAGACCCGTGCGAGTGTGGTGGCAAACAACCTCAAACCTCAAACTGCGTGTCCCCTGACCTTTACTGCACCCTGCCGGTTCGCTATCTGTCGCCGTCAGGTCGCTGACAAATTAGTACAATAGGGGTAAGATGTCAAGTAATATTATCGCGTTGTCGGAAAGGCACGGTGCAAACGTTTTGCCCTTTATTTCAGCAGGGGTGTGGGTTAAAATGCAGGTCGGGAAAAGATAATACGTTTCAGAATCGGGAGGTTATGAATGGTTACAGAGTTGATGAAGGATGTCTACTGGATCGGTATCGTCGACTGGGGCCTCAGGACGTTTCACGGCCACGAGCTCTCGACCCATCGGGGCTCCACTTATAATTCCTATCTCATCCGGGACGAGAAGACCGTCCTTGTCGATACCGCCTGGGCCCCCTTCAAGGAGGAATGGATAGAGAACATCAAGGCCGTCATCGACCCTGCCAAGATCGACATCGTCGTTGCCAACCACGCCGAGCCCGACCACTCGGGCGGGCTTCCCCTCATCATGCACTATGTGCCCAACGCCGAGCTGATCGTGTCCAAGAGGGGCATGGAAAGCATCGAGGGGCACTATCACCAGCCCTGGAAGTTCCGGGCCGTCAAGACGGGCGACCGCATTCCCATCGGGAAAAACGAGCTTGTCTTCATCGAGGCGACCATGCTCCACTGGCCCGACAGCATGTTTACCTACGTCGCGGGGAAGAACCTGCTGATACCCAATGACGCCTTCGGCCAGCATTACGCCACGGCCTTTCGCTTCAACGACGAGGTGGACCAGGAGGAACTCTTCGAGGAAGCCCTCAAGTACTACGCCAACATTCTCACGCCCTTCAGCCCGCTCGTCTCGAAGAAGATCGACGAGGTGCTGGCGCTCGGCCTGCCCGTGGACATGATCGCACCCAGCCACGGCGTCATCTGGCGCAAGGACCCCCTGCAGATCGTGAAAAAGTACAAGCAGTGGGCGGCCCAGCAGCCCGCGAAAACCGCGGTGATTCTCTACGACACCATGTGGGAGGCGACGCGCAGAATGGCCGAGGCCGTGGGCGACGGGCTGGCCGCCGAGGGAGTGCCCCACAAGATCTTCCACATGGCCGTCACGGACCGCAACGATGTCATCACGGAGATCTTCAAGACGAAGGCCGTCATTATCGGCTCCCCCACGGTGAACCAGGGGGTCCTGCCCACGATCACCCCGATTCTCGAGGACCTGCGGGGGCTGCGGTTCCAGAACAAGATCGGCGCCGCATTCGGCGCTTACGGCTGGAGCGGGGAATCGGTGAAGGTCATCGAAGAGCACCTCGGCCGCTGCAAGATCCCCGTGGTCAGCCCCGGTGTGAAGGCCAAGTGGCAGCCGAAAACGGCCGACCTCGAAGCCTGCGCGAATCTGGGCAAAGCTGTCGCCCAGGCGGTCAAGGCCTAACCAAAGGCAAAAGGTTAAAGGTTAAAGGTTAAAGGTCATGGTCTTACCCTTTGACCTTTTTCCTTTGTCCTTTATCCTTGCAGTTTTCACACTTTGTTTTCTCTGCCGAGTTGGGCTATACTGGACCCAGTCAGCCTGTCCGCATACCCCATTTCCGCCTCCCGGGCCCTGAAAGGGGCCGTCTCACCGAAAGGAGCCGCATGGTCACCACGATCCAGGAAAAGAGAGAACCTATCACCGCCAAGGTCCTTGATATGGCCCGGCTGGTCGAATACCAAACCGGCTCCGTCGTGAGCCGCGCCATCATCCAGCAGAAGACCGGCACGGTCACCCTTTTTGCCTTCGACGAGGGGCAGGGGCTCAGCGAGCACACGGCTCCTTTCGATGCCCTGGTCTGTCTCCTGGACGGGCAGGCGGAGATCGTCATCTCCGGCACATCCCATATTGTGAAACAGGGGGAAATGATCATCATGCCGGCCCATGAACCCCATGCCCTTAAGGCGTTGAAGCCGTTCAAGATGATGTTGGTCATGATCCGCGGCCTATAAAGACCTTTACCTCTGTTCTCCTCCCCTGGCGGGAGGAGGAATTGAGGCAACTCGTTGCGTTGCCTCCCGGTGAGGAAGGGAGTCGAACATGATGCGCTCCCCAACCCGCCATGCGGGCCAATGGAGCGCCCCCGGTGGATCCGGGGGAGCATTCCCCCTCACCTCAATCCTCTCCCGCGGAGGGGAGAGGAAGATGAGAGAATAAGGTCGACATGAAAAAGCTCATTATCGCTCACCGGGGCGCTTCTTCGCTGGCCCGGGAGAACACCCTGGAGGCCTTCCAGAAAGCGATCGATCTGCGTGCAGACATGATCGAATT
The DNA here is from genome assembly GCA_035685905.1 of Syntrophales bacterium. Classification (GTDB taxonomy): domain Bacteria; phylum Desulfobacterota; class Syntrophia; order Syntrophales; family UBA2192; genus UBA2192. The sequence continues at coordinate 4,726 of DASRZY010000282.1, forward strand.
CGATGTGAGACGGACGAAGGATCAACACTACGTCATCCACCACGATCCG
>DASRZY010000283.1:0-5252 GCA_035685905.1 Syntrophales bacterium
CACGACGGGTACGCCGAAGAAACCCATGTGATTCAGCTCACCGGCATCCTGCCCCACATGATGGCTTCCCTTGACATCCACGGCCCCGACGAGCTCAATGCCCTCCATCTCGGTGATGAACTGCATGAGCCGTGCGCCCATCTTGCTGCTCACGCCCGTCACAATCGCCCTGACCATGGAGCCTCCCTGTACCGCATATACTTCATTCTCTCACAATCGATTAACGACAGCAAGCCGGGAGGGTCACGAGTCGCCGCCCGGCTTGCTGCCCGCTATATAGGCAACCTGTTGGAGGTGTTACGATATGCCGGATGACCATTCAGCAGCTTCAAACCCCGCGGGGAGGCTGACTGGCGTGTTCAAGCGGAAATGCCGGGATCCCAAATTGAAATTGGGCAGATCGAGTCGGAACCGTGTTGGGGCATGTCCCGGAACACTCCAGCAGGCAGTGCGTGACAGTGATGAGAGACGGGCTTTACCGGAACTGAGTCGTGTCGATTCCGTATTTTTGTATCTTGTAATTCACGATGCGCTGGGATGTTCCGAGAATTTTGGCCGCATGGCTTTGATTCCCTTTCGCGGTTCTTAACGCCTCCATGACCAATGCCCGTTCATAAGCGTCAACGCGCCCTTTGAGATTCCCGGTCATCCGGCGTTCACGTAGAGTTTTCATGTCATGACCCCCGGGCCCGGCTCGGGGCTTCGGGCTTCAGGACGAAGATGTGTTCTTCGATCCCGAAACCCGATGCCCGAAACCCGAAACCCTTTCCCCGCTTTTTTATCCTATCGCTGTCCCACCGCGCTCGCCTGTGCGGATCCGATAGACGTCGGGAAGATCAAGGACGAAGATCTTGCCGTCGCCGATCTCGCCCGTGCGGGCGCCCTTGGTGATGGCCTGGATGGTCGGCTCCACGAAATCCTCGTTGACGGCAATCTCGAGTTTCACCTTCTTCAGAAGACTTCCCACTTCCTTGGTGCCCCGGTAGACTTCGGTCACGCCCATCTGACGGCCGCGGCCGAGAACATTGGACACCGTCATGAGGTTCACGTTTACTTCTTCCAGGGCCTTCATGACGTCGTCAATCTTGTGCGGCTTGATAATCGCGATGATGTATTTCATGTCTTGATCCTCCTAGTCGACCAGGGTGTAAGCCGACTCGCTGTGCTGAGTCAGGTCGAGTCCGACGATTTCCTTGGTCTTCTCCACCCGGACACCGATGAGAGAATCCACCAGCTTGAAGATGATCCACGTCATGGCTGCAGCGAAGACCACCGTCACGACGACGAGCATGCACTGGATGAGGAACTGCTGCGCCCCCCCGAAAAACAGCCCGTTGGCGCCTGCGTCGTTTACGGCTTTCTCGGCGAAGAGACCGGTGGCGATGGTGCCCCAGATCCCGCCCACGCCGTGGACGCCGAAGACATCCAGCGAGTCGTCGTACTTGAAGTAGGACTTCACCTTTGCGATGGCCATGTAGCACAGGAAGCTGACGATGATGCCGATGAAGATGGCATTCATGGGGTTCACGAATCCGCAGGCCGGGGTGATCGCCACAAGCCCCGCAACGGCGCCCGTCACGGCGCCCAATGCAGTCGGCGCTCCATTCTGCTGCCATTCGATCAGGGCCCATGTCAGTCCGGCTGCAGCCGTGGCGACAGTGGTTGTCACAAAGGCCATGGCGGCGAGCTCATTGGCTGCCAGGGCGCTGCCAGCATTGAACCCGAACCAACCGAACCAGAGAAGCGCTCCTCCCAGGACCGTGAAGGGCAGGTTGTGGGGGGCAAAGTGCTGCCGTTCCATTCCGATCCTCTTGCCGATGAGGAGAGCCAGCACGAGAGCGGAAACGCCGGAACTCGTGTGGACGACGATACCGCCCGCGAAGTCCAGAGCGCCCAGATCCTTCAACCAGCCGCCGGTTCCCCAGACCCAATGTCCCAGGGGGTCGTAAACGAAGGTAGCCCAGAGCAGGGTGAAAACAAGGAATGCAGAGAACTTGATCCGCTCGGCATAGGTTCCAATGATGAGCGCAGGCGTGATGACCGCGAACATACACTGGAAGATCATGAAGGCATAGTGCGGGATCGTGGCCGCATAATCGGCATTGGGCTGACCGCCGACATTCTGCAGCCCTACCCAGTTGAGCCCGCCGATGATGCCCTGGCCGGTATCGGGGCCGAATGTCAGGGAGTAGCCGTAGAGAACCCACTGAAGTGTGATGACGCAGAGAATGATAAGGCACTGCATCAGGACCGAGAGAACGTTTTTCCTCCTGACGAGCCCGCCGTAGAAGAATGCCAGGCCGGGCAGGGTCATGAGAAGAACCAGTGCCGAGGAAGTAAGCACCCAACCGGTATCGCCCGTGTTCATGATAATGACCTCCTTTGAATATGTATAATCTTGCAATACGAATGAGCAATAAGAGTGCCATGAGGCAATATCGCTGTAACATGCTGATATTAAAATATAATACGATATAATGCATGATCGCACGGCAGATATATTAATACAATAATGTATATATAAAGTAATAATGAAACAAATATGTCATATAAATCGTAAAATATTACAATAATGATCGATGCCGGGGTATCGTCTCTGTGTGGACTCGTTACTCCGGATATTTCGCTGCAGTGAAAATTTGTGCCGTGGTGTGGGGATGGATGCCGCGAGGGGTTCACAAACCGGCGATGGCGGGAGCTTTGGTCCCCTGTAACATCATGTGACTTGATGAGTCATAAACAAAAGGCAGGACCGTCTCCGATCCTGCCCTTGCTTTCCCCGCCTTCCGTGAAGAACGGCCGTATCAGCCTGTGCTCTGTTTCTTCCTTTCGTCGATGTCGCCCGGGTACATCATGGCATCCTGGCCGCGCTCCCGAGTGCGGATGCGGATCACTTCATCAATGGGTGAAACAAAAATGAGACCGTCGCCAGGCTCGCCGGTGTGGGCCGACATGAGGATTGCCTCGATGGCAGCCTCCAGGTTGCGGTCGCTCAGCACGATGTTGACCTGGATCTTGGGCAGCATGTTGACCTGGTAGGTTCCCGCTCTTCCGACCAGTTGGATGCCTCCCTGGCGGCCATGGCCGCGGACTTCGAAGACGTTCAACCCCATGATGCCGATGTCGGCCAGGGCGTCCTTGACATCGTTGACCTTATCTTCACGAATGATGGCTTCGATTTTTTTCAGCATGGCACATTCTCCAAGGTGTCAGATAGATTCGTTTCGACGGCGGCTGTCTCCGGTCATGCGGATCTACGAATAGGATCTCTCCCCGTGGGAGCTGATGTCCAAGCCGACCTCCTCCTCCATGGGGCTCACCCGCAGCCCGATGCTTGAGTTCAGCGCCTTTGCAATGACATAGGTCATCGAGAAGCAGAATGCGATGGTAACGATGATCGCGAGCAACTGGATCCCGAGTTGTTTGGGGTTACCGAAGAAAAGACCGTTGGCGCCGTCACTGTTGACGGCAACTGTGGCAAAAAGGCCGGTTGCGATCATCCCCCAGGTGCTGGCGATGCCGTGACAGGCCCACACGTCCAGCGACTCGTCGAGTTTGTGGCGGTCCCGGAAGCGCATTGCGTAATAAGACAGCGGCGCTGCAACAGCGCCGACCACCATGGATGCCATGGGGGTGATAAAGCCCGAAGCCGGCGTGACTGCTGCCAGGCCGACGACCATTCCGGTGGCGATCCCCAGGGTGCTGGGACGTCCATCGAGCCAGGAGAGCACCATCCAGACGAGCCCCGCTGTCGCCGCAGAGGTGTTCGTGGTCAGCAGGGCATTCACGGCAACACCGTTTGCGGCCAGGGCGGAACCTGCATTGAATCCGAACCAGCCCACCCACAAAAGCCCGGCCCCCAGGACAGTCAGGGGGATGTTGTTCGGCTCCATGGGAGACTTGCCGAAGCCCCTGCGCGGCCCGATCACCAGGGCAAAGGCCAGCGCTGAGAAGCCGGCTGCAATGTGCACCACGGTCCCGCCGGCAAAGTCCAGGACGCCCATTTCTTTGAGCCATCCACCCTGTCCCCAGACCCAGTGGCACAGGGGGTCGTAAACCAGCGTCGCCCAGAGCAGGCTGAAGAGCAAAAAGCTCTTGAACCGGACCCTCTCCACGAATGCGCCGGTGATCAACGCAGGCGTGATGACTGCGAACATCATCTGGAAGGCTGCGAAGAGACCCTGGGGGATCGTCTTGCTGTAGTCAGGGTTCGGAGCGGCGTCCACCCCATGGAACCCGATGAAGTTGAGCCCCCCGATCCATCCGTGAATGGACGTGCCGAAGGCAAGGGAATAGCCGTAAGCAACCCATTGCACCCCGATCAGTGCCATGAAGATGTAACTCAAGGTCAGTGTGGACAGAACATTTTTCCTGCGGACCATGCCTCCGTAAAAAAGTGCCAGGGCCGGTGTCATCAAGAGCACCAGAGAGCAGCACACCAGAAGCCAGGCCGTATCGCCCGAGTTGATTTGATGAACCATGATTTCCCTTTCCCCTGAATGATTTGATGATTGCTTTGCAAATCCTTGGCCATGATAATAATTCAGTAATATCATGTAGTTAGTACTTTTCGGAGATCCACATATCATACAGTAATGTATAATAAAATTATGATCGGACAAAAATGTATAGTTGATAAAAAAGAAAGACGTTCTCGTGGAAAATAGATCTTTTGATGAGCAGGGTTGAGTGAAGGGAAAAAACCGCACCGGGCCGTAACCCTGACGGGGTGAGCCCCTGTAACGACGATTTAGTGGGCCGGTCAGGAGGTCCAGATGCAAGGCATCGTAGGCCTGCGGGGTGAATGTCGGAGTCAAAGGCAATCGACAGGATTTCTTGTTCCTGAAGCCTGATGACTGAAGCCTGTAGCCCGCTCGCGAAGCGAGCTAACACGGAAGAAAAAAGTCATTTCAGGAGAGCCGAGACGATTGGTAATAGTTTCTTATGAGCAGGTCAGAAGGGGCCAGATGCAAGGCACCGCAGGCCCGAGGAGCGGAGGCGTACTTGGTTCGTACGTCGAGCGACAAGGGCCGAGGAACGCAGCAGATGGTACCTTATCACCTGCACATCAGGAGATGAAGGGGAGATCATCCTGCTGGGGCTCGCATGACACCCGATCCTCCAGGCAGAACTTGTCGAGCTCTTCCTCGACCGGAATGGGGTACTTGCCGGAGTAGCAGGCCAGGCAAAAGCTCTTGGGGTCCATCTGCGTGGCCTCCACCATGCCCTTGATGCTGAGGTAGTACAGGGAG
>DASRZY010000284.1:0-8054 GCA_035685905.1 Syntrophales bacterium
CCGAAGCGATTTTTCCAATTCCTTCAAACGGACTGGCCATCTTCATCACGGGTTTCTTACTTTTTCATTTCCTCGCCGATTTGTCGCTGCACTTCATTGAATTTCTCAGAATAATCTTTTAGAAATTGGCTTGCTTCTGCATCCGATATTTTCCCCTCCCGGCATTCCTTTCTCTTTTCCTGTGACTCTCGCATCAGCTCGATGGCTTTATTCATCAGTGACAGAAGTCTGTCATTATTTTCCATTTCGGCCCTCACTCCAGCTCACAATGGACATTACGGACTTCGGTTTATTACTGAATGATTCTGTGTCAGCGTCTGCGGGATATTGGGGGGAAGGATCTGCGATTCTAACAGCGAAGGGCAGGGCTCTTCTGGGCGGTTGAAACAGGATCGATGGAATGGAAGGATTTTGTCTCGAACAGATTTATGCTTGCGGACTGAAAAGGTACATCACCTGTAACGAAACCACCGGGATTCTTCCTCAGGGAACTCAGCAAATCTCCATTATCCGCCATCGAAATTTGTGTATGACAAACGAGATCATTATCATCGTAGAAATCGTAATACGCATATGCCACAACCAGTGGCAGGGCCAACGCTGCGGTTAACAGGAACAGAGGATGTTTTCTCAGCCACGTCATTCCGGGTTCCTCCTGGTCACCACGTCGAATCAAAACATTTTCCACACGGGCTGTCAATGGGAGATTTGATTCCAGGGTCTTGTGGAATAAATCGAAATCCCCACATCACGAATAATCATTTTCAATTGGCAATGTGCGATTCACACGGGATGTTGGCGTGGAGACTCAGAGGTGAAGCGCGCAGGTGCGACAGATGACGGGAAGGAATCAATCGCGCTGCGTCGGAGAGGAGCACGAACAGGATCAGGGAAGAATCCGTGGACAAGCTCAGTACACGTAGGGGAAGATGACGGTGGTGTAGACGCTGGAGATGAAGTTCCTCAGGTTTTCCACTTCCTTCTCAGGGTCGGGGAATTCAAATATCTGCGGGTGCGTCTCGATGTAGCTCGTGTCGAAGCGCTCGGCGCGGAAGTCCGCATCGCGGCAGATGGCCCTGTGGAACGGGATTGTCGTCTTGGGGCCCGCAATCAGGAAGTAGTCCAGGGCCCGCTGCAGGCGCTGCACCGTCTGCTCCCAGTCGTACCCCCGGGCCGTCATTTTCACGAGCAGCGAATCGTATTCGAGCGGAATCCTGTAGCCCTGGAAAACAATCCCATCGAACCGGATGCCCGGGCCGCCCGTCGGCAGGTACATCTGGATTGTCTTACCGCCGTCGGGTGCAAAATCATTCCAGGGGTCCTCGGCGTTGATCCTGACCTGGATGGCCTTCCCCAGCAGGCAGATGCGGTCAGGGGGGATGTCCAGGGCGTGCCCCTCGGCAATCCGGATCTGCTCGCGCACCAGATCGATGTTGACGAGTTCTTCCGTCACGGTGTGTTCGACCTGAAGACGGGTATTGATCTCGAGAAACCAGTACTGGTGGGTCTTGGGGTCCACCAGGAATTCCACTGTGCCGGCGCTCACGTACCCGGCCTCCCGGGCTGCCCGGATGGCGGCCGCGTAGAGCTCCTGGAGGACATCCTCCGGGAGGTTCGCGGGGGCGATTTCCACGAGCTTCTGATGCCGCCTCTGGATGGAGCAGTCCCGTGATCCCAGGTGGATCACGTTACCGTGCTGATCGGCCAGGATCTGGACCTCTATGTGCCGCGGCGCATCGATGCACCGCTCGATGTACACGTTGTCGTTCTTGAAGGAGCTCTTGGCCTCCGCCCGGGCCCGCCGCATCTGGCTGACCAGCTCCTTGTCGCCGTCGGCCCTGCGGATTCCCCGTCCCCCGCCTCCGCCGGTGGCCTTGATCATGATCGGGTAGCCGTGTTCGCGTGCAAAGGCAACGGCCATCTCGATCCCCGCATCCCCTACCGGCAGGTCATGGGAGCCCGCGAGGACCGGGATGCGCGAGCGGTGCGCAATTTCCCTGGCCATGACCTTGTCGCCGAGATCCCGGATCACTCCGGCTGGAGGGCCGATGAAGATGATGTCCGCCTTCTCGCAGGCCTCGGCGAAGTCGGGATTTTCCGAAAGAAAACCATAGCCCGGGTGAATGGCGTCGGCATCGGCCTTCTTCGCGACCTGGATCATCTTGTCGATGTCGAGGTAATCCCTGCGCGGCCCGTTTCCGATGAAGACCGCTTGTTCGGCCATCCGGGTGTAGTAGGCATCGCTGTCCGGCGTTTCGTAGACGACAACCGATTCGATACCCATCTCCTTGGCCGTCCGGAGGATCCGCAGGGCGATTTCGCCCCGGTTGGCGATCAGGATCCGGCGGATTTTGCGCGTCACCGTTTTGCTGCACATGGACGTTGCCCTTTTATCCTACAACCAGTTGGCCGGGAGAAACTCGGCGGTATACTGCTCCATGAAAAACGACTCCAGCCTGGCAGCTTCGTCCGCCACCGAGGGATACTGGAAAATCTCCGGGTGCTTCATGATGTAGTGCGTATCCATCCGCTCGTTCCGGAAGTCGGCCTCATTGCAGACAGCCCGGTAGAAGGGGATCGTCGTGTGCGGCCCCACGAGCAGAAACGAGTCCAGGGCCTTGCGCAGCCGGCGCGTCGTCTGTTCCCAGTCATAGCCGCGGACCGTCAGCTTCACGAGAAGCGGATCGTACTCGGAAGGGATCCGGTATCCCTGGAACACGATGCCGTCGAGCCGGATCCCGGGCCCCCCCGGCGGCAGGTAGAGCTCCACCGTTTTGTCGCCCTCCGGTTGGAAATCCCGCAGAGGGTCTTCCGCATTGATGCGGACCTGGATCGCCTTTCCCGACAGCTTGATGCGCGCCTGGGGAATCTGCATGGGATGGCCTTCGGCAATCCGGATCTGCTCGCGCACGATGTCGACGTTCGTCAACTCCTCCGTTGCCGGGTGCTCCACGGTGAGGCGCCTGTTGAAGGTCATGAACCAGAATTCCTCCGTTTCGGGGTTGACGAGGAATTCCAGGGAGCCCGCGTTGACGTAGCCGACAGCCCGGGCCGCCCGGATGGAGGCCCAGTAGAGCGCATCGAGAAGCCCCGGGGAGAGATTCGCCGGCGCGATTTCGACCAGTTTCTGGTGCCGCCTCTGGATGGACCCGTCGAGGGAGCCGAGGTGGATGATGTTGCCGTGCTGGTCGGCCAGGATGGGGATTTCGATATGCCTCACGGAGTCCAGACATTTCTCGATGAACACCCCGTCATCCCAGAGGGGACGGGATTGCGAGCGGATGTAGATGAGATGCTTCATCAGGTCCATCTCGTTCTTGATCCGTCGGACCCCGCGGCCTCCGCCGCCGGCCGTGGCCTTGATCATCAGCGGGTAATCGTGCTTCTTCCCGAAGCGCATCGCCTCCATCAGCCCTCGTTCACCCGGGCTCAGCAACTCGGTGCCGGGGATCGTCGGCACCCCGGAGTGCTCCACCATGTGGCGCACGGCCGCCTTGTTGGACAGGTATCGCAGTACCCACGAGGGGGGGCCGATGAAGGTGATCCCCGCCTTCTCACAGGCTTCTGCGAAATCGGGGTTTTCCGAGAGGAATCCGTAGCCGGGATGGATCGCATCGGCCCCGGTTTGCTTTGCCGCCCAGATCATCTTTTCGATATCGAGATAATCGGTGATGGGCCCCTCGCCGATTTCGATGGCCTCCTCGGCGTAACGGATGAAATAGGCATCCTTGTCCAGTTTTTCATAGGCCACAACAGTCTGAAGGCCCAGCTCCTTGATCGTTCGGATGACCCGCAGGACGATTTCCCCCCGGTTTGCGATCAGGATCTTGCGGATGGTCTTTCGCTTCTGCATCATGGTGCACCCGGTTTGGAATCAGCCGGCCTGCTTCCGGCAGGCCGCTGGACTGAGTTTAGTGCCTCGTTGTCTCTCCGGCGACAGGTCGGTGAGACGGCGAACCCGGAATTCTTTTGCTTTCTGTGAAGAATCAGGAGAAAGGCGGAGCCCTCAGGAAGAAAGGCAGGGCTTGCGAAAGGTGGATCGTAGACTGTCCGCAATCGGTACAAGCGGAAGATACGGGCAATGCCGCCTCCCCGGACGGAAGGCGGCTGTGGATCATGGGAGATGGATGGTGCCTGTCGCACTGGGGGCTGAGATCGTCCTGGGGTGCGATGATCTGCTGGTTTTGCAGGACGAGCCCATCCTGTTCGACGCCATCCATGATGGTCGTCAATACCAGGAGTGGGATCAATAGGATGAGTGTCGAAGCCCGGAATGTCTTCATATTTTATGTCAGCCGTTGAGGGAGGCCTTTCATGGCACGAAATACGTCCGGCTGTCAATATCGATTTGGAAGCAGATCGGGGACGTTGTTGACAAAGTGGACTGACTCGATTGGGTAAGCCAGGTCAGCAGACAGTCAGTCCAATTCGTTAACCGCGTCCCTGGTAAACGGGTAGATTGTGCCAAAACGGCACGATAGTTGCTTGATTGTAAAGTGATCTCTCAACCCATCCTTTCTCAGGCGGTAAATGACCATGCAGCAAGCACGAGTCCTGATCGTGGATGATGAGCCCCTCGTGAGGCAAGCCCTCTCGGCGTGGCTGAGGAGAAAGCATTTTCACGTTGTCGAGGCCGAAGGCGGCCGACAGGCAATGGAGATGATCCGAAAAGACGAACCGGACCTGGTCATCTCGGACATGGTAATGCCCGGGATGGACGGCCTCCGGTTATTGAAAGAAGCCAGGGCTATCAATGCCGCCGTTCCATTTCTGATGGTTACGGGTTACCCTTCGCCCTCCGACGCGTCAGAGGCTATTAAACAGGGGGCGCAGGATTACCTGGCAAAGCCCTTCAAACCCGAGGAACTGACCCGGCGCGTCAACCGGATGCTGCTCAACAAGTTTGTTGCAGGGTCTCACGCTCCAGCAAAAGGGATCATCCTGGGGACCTCGGTCTCCGCCATTCTCTGGGCTCTCGCGATCGGGGCGCTTTACGCTTTTTTCTCTTGAGCGGATTGATCACACAAGATTCCTGAAACATAAAACCCCCGCTTCCCCAGGGCCGAGGGCCCCCCTGCCAATACGTCGCCCTGCGGCGCGAACTGACGGAACGGATAGAACTGATAGAACCAATGGAACTGAGCATTTCCGCGTAAGCGGTAGCTGTCATCGCGAGGGCCTGAAGGCCCGTGGCGATCTTCGATTTCCTCTCATAGCCAGACGGTCTTACTTAACACTTAAATCATAAAACTTAAAACTGTGTGCACAATCGAACTAACAGAACAAATCGAACGGTCTTTTTTCCCCGAACTGAGGAACCAATGAACTAACCAACTAACGAACTGTTTTGTGCTTAAAACCCCGCAAAGCTGTCTAACTAAGATACTTGACATAAGTGCTTTTTATTACTATTAAATAACCTTAGCCAATCCAGGGCCCATTAAAAACGCTGCGGTTTCTCATGTATAAGGAATTTTACGGTTTAGCCGAAGACCCGTTTCAAATCAACCCCGACCCGCGGTTCTTCTACATGAGCGAGCAGCACCGCGCGGCCTACGCTCACCTGACTTATGCTCTCAACAAATCAAAGGGATTCACGGTCATCACCGGCGAGGCCGGCACGGGCAAGACCACCCTCATCCTGATGATGCTGGCCAGGCTCAACGGCCGCACTCGCATGGCGCACCTGTTCAACCCCAAGCTCAACTCCCGGGACTTTCTGAGATACATATGCCAGGACTTCGGCCTGAAGACGGATGGCCTGAGGTCAAAGGGCGAACTGCTCATGCTGCTGCACAGATTCCTGCTCGAGTGCTACGCCCGCGGGGAGCGCGTCGTGCTCATCGTCGACGAGGCCCAGACGCTCTCGCCCGAACTCCTCGAGGAGGTGCGGCTGCTGACGAACCTCGAGACCCCGCAGAGCAAGCTCCTGCAGGTCATCCTGATGGGCCAGCCCGAACTGGACAAGATCCTGTCCGAGCAGCGGTTCCGGCAGCTCAGGCAGCGGATCAGCGTCCGCTATCACCTCAATGCCCTGAATCACGACCAGACGAATGAGTACATTGAGCACCGCCTGAAGGTCGCAGGAAACCGCGCTGAGCGCATTTTCGAACCGGAGGCCGTACGACTGATCTGGAAATTTTCCCAGGGGATTCCACGGGTCATCAACGCCCTGTGTGACGGTGCCCTGGTGATTGGACACGCAACTTCCCGGAAGGCAATCGACGGGCAGATCGCGAAAGAAATAATCCGTGACATGAGCTACCTGAGGCAAAAAGCCGGCGCAGTCTTTCGCCGGCCGGCTTTTGTGTTTACGGTCTCAGGCATCTTTCTTGCCGGCGCCCTTGGGCTCGGGACGCTTGTGGTTTTGAAGCGAAGTAAGACTGTGCCCCCCGTAGCCGTGGTTGAAAAAGCGGTCTCTCGAGCCGTTGTCGAAACGGCCGTCACGGTGCAGGCAAAGATCGATAAGCCGGAGCCAGAAGTTCCCAGGGCCGTCGAGGCGAAGAATACTGTCATTGTGAAAAAAGGCGGGACCCTGTCATCCCTGGCTCAGGAGCACTATGGACTCGTCAACGCCACTGTACTGGATATCCTGCTGGAGCAGAACCCGCAGGTCAAAGATATAAACCGGATTCTTGTCAATGAGCCGATAGAAGTCCCCCCGATCACGGAGGATCTGTTTCTCGGAATGGATCCGGACGGGAGGCATCACATCTTTATCGGCACCTTCGATAACCAGCGAGCCATTCAAACCCTGATGAAACATCCGCTTCTCCAGGGGAAAACGCTAAATTCGGCTCGCCGGAAGGTCTCAGACGATATTTTCTGGTATCGCCTGACCGCCGGCGGGTTTCAGTCGAGAGAGGATGCCAAGCAGGCCCTCAGGAGCTTGAAACAGCAGGGGGTCATGCCCGCCTTCGCCGCAGCACCCTGACTGACGGCAACATGTCCATATCAATATCAATGTGTGAAAAGGATACAGGGCTTGCGGCTGTGAATTACTTGCATTCCGGCCATCGGGCGATGCTCGCTATCCTGCCGGACGAACTGTATAACCTGAACGAAATCTAACGCGCTCCTGATTCGGTCGCCCTGGCTGTGAAAACGGGTAATTTTTGGTCAGATGTCGGGTCAAAGATTACGGATGGGAGGTTGGTTCTTTCTTCCGAGAATAATATCTCACAAACCGCTACAAACTATTTTCCTGAGATTGTCGCCGTTCGTCTCAGGAATGATGTCATCCCAATCATCATTTTTCATAGCCATTGAATGAATGGCCCCGCCTTTCTCATTGTAAATAGTCATAGACGAAAGCTTCAATTTATTTTTCACGCAGTCAAATTGTTCCGACGAGATAGAGTAACTCACCACATCGGCATTTCCCGGCGCCTTGCCGATTTTCTTGAGCGCATGGTTAAACGTTGCTTTCCCGTCATCGCCGAAAATTGCCATCGTCCGTACCTGGACATTATTCCCTGATTTCATAATGCTTGTATTGTCATAGTACAAATGCCCTGAACCGGTCTCTCCATAAAATATCCACTCTGCGGCCTGAATTTCACATGCAGTCGGAAAAATGAAAAGGGTCACCAAACCCAAAATCATCCGTAAAGTATTTCTTTCCATCGAGTGCCTCTCATCGGTGATCTTTTGTTGCGACGCAATTCCATGAAGTTCGTGGACTGCAATATACCTGAATTCCGCTAAACATGAAAGCGCTCGGGAAGGGGTGGCGTAATTGATGATTCGGCCAATTCTGTGTCGCGCTTCGGAACTGAGCGGTTTTTTCGCGAAATTCAGGCGCACCTGCAATTTTTATCAGCTGCAAAATATTTTGTTCTCAGTTTTGAAGTGAAAGGATACGGCTGTCAGGTTTCTTGTAAAAATACTTTACATGTAACCATTTCACGCCAATAGGATTGAATCCTTCACGAAATCACAAAATCCGTCAACAGGGGTCCGTTGCACTTGTTGCAATTTTTTACAGTTCTGGCGTGGCAGAAACCGCTATCCAAAAAATATTGTAAAGAAATCGATTACTTACAAGATGGCAC
>DASRZY010000285.1:0-14633 GCA_035685905.1 Syntrophales bacterium
GCTGAATAACTCAAAGTAGACGGGAATGGATATCACATCCGCCATACTGATCGTCCTGGGGCTTGCTCTCTTCGAATCGATCACCAGCATCGACAATGCCATCATCAATGCCGAGATCCTGCAGAGCATGAAACCCTGGGCGCGACGGTGGTTTCTCACCTGGGGGATACTCATTGCCGTATTCGGCGTTCGCGGTGCGCTGCCCTGGCTCATCGTCTGGGTGATGACGCCGGGCCTGGGGCCCCTGGAGGCCCTCACGGCAAGCCTCACTGGCGATCAGGCGGCCCTCGAAGCCATCCGGGCAAGCTCCCCCGTTCTGCTCATGGGGGGCGGGGTCTTCTTCGTCTTCCTGTTTTGCCACTGGATCTTTCTCGAGCCCAAGAAGATCGGTCTGCCCGTCGAACGCATCATTGCGCGCCAGGGGGCCTGGTTCTACGCCGTCGTCTCGGTCACCTTGACGGTCATCGTCTGGTTTGCCATGCAGAAAAGCGAGCTGCTGGCCTTCGGCGCCGTTGTGGGCTCCTCGGCATTCTTCATCACTCACGGATTCAAACGCTACGCCGAAGAACAGGAGGCGCATCTGCTCTCCGGCGAGGGGCACATGTCCGACATCGGAAAGATCCTCTATCTGGAAGTCATCGACCTGACCTTTTCCATCGACGGGGTCGTGGGCGCCTTCGCCTTCACCCTTTCCGTTCCCATGATACTTCTCGGAAACGGGATCGGCGCCATTGTCGTCCGCGAGCTGACCGTCTACGGCCTTGACCGGATCAAGAAATACGTCTACCTCAAGAACGGCGCCATGTACTCCGTCTTCGTCCTGGGTTGCGTAATGCTTTCCCACGGCTTCGGGTACCACGCACCAGAGTGGTTCACGCCCCTGGCCACCTTCTTCATCGTCGGCTACTTCTTCCTCAAATCCCGCTGGCAGCAGAAGAAGGCGACAGCGTAGTTTTTCCCCCTTCGACGACCCGTGCAGATGACCCTCTCTTCGACCGCACATCGCGCAGATGGGCTCAGCCGCGCAAGGAAGCGTCTATGTTCAGTGACGGAAGAATGAAAAATTAGTTGCAATTAGAATATTTGTTCTAGTATAAATGTTCCATATGGGACGGAGAGCACATTTCAGGCGCGATGAATTCATGGATGCAGCCATGAAAATGGTTGTCGAAAAAGGGCCCGGTGCCCTCACTGTCGCCGCACTGGCAAAGGGCATGAAGGCCCCGATCGGGTCCGTCTATCACCGCTTCCCGTCCCGTGATGTGCTCCTTGCGGAGGCGTGGATCCGGATCGTGGAGTCTTTTCAGAAAGAATTTATCGAAACCCTCGCAAAGGATGGGCTTCAGGCTGCGCTCAACACAATCCGGTGGGTCCGTGAACACCCCCGCGAGGCCCGTATCCTTCTTGTATACAGGCGCGAGGAACTCGTTTCGGGACCGTGGCCGGAACACTTGAAAGGGCGTATTGCCTGCCTCTCCCGGGAACTGGATTCGGGAATCCGGTCTTTTGCAAAAAAACAGTTCGGTCACGCAGGGAAAGAAACGCTGCGCCGCGCAACCTTTGCCCTTGTCGATGTGCCTCTGGCGGCAGTGAGGAGGCATCTGCAGGACGGGGAATCGCCCCCTGCGGTCATTGACGAGATGGTTCGTGAAACCTACCTGGCAACAATAGGGAGCATAAAATGAAGATCTACAACAGGCACGAGCGGAAATTTCAGGCATCGGCAACCGATCTCGGGGCCTTGCTCGACACCCTCTCCGGACCGGCGGATCAGCTGTGGCCCGTGGACGATTGGCCCCCCATGAAATTCGACACCTTGCTGCAGGAGGGAGCCCGGGGCGGCCACGGCCCTGTGCGGTACCGTGTGATGGAATACGCGCCGGGCCGCAGGGTCGTCTTCCAGTTTGACGGCGATGGCTTCACCGGCGGGCTCGACGGCCGGCATTATTTTGAATTGGTTCCCCGGCGTGACGGCACCCTCATCCGTCATGTCGTCGACGCCGACTGCGATTTCCGGATGTGGGCGAAGTGGCGCATCCTGATCGAACCCCTGCACGACGCCCTGATCGAAGATGCCTTTGACCGGGTCGAGCGAAGACACCACGCGCAGCCGGCAGGGCGATCCCGGTGGAGCCCCTGGGTCCGTTTCCTGAGGAAGATGCGGGGAAGAAAAGCCGGAAGAAAGAAATAGAATATCGTAGAGAATCAAAGGTCCCTCGCATCTGCGGTGGGCCGTTGATTCTACTGACCGATCTCAAGGCGTCTCCTTTGGACACATCGACCGGAAGAGACTCTCCGCCCCGTTGACGAATTCATCGATGACTTCCTTCACCGTGCGGACTTCGTGGAGCAGTCCGACACCCTGGCCGCAGGTGAAAACCGCGTCCTGATCCCCCGACCAGTCCGTGTCAATCATCTCGCCGACGATATCCCTTCTCGAGGCGCCCGCTGCGACCTTGTCCTCGAAGGGTTTCGAGCAACTGTTGATGAGCATCCGGAAGGGGGCGACACCGCGGGCCGCAATTTTCGTAGAGGTGTCCCCCGCCTCGAGCATCTCGCGCCTCCAGGCACTCCCGACTCGTCGGGCTTCCTTCGTGAGCAGAAAGGCCGTCCCCACGCTCGCCCCTTCGGCCCCCAGGATGAGGCAGGCCGCAAACCCCCGGGCATCGGCAATGCCTCCCGCTGCCAGCACGGGAATCTTTACCGCATCAACCACCTGGGGCACGAGGGCAATCGTACCGATCTCGAAGGGCGAGCCAAACCCGCCCGACTCGCATCCCTCGGCGATCACGGCATTCACGCCGGCGTCCTCGGCGCGCCGCGCCTGGTCGACGCAGGGTACGACATGGAGGACCTGGATGCCGGCATCCAGGAGCCTCCTCGTGTATGTGGCGGGATTTCCTGCCGCGGTGACAACGACGGGGACCCGGTTTTCCAGGACGACGGAGATAAGCTCCGGCGCCTGGGGGACGACGAGGGGAACGTTAACGGCAAAGGGATTTTGCGTCAGGGTGTGCAGCCGACGGATCTGCCGCTGCAGCGATTCCGCCGTCTCCTTGAAAGCGCCCAGCGTCCCGAGCCCGCCGGCCTCGCTCACGGCCGCCACGAGCGGGGCGTCGGTCACTCCGGCCATGCCTCCCAGGGCAATCGGGTGGCGGATCTTCAGCATCTCTGTGATGCGATTCCTCATATGGCTACCCCCGTGTAATAGACAAAAAATGATCCTGGCGGCGTGGCCCATGACGAGCATCATGAGCCACACCGCTGCTGTCAGTCAGTTGTTGATTGTTGAAGCCAGTTTCAGGGGTTGACGGCCTCGACCTGGGGTTTCAAGAAGGGCTCCGTCCTGTGGACGACCTTCTCCTCATAGAGCTTCTTGATCTCCCCGTCGGGCAGGCCGATGATTTTCGAAAGGATGTCCGTCGTGTCCTCGCCGATGGAAGGCGAACCCCGCCAGATCTTTCCCGGGGTGAGCGACATCTTGGGCACGATGCCGTAGACTCGGATGGGGATACCCGACTGATGATCCAGCACGGGGGTGATCATCTCCCGCTGGTTGTAGTGCTCGTCGGCATACTGGTCCTTGGCGCCAAAGATCCTCGAGCAGCCGATCTGCGCCTTGTTCAGGGCATTCTCGACATCGAGGCAGGTGTTGTTTGCGCAGTATTCCCGGAGCCGTCGGTCGAGTTCCTTGCCCTTTTCCGATGCCATGGCGGCGGCGTCCTTCGAGCATTCCGTGTAGTTGTACACCTCCGGGTCAAGGCCCAGGAACTTGGGCACCCTCGGGTAGATGGCCCCGCCGAAGGCCCCGATGAAGACGTAGCCGTCCTTGCACTTGAAGGTGTCATAGGGCTGGAACCCGCCTGCACGGTTGCCTGTATGGCCGTAAGTTTTTCCCTCTGCCGTATAGAGCGGAAGGACATTGCCCTGCGTCTGGGCAACAGCCTCGAACTGTGCACAGTCAATGACCTGCCCCTGCCCTGTTTTCTGGACCACCATGAGAGCCATCAGCGTGGCTGCCCAGCCCGTCAGGGAGGTCAGGATGTCTCCCGTGTAGGTCTTCGCCCGCTGGGGCGGGCCGGCTGGGTCACCCGTGATGGACATCATCCCGCCATAGGCTTGGGCCAGGCCGTCGTACCCGGGGCGCCCCAGGTAGTCCTCCTTGCCGAACTGGCCGTAGGTGCTGACCCGCACGATCACGAGTCTGGGGTTCACTGCCAATGCCAGCTCGTTGCTGATTCCCGCCCGCTCGATCGTGCCGGGTGCGGAGGACTCCATCCAGATATCCGAGATCTTCCAGAGGGCCATCAGGATCTCGATGCCTTTCTTGTACTTGATATCCAGGCCCAGGGAAAGCTTGTTGCGGGTGACTTCAGCCGCATCTGCGCTGTGTTCCCGCGGCCCTCTCATGAGGAGCGGGGGGATGACGCGGTAGGGGTCGCCGCCGGGCCTCTCGGTGTGGATGACCTCGGCGCCGAAGTCCGCGAATTTGGTGGCCATGAATGGCTGCGCAAGAATGATGCCCGTGCTTGTCACCCGTATCCCCTCGAGGGGCCCGAACTTGGGGGTAAGGATGGGCGTAGGGGGCCGCTTCAAATTCTTGATCCAATCCGGTATCGTCTTCTTGAGTTCCTCGATCTTCTCTTCATTCTTTACGATCCGCTTGTCGTGTGGCATGTGTGCTGTCCCTCCGTTTTGATATTTTTTGCACTGCGAATTTGTTCAGTCACTCGAATCGGAGCCATCCCTCAGACAGCTGGAAAACGCGAATGCGGAGTGATGAAGTGACAACGTGAGGCGCGAAAAGGGATGATCCTCAGACCTCCTTTCGCAAGGGACATGCCATGGCATTGCCGGAACGGTTAATATATAGATTGCTGAAGTAGATCGGGAAGTTACGATCTGGCTCGGCGGGTGAAGGAGAGGTAAGGACCCCCGAAAGGCTGTCCGCAATTTGTCCACATTGAGGACACGTGTCTCCATAGTGGACGCGATGGTGAGCAATCAGATATTCAGGCGGGCCATCTTCTTGTAAAGGACGGAGCGCTGCATGTTGAGAAGCCGAGCTGCCTTTGCCTTGTTTCCGTTTGCCCGGGCCAGGGCATTGAGGATGAGCTCTTTCTCCGTGTCCGATACGGAGTCCTGGAACTTCCTGCTTCCGGTCTCCTCGTCAGCCCCTGCCTTGCACCACTCTTCGCGGGGCGCCTTCAGCAGTCCCGTGAGGTCTATCAGGGCGTCCTCGCTCAGGTTGATGGCCTGCTCGATCATGTTCTCGAGTTCGCGTACATTGCCCGGCCATGGGTGATTTAACATGCATTTCAGCGACAGGGGGGTGACGCCCTGGATGTCGGAGCCGATTTTCTGATTGATTCGCCTGATCAAGTATTCCACAATAAGGGGGATGTCTTCGGTGCGCTCCCGCAGCGACGGCAGGGGGATTTCGAGCACCTTCAGGCGGTAGTAGAGATCCTCCCGGAACCGGCCTTCGCGCACCATCCTTCGCAGATCTTTGTTCGTCGCCGCGATGATGCGCACATTCAGCGCGATGAGCCTCGTGCCGCCGATTCGCTCCACCTGTTTTTCCTGGAGGACCGTGAGAAGTTTGGCCTGCATGGCGAGCGACATATCCCCGATCTCATCGAGGAAAATGGTGCCTCCCTCGGCCAGTTCGAACTTGCCCGGTTTGCCGCCCCGCATGGCTCCGGTGAAGGACCCGTCCACGAAGCCGAACAGCTCCGACTCGAGCAGATTCTCCGGGATGGCGGCACAGTTGACCTTGACGAAGGGCCCCTCACGCCTCAAGGAGCGGTTATGCACGGCCTGGGCGAAGACCTCCTTTCCCGTGCCGCTCTCGCCCGTGATCAGCAGGGTGGAGTCCGTCCGTGCTGCCTTGCGCGCCAGTTTCTTTGCTGCCAGCATGGGGGGCGTCTCACCGATGATATCCATGCAGGTAAAGAGAGGCCGCCGTTGCTCAACAGACTTCGAGGGATGAATGACCCGGTTTGCGATCCCCTTGGCAGTCGCCATGTCGGGAAAGATGGTCTTGACCACGGCGCCTACGATCCTTCCGTCCTGCTTCACAGGGAAGCGCATGATCAGGAAATCGCGACCGCTGATCTTGAGGTTCTCACCCCACTGGGAATGACCCTGGAGGACGGTGTCATAGAGGCGGCAGCCTGGCAGGGCTTCCCACACCTTCCTGCCGAGAAGATCTTCCGCAGAGAGCTGGAGAATGTTCAGGAAGAAGCCGTTGGCGTAGGTGACGACTCCCGCGTCGTCGATGGCCAGGATGCCCTCGAAGGGATTGTCCAGGATGGAATCGAAAAACTGACAACTCTCGGGCCCCTTTATCTCAGCCCTGTCTCGGGAATTCTTCATGACGCTCACCTCCACCGGCTCAAAATTAGAAATTCGATCCGCCCGAATGTCAAGAGATTTGTCTCGGAAGAAAAACTCAAGGTCCAAACGAAATCTCCCGATATCCTATCCAGGGAGAAAGCGATGAAGGCCTCGAGGGAAGATCTGCACCAGTTCGAGTACGGCATCGGGCTCGTCTCGCTTGTCGTCCTGGTGGCCGGGCTGAACATTCTGGATGTCATTTTCACGCAGATGATCCTTGCCACGGGGGGCGCCGAGTGCAACCCCGTCGTCCGGGCCGCCATTGATGTGTATGGCGACAGGTTCTGGATCTGGAAAGTGGCCGGCGTGTCCTTCCTGCTCGTTCTCATCTGTCTTTACAGCCGGTTCATGCTCTTCAGGGCGATCCTGGCCGGCACGGCCCTGCTCTTTGCGGGCGTCATTTCCTACCAGCTGCATCTCCTTGCCAGCGGCCCCCTGGCCCATTGAGCATTTCCGCCCCCTTCATGTTGCTGCCGTGAACGAACCGTTCATGCGCGGGAGAGAAATCCGGTCAGGGTCTGAGAGGGGGGAACGATTCGTGCCTGTGGCCCATTCCGCTGGGCCATGACCGGGAAAGACCCGGAGCTTTTCAAGGCCATGGAAACAGAGGAGTTCATCGGAAAAAAGGGGCGTGTCATCCCTGGTGGCGACGCCCCGAACATAATGAAATTCCGACGGGATCCGGATAGAAAAGAGCCCCTCCTGAGCGGGGGGCTCTTTTTTTCTTCAATGGGCTCATCACGCAGACCGATGGCGGTAACTCAGGCAGATGCCGTCGTTCATCGTCGTGCTGACGATGACCGTGTCGAACTCGGGGTGCCTGCGGATCATGTCGGTGTAATCTTTCATGTCCCCGGCCTCGCTGATGGCGTTATGCACCGCGATGATCGCCCCGGGGGAAATCTTTTTCGGGTAGAGCTTCTTGAAATAGTCGATCTGCCCGTCCTTGTCGGCATCGAGGAACACGAAATCGAAGGGCCCCTCGAGTCCTGAAATCTCCCGGTGGGCATCCCCCCGGAGGAGCGTGACCCTCCCGGCAAGCCCTGCCTCCCTGACATTTCGCTGCGCAAGGGCGTGGCGTTCCGTGTCGATTTCGATCGTTGTCAGCCTGCCGCCCGTTTCTTCCAAGGCAAGTCCCATCCAGATTGCCGAGTAACCCTGGGATGTACCCACCTCGAGCACATGGACCGCACGGGTTGCCTTTACCAGGAGATTGAGGAATTGGGCATCCGTCCGGGGGGTGCTCCAGTAGCGGCCGATCCTTGATTCCATCCCATCCAGAATCTTGCGGATCCTGGCGGGATCAGCCTTGGATGGCGGGGCTGTGCTACCCGTCTGGGCCAGGGCGGAGGAGGGGATCGATCCCAGTGCCAGCAATCCAACCACCCCGCCGGCCTGACCGAGGAATTCCCGCCTGCCCAGTTTTTGATCGGTTTTCATGACTGTGCCTCCTGCACCAGGAAAGTGTATGAGTGTTTAACGTGTCTGAGTGTCTGAGTGATGGAATGAATAATTCTTTCTCCTCATCTTCTTTACTCATGCACTCAAACACTTTGTTCACTTCTTCTGTATTTTCCATGCTGCCAGCCCGGCCAGGATCGTCGCGAAACCGAAGAGACTCTCGAGGGGTCTCTGATGCACGGTGAAGGCCGTCATGGCCACGACCCCGGCAAGAAAGACCCAGGGGACAACGGG
Source organism: Syntrophales bacterium (assembly GCA_035685905.1). Taxonomy (GTDB): domain Bacteria; phylum Desulfobacterota; class Syntrophia; order Syntrophales; family UBA2192; genus UBA2192. Next base: position 8,095 of record DASRZY010000285.1, read on the forward strand.
GTAGCCGGGCACGGCCAGGGAATTCCCTTCCTTCTTCCTCAGAACGATCAGTGCTGCCACGGTTGCCGCCGTGCTGATGCTGAGGGTGAATCCGATCCAGGTAAGCAGCGCATCGAAGGTAGCGCTCCAGAGAAAGAGAAGAGCCAGCCCTGCCTGCAGGGCGATGGCTCCTCTCGGAGGTCCCGAGGTTACAGCGAGCGCCGCGGGCAGGTAGCCGTCGCATGCCATCTGTGCGTAGACGCGGGGGCCGGCCATGACAAGCGAGGAGACGCTGCTGACAAGAGCAAGGGCGATGAGCCCGGCCACGGCCTCCTCCAGAACGACCCCGCCGATAGCCCGGGCAGCGATGCGCCCCACGTCGATCTTCCCCGCCAGCTCGGCCACGGGGGCTGAAAAGACGAAGGCGGCATTGAGGCCCAGGTAGAGAAATGTGACCAGCGCCGTGCCGAGGATGAGCGATCGCGGGATCGCCCGCTCGGGGTCTTTGATCTCGCCGCCGATGTAGACCGCGGCGTTCCAGCCGGAATAGCTGAAGGAGATCCAGATGAGCGAGACTCCGAAGGCTGCAATAGGGAAGGGGGGAGCGGGTTGGGCCGCGGGCAGACCGATTTTGCAGGCGGCTATCGCGACAAAGGCGACGATCAGGGTGACCTTGAGCAGCACGGCAGCGTTCTGCACCTGTGCCCCGCGCCTCACCTCGACGGCATGAACGGCTGCGAAGGCAAGGATCAGGATCGAACCGGCCAGGGCGGGAGGGATGCCCCCGAGCCAGGGTTTTGCATAGGCTCCGAAGGCGAAGGCCGCTGCGGCCAGCGGGGCCGAGAAGCCGACGAGAAGCGAGAGCCACCCGGCAACATACCCGGCTGCAGGGTGCAGGGTGCGGGAAAGGAAGAGGTATTCGCCGCCGGATTCGGGGATGCGCCGCGCAAGGGCCCCGTAGCACATCGCCCCGAGGGCAGCCTGAACGCCCCCCGCGGCCCACGCCAGAAGAACGTACCCGGGAGAGCCGAGATCGGCGAGCAAGAAGCCGCTTGTTGTGAAGACGCCCGCCCCGATCATGTTCGCCACCACAAGTGCCGTGGCGCTGCCGGTCCCGAGGTTTCTGACCTGATTCACGCGGGTCTCCTTCCGGACGGCGTGTACCCTGACTCAATCGATGATGTGATAGCCCGCGTCGACGAAGGTGATGTTCCCCGTGAGGGCTTCACCGTGGTCGCTGACGAGAAAGCCCGCGATGGCTCCGACATCGTCGACGGTCACGAGGCGGTGCTGCGGGGATTTTTTCTCGGCCAGCTCCAGCAATTCGTCGAACTTGCCGATGCCCGAGGCGGCCCTTGTCCTCAGGGGGCCCGGCGAGAGGGCATGGACCCGGATCCGCTTTGGGCCCAGCTCGGCCGCAAGGTACCGCACGCAGCTCTCCAGTGCCGCCTTGACGGGCCCCATGGCGTTGTAGTTTTTCACGACCTGGTTTGCCCCGTAGTAGCTCATCGCGAGCAGGCACCCTCCGGAGCTCATCAGGGGCTCGGCGAGCTTTGCCATCCGGATGAAGGAATGACACGAAATGTCCATGGCCAGGAGAAACCCCGCAAGCGAGCAGTCGATCACCCGCCCCTGAAGATCGTCCTTGGGCATGAAGGCGATCGAGTGAACGAGGAAGTCCAGCCGGCCCCACTTGTCGCGGATGGCCTTGAAAAGGGCATCCATCTGGTCCGGTTTCTGGACATCGAGCGGCATGAAGATCTCGGCGTCCAGATCCTTTGCCAGGGGCTTGACGAACGGCTTTGCCTTCTCTGTCTGGTAGGTGACGGCCTGGGCGGCTCCCAGCGCTTTGAATCGCATCGCGCAGCCGTAGGCGATGCTCTCTTCGTTGGCGATCCCGACCACGAGGCCCTTCTTCCCTGCGAGATACCTGCAGTGGTCCAGCATATGGTTTTCCTCCTTTATGGTTATGCGTGGCTCATTGAGTGTGGATGGCAAATATAAACTATCATAGGGGAAATGGCATCACCGATCAAGAAAACTCGCTTCTTCAATCCAACCGCTCCCTGCAGTAACATGAGCGGGCCGGGACCCCGGCAGGAGTTGGTGGAAGATGATGAAAGCAGCGAAGCGATGGGTGGTTGTACTGGCGGTCGCAGTCTTCCTTTCCGGCATGGCCGGCCAGCCTGCACTGGCGAAGGAGCCCGTGCCGCCGAAGGACAAGGGCCAGGCGAAGGCGGCCCCGACCGGGGCTCTGCCGGCAAATCTCGCCATCGTGGATAAGTGGGAGGGCGATTACCCTGTTTCCGCGCTCAAAAAGCTCCCCCAGGGCCAGCAGAAAACCGTTGCGGGATACATTGGCGACGGGGCGACCTTCGCCGATGTCTGGAAGACCTTCAAGCGGGGAGAAAGGATGCCGACCGTCGATTTCAGGAAAAACCTGGTGGTGTTTACGCGCAACGTGAAATTCTACAACCGCAAGGCGATCACAAAGGTGACCCTCCTTGACGGGATCATGGAGGTCCAGGGCATCGAGACGGTGACCTCGGTTCCCGTTACGGACAAGGTGGCCATGGCCCTGGCGGTGGTCCCCCGCCAGGGGGTGAAGACCATGCGCGCAGGCGACAAGTTCATCCCGGTAATATAAAGGTTGCGCGCGGGCTGAGAGCCGGGGCGTGATTTTTTCGGGAGTCCCCGATTCCGTGCCGAAAATATTGCGGAAATAAGCCTTGACCGGGATGGGAAAGCAGTGTAGTATCCCTGCAGTTGCATCGGTGAGTCTTGCTGAATGCTCCCGTTGTGATTTGGGCTGGATGTAAACATTTTGTCGTGTAGAGGTTGACCACCATGCTCTTCAAAGTGGTGGTTTTTTTATTTCTGCCGTTGTTGTTTATCCGCCTGCAAAATCTGCGAAAGGAGGATAAAAGCGATGTCAGAAGGTAACGTCAAATGGTTCAATGAGCGCAAGGGTTTCGGTTTCATCGAAACCGACGAAGGCAGCGATGTCTTCGTGCACTTCAGCGCGATCCAGGACAACGGCTTCAAGACCCTACAAGAGGGCCAGCGCGTGAGCTTCGAGATGCAGCAGGGCCAGAAAGGCCCGGCCGCCGCGAATGTGAAGGCGCTCTAAGCCGTACGAATGCTCGGGGGCACTTTCCTGCCATGGAAGCGGGGGAGTGCCCTTGCTCAATCTTCCGATTGATCCCGCCTCTGTGGTTCCATGATCGGGGCCTCCGTGCCTGCCCCGGGAAGATTCGGAGGAAGACAACGAATGAATAGGAGGCGAACATGAATAGAAAACTGTACGTCGGAAACCTCTCGAGCGAAGCGACGGAAGAGGAACTGCGTTTTAACTTTTCCCAGGCCGGCAATGTCCTGTCGGTAAGCCTGATCAAGGACAGGATGACGGGCCTGAACAAGGGCTTCGGATTCGTCGAGATGGACTCGGAGGAAGGCGCCCGCAAGGCCATCGAGTCCTTCAACGGCGGCGAGCTTCACGGAAAGGTCATCGTCGTGAGCGAAGCCAAACCCCCGAAGGATCGACCGACAGGCGGCGGCTTCGGCAGGGACAGCCGTCCCCGCCCGGGCGGATTCGGCCGCGGCCCCGGAAGCAGGCCGGGCGGCGGCGGTGGCGGGAGGCGTTACTAAGCTGTTTTGCGGAAACCGGTTCTCCCTTCGGGAGAGCCGGTTCCGCTTTTTCCATATCAGACTGCTCCGTGCCTTCCGGGTCTGCCTGAAGCAGACGCAACCGGTCGGCCCATGACCGTATGAAGAAACCCAGACTCGTTTTGATTCACCCCGCACCCGACAAGGACCGCCTCATCTCCCGGCGGCGAACCAAGTCCTCCGTCGCCCAGCTGAATCTCCCCATCCTTGCCGCACATGCCGACGACCGATTCGATGTGCGGATTCTCGACGAAAACATTGAAGAGATCGATTTTGGCGCGATCGAAGCGGATCTCGTCGGGATCTCCCTCATGACCAGCACGGCCCTGCGAGGCTACGAAATCGCCGACAGCTTCCGCAGCCGGGGCGTGAAGGTCGTCCTCGGCGGCATGCATGTCTTTTTCCTGCAGGAAGAGGCATTGGCCCATGCCGATGCCATTGTCATCGGGGAAGGCGAGTACGCGTGGAATGAGCTGCTGGACGATTTTATGGCCGGAAGGCTTCAGTCTTCTTACCGTTCACAGAAACTGCACGACCTTACGGGCCTTCCCCGGCCGCGACTCGATCTGCTGAAGCCCGGCGCCTACTCCTTTTCGAATGTCGTCGAGACCTCCCGGGGCTGCCCCAACCGTTGCACCTACTGCGCCGTCACCGAGTTCTGGGGATCGAAATTCCGGTTCCGCCCCGTCGAGGAGGTGATCGACGAGATCAAGGCCCTGCCGCCCGGGAATCTGCTCTTCATCGACGACAACATGTTCGGGCACTCGGAGCGATCGAAGGAGCTCTTCCGGGCCATGATCCCGCTCAAGCGTCGCTGGGTCGGGCAGGGGGACCTGCGGCTGGCGCGGGACCCGGAGCTGCTGGATCTCGCTTCGCGAAGCGGCTGCAAGTGGCTCTTCATGGGTTTCGAGACGACGAGCGTGGAAAATCTCAAGGCCTTGGGCAAGGCAAAGCTCAACCGGGCGCCGGAGTACGAGAAATCCATCTCCACCATCCACGACTCGGGAATCAAGATCCTGGGCTCGTTTATGTTCGGCCTTGACAACGACGGCCCGGACGTGTTCGACCGGACCCTCGACTTCTGCATCGATAACAGGCTGGAGTGCGCAAACTTTTACGTCCTGACGCCCCTGCCCGGGACAAAGCTATTCGATGAAATGAAGGCAGACGAACGTATCGAGCATTTCAACTGGTCCCGCTACGACGCCAATCACGTGGTCATCAAGCCGGCCCGCATGTCCAAGAAAGAACTCACCGAGGGCTACATCCGGACCTATCGTGCGTTCTATTCCCTGCGCTCCATCGCCAGCCGGGCCCTTTCGACCAAGCGCGACAAGGCTCACACGGTCGCCATGAACATCGGCCGAAAGCTCAATGCCCGCTACTTCGAAGAGGGCTGCCGATTGTAACGGCTCCTGCATGTCGCAAGAAAAAGAGGGATTCCGCAAAGACAGCAGAAGCCCTCTTTTTTTCAGCTTCCTGCGAGGAATCTCATTGACCTTTGAACCGGGCTTCCCTTTTCTCGATGAAGGACCGGATCCCCTCGGCGGCATCGTCGCTCTTCATGATCGGCATGAGATCCGGAAGCAGCCGCTTGATGGCCGCCCGCTCCCCCTCCGTTCGGGCTCTCCTGGCCGAAGCGAGTGTTGCCTGGATACCCAGGGGCGCCTGGCGCGAAATCGTTTCTGCAATTTCCAGGGCCCGGTCGAATTGCCGGCCCGTCTCCGTCATTTCCTGCACGAGGCCCAGACGCAGCGCCTCGGCAGCAGGGATCTCGTCGGCCGTGAGCAGGTACCGCATGGCATTCCCCCACCCGATTTCCTGGTGCAGACGCACCGTGGCGCCCCCGATGGGATAGACGCCGCGCCTCACCTCGATCTGTCCGAAGCGCGTATCTGAAGCCGCCACGCGGATGTCCATGGCAAGCATGAGCTCGAGCCCGATGGTGTAGCAGATGCCCTGGGCGGCCATGACCATGGGTTTGCCCACCTGTTTTGTCTCGTCGAGGCCGAGGGGATCGCAGGCGCCTGCGGGCAGGTCGGGAAGCTTCGCCTTGCTGAAGAAGGGCGCCCACTTCGGCAGCTCGAGGCCGGCCGTGAAGTGCTTCCCCTGGGCAAAGAGCAGGCCGCAGCGAAGCTCCCGGTCCCGCTCAAGCTCCCCGATGGCAGCGGCCAGATCCAGGTACATCTCCACATCGAAGGCATTCATCTTCTCGGGGCGGTTGAGCCCCATGAGGAGGACGTGCCCTTTTCTCTCAACGGTGATTTTCCCTGACGTCATGGATTTGCCTCCTTTCTCAGCGTTTCTCCCCGATGGGGCAGACGGCGATGCAGTTAAAGCAGGTGTACTGAAACCCGATGAACGAGGCCTGGTAGAGGCTCATGAAGAGGGGGTCCTTCAAGAGGGCCTGCTGCTCCTCCGGGGACTTGCCGATGAACTTCCTCACATAGCCGATTGCGGCGGGAATGCCGAATGGCTGGGATGCCCTCAGGCATTTGAGGTCCTCCGTCTTTCCCTCCTCGTCGAGGGCCTTGCCCGGGCAGGCCTCCACGCAGAGTCCGCACTGGTTGCAGAGCTCCTCCGCCAGGGGCGGATCGGATTCGAGGGGCAGCTCCGTCAGGAGCCCCGTGAAGCTCAGCCGCGAACCGAAGCGCGGATGGATGACGAGGTTGTGTCGCCCGAAGACCCCGAGACCGGACTGGACCGCGGCATGGCGCAGCGAGATATCGCCGAGAAGTCCGAAGCCGGGGGCGGCCATGTCCAGCGGGTACGAAGAGAGCACCGGCGAGGCCCGCTTGCCGGTTTTGTCCTCGATGAACTGCGCCACAAGGTAAAGATGGGCCTTCGACGTGTCCATGACGGCCATGCGGCCGGCGATGTTGAAACGCGGGTTT
>DASRZY010000286.1:0-31262 GCA_035685905.1 Syntrophales bacterium
TCCAGAGCGGCGGGGTTCTTGACGAGTTCATCGAGAATTACCACACCACCTTCGGCTTTCCGCAGGGAGGGCGCGATCAGGCCCCGAACGGCCGTCTTCTCTTCAGCTATCAGCGCAACGGCGCAAATCTCTTCCGGGTCGATCAGTGCAATTCGGGACTGGGAGACCTTCGCCTGACGGCGGGATATCAGGTGTACCAGGACGACACGGAGAGACCCCGTGCCCTGGCTCTTCGGACAAGCCTCAAGGTTCCCACGGGGGACAGTAACGTGCTTCATGGCAGCGGGAGTACCGATCTGGCGCTCTGGCTCACGGGAAGCCAGGGCTGGAAGACAGCCGGAGGCCTGTGGGAAGTCTTCGGCGGCGGCGGGATCCTGGGAATGACAAGAGGAAACGTTCTGCCCGATCAGCAGCAAAACGCCGTTGCCTTCGGGAGCCTGGGCGGCGGCTGGCGCCCGCTTTCGTGGCTGACCCTGAAGGTTCAGTTCGACGGCAGCACGGCGTTTTACAAGGACAGCGATCTCGTCGAACTGAGTTCCGGCTCGGTCCAGGTTGTCATGGGCGGCACACTGCACTTCTCGGATCGAACGGCTCTCGACATCGGCATCTCGGAAGACCTGGTCGTCAAGACGGCCCCCGACGTGGTCTTTCACTTCGCCCTGCGCCACCTGTTCTAACGCAACTGCCTTGACAGAAAAACCACCTGCCGCTACCCTGAACAGAAACCAGGGTTGGACATCGTCACTGCCGGAGGTCGAAGCAATGCGCATCACCGACGGAACAGAAATCTGCCGGGTCTGCGGGAAAGCCCCCTCCATCATCTACTGCGACTACTGCGAGAAGCCGCTCTGCCGGGACTGCCGGAAGTTCGACCTGTGGCAGCAGGGCTGCGGCTCCATACCCACGAAGGTTTTCTGTGTCGCCTGCGCCGGCAATCCCTGGGTGAATCCCTGGGGCAGCATGATGGACTAACAAAAGGCTCGAGGATCGAGGCACGAGGTTCGAGGCTTTTTCTTTGATCTCGGTCCTCGTTCCTAGGACCTCGAACCTTCCCATTCGCCCCGTGACTAAGGGCGCGGCGGCTCTGACGATTCTGAATTCAGAGAAACAGATGCGAATTGCATATTCGAAGCGGGATGCTTGATTTCGGCAACCTGTGCTGCATTCACCTGTGCGATCTTGCAGTAGGGCGCAAGCGAAATTTCGGGTGTGACCTCGCCTCCTCTCCGGGCAGAAATGACGTTCCCGTCCTCGTCCAGGGCCTTCATCTCAGAGGACCGGACCTTACACGCCACTGAATCGACCACGTAGCTGCAAAAGTCACTTAATGCAGGTTATCCCGCAGGCCCTGTCTTATTCTTCCCTCTCGAAGATCTGGTCCACGAAGTGCTGGAAGGGGCCGGGAACTTTTGTCTTCGTGTAGGCGACAACCTCGTCGATGATGCCGCGGGCCGCCTCTTCGGTGATGCCCGCCTTTTCCATGATCGTCCTGATCAATTCATCCATGTCAGATTCCTTTCTGCTGCTGAATAGTCCTTACACTCCGCCAGGGACTGGCTTCTCCGAAAACAAAGGCGCAATCCAGGATTCCTATTCAGTCCTCGGGCCTCGTTCCTCGTTCCTCGATCCTTTCTTCGGTTCATAAATACACAGCGGCTCCTCTGCAAGGTAGTCGCCCGTCTTTTCGTAGGCGCGTGCCCGGCAGCCGCCGCAAACGGTAATAAACTCGCAGCGGCCGCACTTGCCGCCGTACTTGCGCAGATCGCGCAGATCCCGGAAGATGGCCGAGTCTTTCCAGATCTCCTCGAAAGATTTTTCTTTCAGCTGTCCGCAGTCGAGCTCGAGGTACCCGCAGGGCTGAGCCTGCCCGCGGTGGGAGATGAAAACGAAGGAGCTTCCGCCGAGGCAGCCCCGCGTCATGGCGTGAAGGGGGTTTTCGGGAACGGACTTCTCCGCCCTTTCTTTCTTTCTCTGGTGGTAGATGCGGTAGAAGTGCGGCGCACAGGTGGCCTTGAGCTGCATCGGGCATGCAAGACCCGCTTCGTAGAACCAATCCAGGGTCTTCTCGTAGTCCGCAGGCGAAATGGCCTGGTGGGCCATCTCCTTGCCCCGGCCCGTCGGGACGAGCAGGAAGATGTGGTGTGCCGCGGCGCCCAGTTTCTGCGCCAGTTCGAGCAGCCCCTCGATCTGGTCGAGGTTCAGACGCGTGATCGTTGTGTTCACCTGGAACTCGACGCCGGCCCTCTTCAGGGCCTCGATGCCCGCCAGAGCGCCATCGAAGGCGCCCGGCACCTGCCGGAACGCATCGTGCCGCTCGGCATCGACGCCGTCGAGACTGATGCTCACGCGCCGGATCCCGGCGTCGCGGATCTTTCTTGCCATTGCGTCGTCTACAAGCGTCCCGTTCGTGGCCATGACCATTCGCAGGCCCCTGCTGTCGCCGTAGGCTGCAATCTCGAAGATATCCGGGCGCAGCAACGGCTCGCCCCCCGTGAGGATGATGACCGGCTGGCTGCAAGCGGCGATCTCGTCGATCAGCCTCAGGCAGCGTGCCGTGTCCAGCTCCCCCTCGTAGGGGCCGAGCACGGAGGAGGCCCGGCAGTGCACGCAGGCGAGGTTGCAGCTTCGCGTCACCTCCCAGGCCACCACGCGCAGCGTGCCGGGGAGAATCATCCGGTCACTCGTTGTTTTCGATTTCTCAATGCGCGCAGGATGGCTCATAGCTTCATGTCATTCCCGCGCAGGCGGGAATCCAGTCATTATAGGATTTGTGGATAAAGGTCCTTCCACTCGGGGTTCATACTCTCAATCAAACTGATTTTCCATTGACGCTTCCACTTTTTCATTCTTTTCTCTCGTGTAAGAGCATCGTGGATGTGTTCGTAAGATTCATAATGAACGAGCACATGGACGCCGTACTTCTTCGTGAATCCCTCTATTACATCGTTCTTGTGATCAAATACCCTGCGAACAAGATCGTTGGTCACGCCGATATAAAGCGTTCCATTTTTTCTGCTCGCCAAAATATAGACATGATAAAGCTTCATTTTATGGATTCCTGCTTTCGCAGGAATGACACTTTTCCCCAGGCTTGCGGCTATTTTTGCAGCAGCTTCGCGACATCCGGTGCAAAGTAGGTGAGGATGATGTCGGCGCCTGCCCGTTTGATGGCCGTGAGCGACTCCATCATGGCCCGCTCGCCGTCGAGCCAGCCCATCTGGGCCGCCGCCTTGATCATGGCGAACTCGCCGCTCACATTGTAGGCCGCGATGGGGTGATCGAATTCCTCCCGGGCGCGCCGGATGATGTCGAGGTAGGGAAGCGCCGGCTTGACCATGATGATGTCGGCCCCTTCCTCGATGTCGAGACCGATCTCGCGCATGGCCTCGTCACTGTTGGCCGGGTCCATCTGGTAGCCCTTGCGGTCGCCGAACTGCGGTGCGCTCTCGGCGGCCTCGCGGAAGGGCCCGTAGAAGGAGGAGGCATACTTGGCCGAGTAGGCCATGATCGGGGTGTTTTCGAAACCCGCCTCGTCGAGCCCGTCGCGGATGGCCTCGATCTGCCCGTCCATCATGGCCGAGGGGGCCACGATGTCGGCGCCGGCCCTGGCCTGCGAGACGGCCGTCTCGGCCAGCATCTCCAGCGTGGCGTCGTTGTCCACATCCCCGTCCTTCAGGCATCCGCAGTGGCCGTGGCTCGTGTACTCACAGAAGCACAAATCGGCGATCACGAGGATGTCGGGGACTTTGTCCTTGATTTCTTTCGTGGCCTTCTGGATGATGCCGTCTTTTCGGAAGGCGCCCGATGCGAGCTCGTCCTTCTCATCGGGGATGCCGAAGAGCAGGATGGCCGGGATCCCCAGGTCTTTGGACTGTTTTACCTCCTTGATCAGGTGATCAACGGACATCTGGAAATTGCCGGGCATGGAGTTGATCGGCTTCTTGACGCCCTTGCCCGGAACGACGAACAGGGGATGAACGAGATCATCGACGGAGAGTTTCGTCTCCCGGATGAGCCGCCGCAGATTTTCATTTTTCCTCAACCGCCTGGGTCTGTATGCTGGAAAAAACATGGACTCCCCTCCTGTATGGGTCTATTCAGTCTATCCCGTCTGTCCCGTCTATCTCGTCTAAATCCCCCTTTGCCACCCTGATCCGCTTCGCGGGGCGGCCCGGTAAGGAATGAACCAGACATGGTTGCGCACCCTGTGGGATGCGCCCCCGGTCATCCCCCTTTGTAAAAGGGGGAAAGAGGGGGATTTTCTTGCTTGGGGTTTCTATCTTTTATCCCGTCCCTACACCCCGGTCCCTAGTCCCTCTTCTTTATCTCTTCGTCCGTCAGATAGCACGCAGGGTCCGCTGCCCAGGCATCGCCCGTGACGGCCTCGGCCCGGGCGCGGAAGTTCCCGCCGCAGACCTCGAGCCAGCGGCACGCGGCGCAGCGCCCCTTCACGTGGGGCTTCTTGTCCTTCATCTTTGCGAGGAGCTCGTTTGTCGTGTCGAGCCAGATCTGGCTGAAGGGCCTCTCCTTCACGTTGCCGAAGGAGTGGATTCTCCAGAACTGGTCGGCGTGAACCTCACCGTCCCAGCTCACGCAGCCGATGCCGTGTCCCGAGCTGTTTCCCTCGTTCATCTTGAGAAGCTCCAGGACCTCCGCTGCCCGTTTCGGGTCCTCCCGCAGGAGCCTCAGGTACACGTAAGGCCCGTCGGCGTGGTTATCCACGGTGAGCACTTCCTTCTCCATCCCGCGGTCGAAGAGGTCCTTCGTGCGGTCCATGATGAGATCGACGAGTTGCCTTGTCTCGCCGTGGCTGAGGTCCTCGTCGATGAGGGCCGAGCCCCGGCCCGAGTAGACCAGGTGATAGAAACACACCCGGGGGATGTCCTCCTTCTCGATGAGCTCGAAGATGCCGGGGATCTCCTGCCAGTTCTTGCGGCTCACGGTGAATCGGATGCCCACCTTGACGCCGGCATCGCGGGCGGTACGAATGCCGCGGAGCGTCTTTTCGAAGGCCCCCTTCACACCACGGAAACGGTCGTGGACCTCCCTCAGGCCATCCAGGCTCACCCCGATATAGGACAGGCCGATGTCGCTGTACACCTTCGCGAGCTTTTTTGTGATGAGTGTGCCGTTCGTGGAAATGACGACACGCAGCCCCCTGTCGACGGCGTACTTCGCCAGCTCCGGCAGATCCTGCCGCAGCAGGGGCTCGCCCCCCGACAAAAGAAGGACGGGCGAGCCGAAAGAGGCCAGGTCGTCGATGAGCCGCTTGCCTTCCTGCGTCGTGAGCTCATCGCTGTACAGGACATTCTGGGAGCTCGAATAGCAATGGATGCACTTGAGGTTGCAGCGGCGCGTCACGTTCCATACGACGACAGGGCGCTTGTCCTTTGAGAACTGCAGAAGGTGCGAGGGGAGACTCGCCGAGTGGCGCCCGTAACGCAGCACATCGGCAGCTTCCACGGCACCGCAGTATAATTTTGAAATCCCGATCATTTTGATCCGTTAACTCCTGATGATACTCCTTACAACTGAGATCAAGAACACGAGGATTTCATTCCTTCCCTCGTCCCTCACCCCTCGTCCCTTGTCCCTTCGGTCGGTACACATGTGCTTGCGCAACCCACCACTACTTCTTCGCTGCAAAGTAATCGACCAGCGCCGCCACCATGCCCGGAATTGTAAAGGTCTCCTGGAAGATGTCGACCGTAAATCCCTGTTTCCTCGCCGCGGCGGCGGTGACGGGGCCGATGCAGGCGACACGGACTGTCTCGGGCAGGGGCGCAGGCCCCATGATTGCTTTAAAATTAATCACCGTCGAGGGGCTTGTAAAGGTGACGACGTCGACCTTTCCAGCGTCGAAAAGGGCCTGCAGAGTCTCCTGCTTGCTCTCCGAGCGCACCGTGCGATACACGGTAACCACGTCGACCACGGCACCCAGTTTGATGAGCCCCTCGGGGATGACGTCCCTCGCCTCCTCGGCACGGGGAAGCAGGACTCGTTTTCCCTTGAGGTCGACATCCTGAAAAGCCCTGACGACGCCCTCAGAGATGTACTCGTCGGGGACGATGTCCACACGGATCCCCTTGCCCTCGACAGCCGCAGCCGTTGCCGGCCCGATGGTGCAGATCCGGATCCCCTTGAGATCGCGGATGTCCTTACCCGTCTCACGGAGCCGCCGGAAGAAATACCTCACCCCGTTTGCGCTCGTGAAGATGATCCAGTGAAAGGATTCCAGGCTGCCGAGGGCCCTGTCGAGTTCCTCCCGGCTGGTTGGCGGCACGATGCGGATCGTGGGAAAAAGGATGACGCGGGCGCCTTCGGCTGCAAGCATCTGCGCAAACTCGCCTGCCTGCGTCTCGGGCCTCGTGACGACGATGCCCTTCCCGAAAAGGGGTTTGGTCTCGAGCCAGTCCAGCTTGGGCCGAAGCGAGACGACCTCCCCCACGACGAGGATCGCCGGCGGTTTGAACCCCTGTTTTTTCGCTTTGCCCGAGATGTCGGCCAGTGTGCCCGTGAGCGTTTCCTGCTCGGGGGTTGTTCCCCAGCGGATCAGCGCCGCCGGCGTTTCCGGGCTTTTGCCGCCCGCGACGAGATTGCGCGTAATGCTGGCGAGGTTCTTCACCCCCATGAGAAATACGAGGGTGCCGATGCCCGAGAGCTTCGACCAGTCGACGTCGCTCTTTCCCTTCGTGGGGTCCTCGTGGCCCGTGACAAAGGCCACCGTCGAGGTGTAACCGCGGTGGGTGAGAGGGATTCCCGCAAAGGCCGGCACTGCAATGGCCGATGTGACGCCCGGGATGACCTCGAAGGGGATGCCGGCATCATGGAGGACCTCGGCCTCCTCGCCCCCGCGGCCGAAGATGAAGGGGTCGCCACCCTTGAGGCGAGCCACCGTGTTTCCCTTGAGGGCCTCGTCGACAAGGACCTTGTTGATCTCGCCCTGGGGAAGCGTGTGGTCGCCGCCCTTCTTGCCTACGTAGATAAGGCGGGCGTCCTTTCCCGCGAACCGCAGGATGTCTTCGCTTGCCAGGTAGTCATAGACCACCACGTCGGCACCCACGAGGCTGCGAAGCCCCTTCAGGGTGATGAGCCCCGGGTCCCCGGGCCCGGCACCGATGATGTATACTTTACCCTTCTTCTGCAAGGCCATCTCCAATTCTTATCCTTCGTCCATTTGCCCGACTGCGAACCAGCCGACAGCCTACAGCCGACAGCCTACGGCAGGCAAAGTTTCATCTGTTAGCTGTTAGCTGTTGGCTGTCTGCTACGACAGTTTGCGGTAAACTTCGTCGATGATCTGCCTGCCTCCGCTGGCAAGGATTTGCTCCGCCAGGATGCGGCCCATCTTCTCGGCCTCGGCAACAGGTCCCCTGACGCGGTCCTTGATGAGCATGCGGCCATCCAGGCTTGCCACAAGGCCCGTCACGGTGATCGAGTCCTTCTCGATCTTCCCGTAGGCCGCCACCGGGACCTGGCAGCCGGCACCGAAGACGGCCAGAAAGGCCCGTTCGGCGCTCACCTCTATGAAGGTCTTTTCGTGGCTGAGAACGGACACGATATCCTTTACATCATCATCCTGGCGCGTCTCGATGCCCAGCGCCCCTTGTCCGACGGCCGGCGTCATGATCTCGGGTGGAATGTACTGGGAGGCCCGGTCCTGCCAACCCATGCGCTTGAGGCCCGCCGCCGCCACGATGATCCCGTCGAGGTTTTCCCGCTCGATTTTCTTGATCCGCGTGTCCAGGTTGCCGCGGATGGGGACGATCTCCACATCCATGTAGATGTTCTTCAGCTGGCTCCCGCGCCGAAGCGACCCCGTGCCGATCCTGGCCCTGGGGGGGATTCGTTCCAGCTTGAAGTTGCCTTTCGAGATGAGGACATCCCGCGGGTCTTCGCGCTCGAGTATGGCGGCCATCACGAGACCTTCCGGCAAAAGGGCCGGAACGTCCTTCATGCTGTGGATGGCCATGTCGATGCGGCGCTCCAGCAGCGCCTCCTCGAGCTCTTTCACGAAGGCGCCTTTGCCCCCGATCTGGGCGAGCGAGACATCCTGCATCCTGTCGCCTGTCGTCTTGATGACGTGGACGTCCAGGGTCAGCCCGCTCACTCGCTTTCGGAGCTCGTCCATGACGATCCCCGTCTGCTTCAGCGCAAGCTGGCTTCCCCGCGTCCCGACTTTCAATATCCTGCTTATGGCTCCCGCTCCTTTCCCGCGGTTTCGTCTTCGACGATCCCGGTCCCTCCGATTTCGGTCTGCGGCTCTATCGGGTTGAGCCGGAAGAGCTTGCGGATCGCCGCCACGTAGGGCATGGCCCCGTTTGACTGGCTTTCCTCCTTGAGGCCCGTGACGGGGTCGTGGAGGATCTTGTTGATGATCTGCGTGGTCAGGATCTCGATGTTCTTCCGGTCCTCCTCACCAAGGGTTCTCAGCCACGATCCCGATTTTTCCATCTCGGTCCGCAGGATGGACTCCACCTTTTCCCTGAGCGAAACGATGGTGGGAACGACTTCGAGGGTGTTGTACCACTCGGCGAATTTCCTGACCTCTTCGCCGATGATGACTTCCGCCTTGTCCGCCTCTCTCAGGCGACTGCGCAGGTTCTCGTCGACGACACCCTGCAGGTCGTCGATGTTGAAGAGGTAGACGTTGCCGATCCGGCCGACCTCGGGGTCCACGTCGCGCGGCACGGCAATGTCGATGAGAAAGAGCAGGCGGTTCTTCCGTCGCCGCAGGGCCGCATGGATCATGTCCGGCGTGATGATGTGCCCCGCAGCTCCCGTGGAACTGATGACGATGTCGGCCTCCAGGAGTTTCTCTTCCAGCAGGTCGAATCCCGCGGGGATCCCCTGGAACTCTTCGGCGATCTGCACGGCGCGCGAGTAGGTGCGGTTGACGACGATGATCTTCCCCACGCCGTTGCTCAGCAGGTGCCGCGCCGCGAGCTCCGACATCTCGCCTGCACCCACCAGCAGGGCGGACTTCCCCTCCAGGCTTCCCAGGACCTTCTTGGCCATCTCCACGGCGGCAAAACTCACCGACACGGCATTGTTGGCGATGGCCGTCTCGGTGCGCACGCGCTTGGCCGCGCGGAAGGCGTGGTGAATCAGCTTGTTGAGAATGATCCCCGAAGATCTCTGCTCCAGGCAGTCCCGGTAGGCTTCCTTCATCTGCCCGAGAATCTGCGGCTCCCCCATGACCATGGAGTCGAGGCTCGAGGCCACCCGGAAGAGGTGTCGCACGGCATCGCTGCCGCAGTAGACATAGAGGCACTTCTCCAGCTCGGCCGTGTCGAGGTTTCCGTGCCGCAGGATGAACTCCTTCACCCGCGCGATCGCCTCCTCCATGTCCTCGGCGCGGGCCAGGACCTCCACGCGGTTGCACGTCGACAGGTAGAGGGCTTCCTTGACGGCCGGCGCCCTCAGGATTTCCTCCAGGGGACGGACGTTGTCGCCGCAGGCAAAGGAGAGCCTCTCCCGGATCTCCAGTGGCGCCGTCTTGTGGTTCATGCCGACGAGAATGACGTTCATGCTGACAGTGACTTCCTTGATCTTCCTCTCCCCGTGAAGCCTCTTTCCTCGTAGACTCCCTCTCCCCTCCGAGGGAGAGGGTCGGGGTGAGGGGGACAGATCTCACTTCCTCACGTAAATTTATGCACCGAGCTCAGAAAACTCACGCCGATGAAGGCGGAGATCATCACGGCGAGCGCGACGATGGAGAGCACGGCGATTTTCTTTCCCTTCCAGCCGATGGCGAGCCGCTGGTGAAGCAGGAAGGCGTAAAAGCACCAGACGGCAAAGGACCAGACGGTCTTCGGGTCCATCGGCCAGTTGCTTCCGCTCCAGGCCGTCCTGGCCCAGAGCGATCCCACGATGAGCCCCAGGGTGAGGAGCGGGAACCCCCACAGCAGGCCCGCGTGATTGATGTTGTCGAGATCCCCCAGCGACGGCAGGTAGCGGGCGAGCGTTCCCATTTTGCGCTGCCGGATCTGGCGGTCCTGGATGCAGTACATGACACCCGCCAGCGAGGCGAGCGCGAAGAGCCCCTCGCCAATGATGGAAAGCGTCACGTGGATCGGCACAAGCCTGCCCTGCAGCGCATCGGGCATGACCAGCGTGCCCTCCAGGCCGAGAGACGAGAGCATCATGAGGAGCACCGCAAAGGGGGAGATGATGGCTCCCAGGACCCTCGTCCTGGTGCGGAGCTGCACAACGAGGTAGGCGCCCGAGACGATCCAGGCAAAAAAGGACATCGCCTCGAAGAGATTTACGGCCACATTGATGCCTCTCTCGGAATAGACGAAGAAGAAATGGACCGTGTGGAGCGCCACGGCGAGCGCAAGGATCCACGTGGCGACCTTTGCCAGGACGACGCGCCGGACCACGAGCGACACCAGGTAACCCACGGTCGCCGCCAGGTAGGCCACCAGCGCAGCCTTGAAAAATAACGTATCCATCATTTGCCCCTGGACCCTGTACCCTTTACCCTTGACCCTTTTCTTCCCGGCTTGCGGCTTGCGGCTCCCTGCCGTATGGCGGGAAGGTCGATTGTGATGCCGGCTATTCGTTTCACTGTTGCCGTGACCTTTTTCCAGTCCGCCTTGCGGATCTGATCCAGGATGTCGGAATCGACGATGGCTTCAAAAATCTTCCGGTTCTCGTCGGAGCCCTCTCCCCGTTCGATGATCCCGCCGCGTATCTCTCCCATGATCTTCAGGAGCGCCTCGTATTCGGGTCCGTAACGCTCCTCCAGATCCTTCCGCAGCTTTTTTGCCAGGGCCGGGCTCTTCCCCCCCGTTGCAACGGTGATGACCAGTTCCCCCTGCCGGCACAGGGCCGGGAGGATGAAGTCGCATCGATCCGGGTCGTCGACAATATTGGCCAGCACCCCCCGCTTGCGCGCATCGCGGAAGATCCTCTCGTTGACATCGACGTCATCTGTCGCCCCGATGACAAGGAACGCGCCCTTGAGCTGCTTCTGTTCGTAATCGCCCGGGATGTGGTCGATGGCCCCCTTTTTCCGGAGCCCCGCAAGGGCGGGGGTCAATTCCCTCCCCACGACGCTCACGTGGGCCCCGCACTCGAGGAGCCTTTCCACCTTCCTCTGCCCGACCTCGCCGCCGCCGATGACGAGGCAGCGCCTGCCGGAGATGTCGAGGCCGATCGGATAATATCTCATGAAATCCGCTGTTTTCCCGGAAATGTGATAGATTTATGAGGCTATCACGACGGATTCCAAAATTCAAGTTACTTGAAATCTCTGGAAAAACAGGCTATACAGGCATCTTGGGAAACTTCGGTGAGCTCATTTGATTTTATCACCTGGCTATCCCGAGAGGGGGTTCTTTTCCCCGATCCGCACTGGGAACAACCGGAAGGAGGCATCATGCCGGGCAGCACGGACAAACCCTCAACGGCAAAGGAGAGATGGGTCGGCTTCAAGATCTACACACCCCCCGAGACGGCCGAGGCCCTGTCGAACTATCTCACGGAGATGGGAGCACAGGGGGTCTTCGAGGAGTTTCTTCAGGCGGGGTTCTCCGATGTGCCCGAGCCGGAGCCCCAGGATGAGAGGGTCCTGAACGCCTACTTCCCGTCCGGCAACGAGGATGAGAAGCACATCGCCGATCTGCAGTCCTACATCGACAGCCTGGCCGATATTTTCCCCGCAATGAAGAAACCGACCTTCCGCACGGAGCTCATCGTCGACCCGCAATGGGCGGAAGTCTGGAAACGCTTTTTCAAGCCGTTGAGGATCAGCAAGAACATCATCGTGAAACCTTCCTGGGAACGTTATACCGCAACAGGGCGCGAGACGGTCATCGAGATCGATCCCGGCATGGCCTTCGGCACGGGGCAGCACCCCTCGACCAGCATGTGCCTGGAGGCCATGGAAGAGATCCTGCTCAAGGACCGGAGCTTTTCCAAATGGAGGGTCCTCGACGTGGGCACGGGCACGGGAATCCTGGGCATTTCGGCGGCCAAGCTCGGCGCCGCCAACGTCATGTGTGTCGACATCGACCCGCAGGCCGTGGAGATCGCCCACAAGAACGTGGCCGTCAACCACGTGGGCGACCGCGTCGTCATCGTCAACAGCGACGTCTCCCGGATCAAGGGGACCTTCGAGCTCATCGTGGCCAACCTCACGGCGGAGACGCTCATCAAGATCAAGTCGCACCTCGTCAAGATGATGGAAAAGGGCGGCTACCTCGTCATCTCGGGGATCATCGAGAAGAACCGGGAGGACGTGGAAAAGGCCTTCACCCGCGATGACCTGATCAGCCACAAGGTCATCGCGGACAAGGAGTGGGTCTGCTACGTGTACAAGAAACCGGCAAAGGCCTGAGGGATGATCCCCCGGATTTACGTATCCCCCCTTCCCGAAGAAACAAGCGACATCGAGCTGGCGGACGACACGGTCCGCTATCTGCGCAATGTGTTGCGGCTGGGACCCGGCGACGAGGTCCTTTTTTTTGACGGGACGGGCTGGGAATACCGGGGTGTGATCGATCGCTTCGAAGACCGGGGCGGCGCCGCCCGGATCGTCGCCCGGCAGCGTATCCCCATCGAGATCCCCGTTCGCATCACGCTGGCCCAGGGCCTCCCCAAGGGCGACAAGATGGAGTTCATCGTCCAGAAGGCAACTGAGCTGGGCGTTGCCCGGATCATCCCTTTCCGCTCCTCGCGCACCATCCCGAGGCGCACGGAAGAGAGGGCCGCAAAGAGACTCGAGCGCTGGCGGCGAATCGCCGCCGAGGCGGCCGAACAGTGCGGGCGAGGCGATGTCCCCGGGATCAGCGGCACACATTCATTCACGGAGGCCCTCGGCGCCGCCGGACCCGGTCCGGTGAAGATCCTTTTCTGGGAAGCCGAGTCGGAGCGCTCCATCCGGGAGATCTTGAAGCAGGGCGATACCCGGTCGGCAACGGAGTTCTTCCTCGTCGTGGGGCCCGAGGGGGGCCTTTCCGGCGAGGAGGTCGAGATCGCCCGTCAACTGGGGTTTCTCACGGCAAGCCTCGGTCAGCTCGTGCTTCGGGTGGAAACAGCGGCACTTGCCATCCTCGCCATTTTCCAGTATGAATGCGGCCTGCTCGGCAATTTGAAAAGGAACGATCGCGATGGATAAACACTACGGGGGGTTCTGGCGGCGCTTGACCGCCTTTTCGATCGACAAGTTCATCCTGGCCTCAATCGGGCTCATGCTGTTCTTCGTGGGCACGGTTGCCTTCGGTCTCGGCATCTCCCCCTACGACATGGCCGAGCAGCCCGAGGCCCTCCTGGCCCTCGGCATGAAGGTCATGGTCATCTTCCAGGCCGTCACCCTCTTTCTGGATATGGCCTATTTCACCTATTTTCACGGCACGACAGGGCAGACGCCGGGCAAACGCCTGATGGGCCTCCGGGTCGTCCAGGACACGGGAGAGCCACTCACCCTGGGAATGGCATTTCTGCGCTGGGTCGGCTACATCATCTCGGCCCTTCCCATGCTCATGGGATTCATCTGGGCAGGGGTCGACTGGCGCAAGCAGGCCTGGCACGACAAGATCGCAGGCACCGTCGTGATCGACCTCTACCAGGTCGTCGAGGTGGAGATCCCGCCAAAAAATGCCTTGACAAATCAAGGCGATTTATTTACTTAGGTTGTTCTTCAAAGCAGACGTGGGTCGGTAGCTCAGTCGGTAGAGCATCGGACTGAAAATCCGAGTGTCGGCGGTTCAACTCCGCCCTGACCCACCAGGAAAATCAAATGGGTTACAGAACATGATCTGTAACCCATTTCTTTTTTGTCACCCTATGGCTACCCTTTTCGTTCATCTGAAGTTGCCGTAAGTGACATCTCGTTTCATGAATCCGCCAGACGATTATTTGTCTCTTTTTCCTGGTGAACCCTCCAACCATCTCTTTTTCAATAATGCTGCACCGGTTTTGATGTAAAATTTGCGGGGATATGCCCGGTCCCCTTTTACCCAACGTCGCGGACCCTCTCCAGGGGTGCCGCTCTGGGAACCCCATTGTCTCATTGACAACGTTTCTTCAAATTATCGATTTCTTCTTTGAGTTCACGATTTTGCCGTCTGAGATCCTCCATCTCGTCATAGTGCCCGCCCTGCGTCGGAAAACTACGACTCCTGAAGTAAAGGGCAAACACGATGACGACCATGATGATGAGGCCCATCACCGGAACCATAGCGCCCAAACCTCCCATCAGATGACTGTCCTTGCAATGGTCCGTCTCTTGTTCCGGCAATTGCAAATAACAACGTGTTGACTATTTTTGGGTCTCCTTCTTTGTGTCCTTTTTCAGTGAACATACGTTGTCGTATAGACGATTCTCGACTGTATCGGGTGGTATGACCGTCCATCTTTTGTCTTGATACTCAGATTGTTCTAATATGTTTCCATTGCTGTCATAGTCGGAAGAATTCAACGTTCTGTATATTTTGTGTATACAGTCGAATTCGTCGACATAAACGATGTGACTCCACTTATCCCACCCTTCAATTGCATATCCATTTGCCGTTCGATCCGTTAATGTTTGTTTTACTAACCCCTCATCGACCAATACTTTTAACCGTACTCTCACAGGATTACCCGAATGACCGTATTCTATATTTTCTTTATCATAATAACGGGTACACGCGGCTCCCGATGGATCAATACAAACCCAATCTGCCCCGATAACGGTTTGTGGAAGACAAATAAGAGTCAGGCACACTGACAAAACAACGATGATCCCTTTTCGAGCCATTTCCCCTCCTGGAGAGAGTCGTAATGGGAAGATAACATCAGGGAAGAAGAATCCTATTGTTTTCGATATTCATATTCTTCAATTCTTCTATTGATTCATCCAACACTTCCTTAATCATTATCATCATTTTCTAATGAACACTCAAGAAAAAGAGATGGAGCGACATGACGAGATAGGGTGGGACGCGACGATCATTCTGGATTGCGATGATTGATGACTGCCGGGAATACTGAAATGGGCCTGAACGACCCTGCAATCGATTTTCCTGCCGCAGTCAGTGTTCCGGCTTGATCCCGGCAAAATCGTACCGAAAATCCGAGTGTCGGCGGTTCAACTCCGCCCTGACCCGCCAGGAAAACAAAAAGGGAGCGTTCCGCTGCCGATCTTTTTCCCGGAGGCCATGAGAGCCGGAAAGACAAAATTCATTTGACACATCGTTCTGGAAATTTATGATACATGTTAATATGTTTTCCGTTGCGCTTGAGGCGATTGGTACTGGACCGGTTCACGAGACATTAGGAGAAATAGCGTATGGCTCATCTACTGGACTACCCCCTGCTTGTTTTCACGCTGTCCTTCATCACGTTATGTCTCTCGGTAATGATCGGGACGTTATTGAGAAAGGGGAAGGATCTGGAAAAAGGCACCCACGAAAATTATTCCGTCATCCTGGCCGCCGCGCTGACACTGCTTGCCCTCATCATCGGATTCAGCTTTTCGATGGCCACAAACCGGTACGATCAGCGCAAGAACTATGAGGAGGCTGAGGCCAATGCAATAGGAACGGAGTACGTACGCGCCGACCTCCTGCCTGCCCCGAAGGCGGAGAGGGTGCATGTATTGCTTCGCAAATATGCGGATCAGCGTGTCCTGTTCTATGAAACCCGCGATACGCAGCAGCTTGCGCAGATCAATACCGATACCGCCCGGTTGCAGGCCGAGCTGTGGTCCGTGGTCGTGGAATCGGCCGATTCGCGGCCGGCACCGATCATTGCTCTGGTTGCTTCGGGTATGAACGATGTTCTGAACTCGCAGGGATACACCCAGGCGGCCTGGTGGAACCGGATCCCGATCGCTGCATGGCTCCTGATGGCATCGATTGCAATCTGCTGTTGCCTGCTGGTCGGCTATGACGTGCGGGACATGAAGGCGGGGCGCATCCTGATTCCGATTTTGCCGATGATTGTGTCCATCGCCTTCTTTCTGATTGCCGACATCGACAGCCCGCGCGCAGGCGCCATTCGCGTTCATCCGCAAAATCTCATCAGTCTCGCCGAATCCCTGCATGGTCGCTAGACCCCGGTGTAGTGTGGTAAACAAAGGGGTTAGCCGATTGCGGTTAACCCCTTTTTCCTGTCCTGTAACCGGATCGCCCGGCTACCCCAATTCGCACAGGATCACGTCGTCAGTCCGTCCAGTTCCGCCTTTTCCAGGCGCGTGATCAGTCCCCTCATGAATGCTTCCCTTGCCTTGAGAAACTTGAGGAATTCCTTGTCATCCGTATCCGCGATTTCAAACCGGATATCGGAATAGTACCTGAGGAGAATCTCTTTCAGCAACCCGGCCTCCCTGGAATTCAGTTCAACATTTGCCATAATTCCACTCCTTTCATTTCCGATCATCGGGCGAATCGAATCGTTATTTATCCCACAGCGGCCAAAACGGGGCTTCTCGGCAAACGATTTATCGTCAGATAAATCTTACCCCACCAAGCGTAGGCGGGGACTTGGTGGGGCAAGACTTAGGAAGGGAAGGGGTAATCACAATTTATGTCTCGTTAGAGACCCAAACAGAGGAGGCTCGTTTCTTCGGATTCATCATTACCCATTCCCTTTTCCAAATCTATCAGTGAGAAATGGATTTCTACTCTCGAAAAGCCTGAGTCCATCTAAGGGATAGGATGAGACGTTCGCGCTGTTCATTCGGCGTCAGCGGTTCCCTGCCGATTTTACGCGGTGCGGCCGAACTGTGCCTTGACAGGATTCCCGTAAAATGAAACAAATCCCGCAGAGAAAGGGAATGGAACCATCATGGGCCTGCTCAACCTCCTGCTCAGCGATCCGCTGACGTTTGTTCTCGTCTCCGTGCCGCTCCTGTATTCCGTGATCATCCACGAGCTGGCCCACGGCTGGGTGGCTTACAGGATGGGGGACCAGACGGCCAAGTGGCAGGGCCGGCTCAGCCTCAATCCCCTTAAGCATCTCGATCCCATCGGCACGCTCATGCTCTTCCTGTTCGGTTTCGGCTGGGCAAAACCGGTGCCGGTGAATTTTGACAATCTCCATGACCATCGCAAAGGGCTGATCCTCGTTTCCTCGGCAGGCATCATCGCGAACATGTTGCTGGCCTTTGCGGCTTTTCTCCTGGATCATATCCTGTCTCCCTCCCCTTCGGGGATTCTTGCCCCGATCCTCTACTACATGGCGCAGATCAACATCATGCTGGCAGCATTCAACCTGATCCCGATCCCGCCTCTGGACGGCTCGAAGATCCTCATGGGATTTGCATCCGCGAGGTTTCAGTACGCTCTCCTTCGCCTCGAGCCGTTCGGGTTTTTTATCATCATCGGCCTGCTGTATCTTGGCGCCCTGGACCCCCTGATCGCATTTTTCCGGTGGTGTATCCTGGCTCTGATTCGAATCCTGCTGCCCTGATTGCCCTGCCCCGCAAAATGGCCTTGGCTTTTTTCCGTTGATCTCGGCGGTTTTTTCCATGACAATTTCCCCGTACGCATATTCGATGTGAGCAAGGAGTGAAAGCACATGGGTGGCGATGAGACCAGGCAGTACCTGAAGAACTGGCAGGGCGAAATGGACGGCGCCGAGATTTACATCCGGATGGCCGCCGTCGAGAAAGACGAGAAGATCGCCGGGCTTTACGGGCGTCTGGCCGAAACGGAGAGAAAGCACGCCGTGCGCTGGGAAGACAAGCTGCGGGCAGCGCGGGTATCCTTGCCTGCTTATCGCCCTTCCTGGCAGACGCGCGTTTTGGGCTGGCTCATCGAGCACGTGGGGCCCGATCTCGTCCTGCCCACGCTTTCCTCCCAGGAACAGCGCACCTCCAGGGACTACCGGAAACAGCAGGCCGGAGGCGACATGGCCGCCGACGAGCGCTCCCACGCCATCCTGCTGCAGCAGCTCGTCCAGACATCCAAAGGCATGGAAGGCAGCACCCTGGCGCGCCTCGAGGGCCGCCATCGGGGGGCCGGCGGCAATGCCCTGCGGGCAGCCGTGCTGGGTGCAAGCGACGGGTTGATCTCGAACTACAACCTCATCATGGGCGTGGCCGGCGCGGCCATGAGCAGCAGCAACATCCTGCTGACGGGGCTCGCGGGGCTTCTGGCCGGCGCCATCTCCATGGCCATGGGCGAGTGGATCTCGGTGCAGAGCTCCCGGGAGCTCTTCGAAAAGCAGCTTGCAACGGAGAAAGAGGAAATCGAGACGGCGCCGGAAGAAGAGATCGAGGAGCTTGTCCTGATCTACCAGGCCCGCGGCCTGAGCGAATCGATGGCGCGGACCATGGCCACCCAGATCATGAGCGATAAGGAGCATGCCCTGGAGACCCTGGCCCGGGAGGAACTGGGCATCGACCCCGCAGAGCTGGGCGGGTCGGCCTGGGAGGCGGCGATTGCCTCCTTCCTCTTTTTCGCCATCGGGGCCGTCATCCCGGTAGTGCCTTATCTCTTTCTCGAGGGCACGCCCGCAACGGTGACAAGCGCCGCTTTCGGGGCTGCCGGCCTATTCATGATCGGTGTGGCGATCACCCTTTTCACGGGCCAGTCGGCCCTTCGCTCGGGTCTCCGCCAGACCCTTTTCGGCGTCGTCTCGGCCCTCGTCACCTTCGGTGTCGGGCACCTGATCGGCGTCAGTATCAGTTAGGGAACTCCGGATTGAAATGTGATAGCCTGATGACGTGGAATCTCGTGACAGGAGAGGACCTGTGAGTTGCATCAACCGCCTCGGAATCGTGCTGGTTTTTCTCTCTCTGCTCCCGTTGACGGGCAATGCCCTGGGCGCCGACACCGGCACGGGACGAAGCGGAGGGCTCTACCAGCTGAGCCCGCCGGGCACCTCTCAGAAAATTCCCCCCCCGCCCGTGTACAAACCGATGCCCGCACAGCCGACGCCGTCACCCGTTCCGGCTCTGCCTGCAAATCGGGGCGCACTGAACCCGAAGACCGGCGAATTCTACCCCTCTCACGGCGAGGGGGTCATCAATCCCAGGACCGGGGAATTTTATCCGCCGAGCGGCACCGGTTATTTCAATCCCCGCACGGGAGAATTTTATCCGGGCAACGAGCCCGGCGGCACGATGGAAAAAAAGGCCCCGTGAACCTGGCCATGTCGCCGGGGCTTGAAACAAAACGTATTTGAACGCGAAGGAGAAATGGTCATGAAACAGATCAAGCAAGAAAGAAAATGGATCACTGCAGGTCTTCTGGCTGCTGCAATGTCGGTTTTTGTGCTTACGGGATGCTTTGCAACCATGGGCAACCACATGAACTGGCAGCCGGTTGACATGGCCCAGGTGCTGGCCAGCGATGCCGGCAACCAGAAATGGAACACCTATCGTTTCCAGACGGTCGGCCCTTTCGCGCAGCAGCGAATCGCCTATGTCATGTTCAACGATGATATCACCATGGACATGTGGCACACCCCCTATGTCGACCTGGGCAAGATGAGCGTGCGGGAGGTGCTGCAAAACCACGAGGCCTACCTGAGGGAGTGCATGTGGACGGGGACAACGCTTGTTTTTGAAGAATATCGGCGGGACGGCAAATTGATCGGCTACAAGGCCAATGAATTCCAGATGGAGGTCGACCTCTGGGAAATGGCCGCTGCAGGCCCAAAGCTCGACATCCGGATGATCTACATCGACCGCCGCTCGTTCAGCGGCGGTGGAGGAGCGGCCTCGGACCCGAGCTCGCGCTGAGGAAGGATCGGCACCGCGGAGCGCAGACATCGGATCAGTATCATCGAAAAAAAGAGGCAGGGCCCTTTGCCCTGCCTCTTGTCGCGCAGATATCCCGGTTTTCCAGCCAGCCCACGCCTGTGCCTCAAATTCCTAACTCCGGGCGATAGGGCGCGGCGCCTGAGCGTGAATCTGAGCAAGACGAATGGGGTTTCATAAAGAATTCTTCTCTGCCCGAGTGAGGAGAAGAACCGATAGAGTAGCTTTCATCCTGCCTCTTGACATTTCGGTGAAAACTGTAATTGTAGAGCGTCCCGTCCGGCATCCGTCCCGAGGGCACATCCCCACTCACCTCAATGCTCGCCTCGCGAGGAGATGGAGACGTGGGTGGTGACCTTTATCGGGGGAACAAAGAGGATGACAAGGATGCGGCAAACTGAAAGCTTGCAGGAGGATACGATGACGAAGCCGTTGGACCCGGAGCAGTTCGAGGACGTAAAAGAGATGATGATCTATGAAGTGGTGCTCTCGGAGGCGCTGGTGAACCTGCTGGACAAGAAGGGCCTGATCAAGAAGGCCGAGATCCTGGCCGAAATCAAGAAGATCAAGGCCAAAACCATCGAAAAGAAAAAATAGCGCGGTGTCCGCCGTGCTGACCCTTCACATGAAAATACGGCTTATTCCGTGGATGACCGCACTCCTGGGATCAGTGGCCCTGGCTTCCTGTCAGCCTCAGCAGGTCGTCATCCCTTCTAATTTCACCGTCAAGGCGGCCCCCGGGGCCCCCGGCCTGTCGAGGGAAACGGCGGAGGAGTTCCTGAAACGCGCCCCCTTCCCGGACAGCGTAAAGACCCCCCTGCACGAGGGCCTCTGTTACGCCGAGCCGTTTTATCACGATGCCGCGCTGGACCCTGCCGGAAAGGACACGGACACGGTCAACGGCGTCGACACGGCGACCCTCTTCTTCAACGCAACGCTTGGCACAACGGAGACATGGCTTGCCACGCCTCACAGCCGGGACCCCGTGATGTGCCCCCAGAGCGCCTCGGAAACCCATGTCGTGGATCCGAAAAGCATGAGGCTCGGAAACGGCCGGGGCACGGGAGACGGCCTTCGGTACTTCTGGCAGTGCGCCTCGAACGTATTCGCCCACGGGCCGCGGCAGTGCCCGGCGGCAGCACCGGATTTCAGCTGTCCCGAGGACTTCGACGGCACGCAGGACACGGTGCTCATGAGGAATGTCTACGAGCGCCGGGGCGGCATGCTTGCGCCGGGAATCCGGATGGCCTGTGGTTTCTCGACTGTCGCTTTCTGTCAGCCCGACGACGTCCGCAGGGTCTGGGACCTCTATGACCGCTCAACGAACGGCTACGCCGTGGCGGATGCCTTCATCGAAGGGTTTCGCGAAGGGCGTGAAGGCACCGTCCCGCTCTGCATGACCCTGGGAAGTGCCAGCGCAGAACGGATACCCCTTCTCGACGAGACGTTCTCAGCATCGCCAAGCCCTTACGGGGCGACCCACTATCACGTGCAGTACCCTGCCCGATTCAGCTCCGCATCTGTGCCTGGAAGGCCTGCCGAGACAGGTGCCCCTTTCTGGGCGCCCATCTTCGGGCTGAAACCCATGCCGCTTCCGGCAACGCTCAAGGGCCGTGCTTTCGAAAAGCAGGATGCCATGCTCTTCTCCGGGGACCAGGAAGGGGCCACAGGCCTTGCCGTGCGGGTCCACCCGGTCAGCGGGGCCCTGTACCTGAGCGGCAAAAGAGACTTCGATACGGATGTGCTGATCCTGAAGGAGGATGAGTACCTGGTTCGCGCCTCCCGTTTCCTTCAGGAATGGGGGCTGGCCGAGACCACCGCAAAACCAGAGGGAGTCCGCATGATGCTCGAATCGGCCCCGGTGATCAACAACACGTATCACGTGATCCGGCGCCAGAAGAACGTTGTCATCCTCTACAGACGCCATGTCGAAGTGGACGGGAAAACAGTTCCCGTTCTCGGCGACGGCGGATTGATCCGGCTCCAGATGAACAACGACGGTTCGGTCGCCCGGGCGGCCAAGATCTGGCGTGAGATCACCGGGGTCCGGAAAATCGCCCGCGTCAAGCCCTATGACACCGCTTACAAGGAAGCGCAGCAGCAGCTCGCGAACCCTGCCATGTACAAACTCGACAGCTGGTTGTGGGGGTACAAGGAACTCGAGGGGACGGCGGATCAGAAAGACCTGAAAATCGTCTACCTTTTCTCCTTCATACCGAAGAGCAGCGATTCCGGCCTGGAGGTGTCCCCCGTGCAGATCGAAATTGCCGCGCAGCTGGACATGACGGAATCGACGATCGACCGGTAGCCGACCGCAGGAGGGAAGGATCGAGGATCGAGGCACGAGGATCAAGGAAAGAAATCATCCAAGGGTAGGGAAGACGGGAGCATGGTGCCAGAAACCCTGACGAACATTGAGGCGCTCGCAGGGCGGCTTGTCACAGCGCTGGAGACCTTCGAGTCGGCCCAGCGGTCTTATTTCCCCGGCATCGTGCCCCTGCTCCGCGAACAACTTACCCCGGCAATCGACGAGCTTGAAGCAGCGAAGGGCGGATGCGAGGCCGCGACTGCCCCGCCCGGGAAAGAGGCCCTGCGGGAAAAGGCGCTCGAGGCCTCCGAGCTGTGCCTGGACGCGCTGAAGCTCTCCATTGCAGCCGACTCGCTGGAGGAGGCGCTCGCCAACTTCCGAAAGGCCGGCCGGCGGGTATACCGCGCGTTGGAGATTCTCCTCCCACTCTGCCCATTGATTCACGCCGTCAACCGTTACTTCCTGGAACCGGCAGTGCACGGCCGCGCTTCAGATTACCTCCCCAACCCCGAAGCAGCTCCCGCAACGGGCCTCTTCCATGGCGGTCTTGATGAAGATCCCTACGCACGGGGCAGCGTTTCGTTTTACATCCCCGAATCCCGGGACCGGTCGGAACCGTTTCCCCTCGTTGTCGCCCTGCACGGGGGCTTCGGTCACGGGCGGGATTTCATCTGGACATGGCTCCGCGAGGCGCGCAGCCGGCGCTTCGTTCTCGCCTGCCCCTCCTCCGTCAACATCACCTGGTCGATCACGGGCCCCGATAGCGATGCGCAGCTGCTGCACAAAGTCCTTGCCTATGCGGCCAACCGGTGGAACATCGACTACAGCCGCATCCTTCTCACGGGGCTCTCAGACGGGGCCACCTACGCCCTCAAGCGCGCCCTTGACATTCAGACGCCCTTCACGCACTTCGCGGTCGTGTCGGGCATCCTGGCGCCCTTCGACCTGACTCATGCAAAGGGGCGGAAGATTCTCTGGGTGCACGGGGCGAAGGACTGGATGTTCCCTGTCTGGCGGGCGAAGTCGGGCGAGAAGGAGCTTGCCGCCGCCGGGGCCGACGTGACGCTCGAGATCGTCCCCGACCTCCACCACGCCTACCCGCGGGAGAAAAACGACCGGATTCTCACCTGGTTCGACCGTCGGCTCTCCCTGACCCCGTGACCAAGTGCCTGAGTGATGAAGTGTCTGAGTGCATCAGAGACTTTTTCCATCCCTCGTCCCTGGTCCCGGGTCCCTTTCTTCAGTCCTGCCCCGGCATGACGGCTTCCTTGCGCTGCTCTCGCAGCCGGATGATGGACAGGATCGCCAGGGCCGTGACGATCAGGGCAATCCCCCAGCCTTCCCAGAGAGCAATCTCTTCCCCGAGTTGGAGCCGCGAGCCCGTCATGCCGATGACGGGAACGGCCAGCGTCCCCAGGCCGGCCAGTCCCGCCGGCAGGCGGTCCAGCACGTAAGTCCAGAGAACAAAGGCCATGCCACAGACGAAAATGGAATTGTAGGCGATCGAGCCGATGAAGTAGGGCGACCACTCGATGGGCTGCGAGGGGGTGAAGAAGGCAAGGGGCACGAGCGGCAGGGCGCCGAAGATGAGCTGCCACGTGGTGAGCCGGATGAGCTCGAGTTTCCGGCCCCGGCCCAGGATCTTGACGATGACGGCCCCGCAGGCCCAGCACACACCGGAGAGAACGGCGAGGATCTTGCTCTGTGTGGTGGCCCTCAGCGCCCAGGGCTCGAGGATGAGGATCAGCCCGCAGAATGCCAGGATGATGGGAATCCAGAGGGCGCCCCGCACCTTTTCATCGAGTACGAACCAGGCCAGAAGCAGGATCCAGAAGGGCATCGTGTAAACGAGGATCGACGTCTTCCCGGCCCCGCCCGACTCCAGGGCCCACACGATGAGCCCCGTGCCGAAGGATGTCTGAATGACGCCCAGCATGGCCGTCCAGAGCGGGTACGGGGGCCGAAGGGGCTCTCGCTTCCAGAACAGGAATGCAAAAAGCAGAACGCTCCCGAGGACCATCCGCAGGGCATTGAAGTCGAAGGACCCCGCGTATCTCAGGCTCTCCTTCATGACAACCCAATTGTAGCCCCAGATCAGCGAGATGCAGACGAGGGCCAGGAACGGGCCGGCGGCGGAATTCCCCTTTTTCGGCATCATCCCGCTTTCGACCTCATTCCTCGCTCTTCTTCACGTTGAGAAGCGAAAGGAGGGATTCCTTGATGTCGCGGGCAAAACCCGTGAGCCCCGAAAAAGCGCCTCCCACCTTGCCCTTCGAGGCGTCCCACAGGCCCCTCGAGATGCGGGCCGTGCCGGTTTTCACGATCGACCCGAGCAGTTTTGCCGCCTCGGAGGTTGCCGAACGGCGCAGGGCGCGGCGGTCGGAGATGACGAGGCTGCCGCAGTAGCGTCTCGCGATGATCCCCACGCGCAGCGTGAGGAAGGCATTGGCGGCCCCGGTGAGGATCGAATTGACGACGATGGAGGCGGCGGCCTGCACACCGGGCACGGAGAGGCTCACAGCACCGAGTGCGGAAGAGAGGATCGGCTCGATCTGCTCGCCGATGTCCGCCTCGTCGAGCTCTCCTGCCACGAAGGCCGTGGCGGCCACGTTGGCATAAAGGTTGATCAGGTCCCGGAAAGTGGGCCGCTGGGTGTATGTGGAGGCAATGCGACCGACCATCCGGAAATGGGCCGTCAGCACAAAGATCGTGTCCAGCCGGCCGCTCTGGGAGATGGCCGTGCTGACGAAGACGGCCGAGGCGCTGTCGCGGATGATGACATCGCATTCGCGGCCAAGGGCGTCGAGGGCCTTCTCGATCCCCTCACGGGTGGAGAGATCGTACCCCTTGAGGCGGGGGTTTGAGGCAAGGCGCTTCCGGAGGGCTTCCAGGTAGCGGGAGAACCCGGGCTCCGTCTCGCTTTCAGGCGGCACGAGCGGCTTCGGGAGCCCCAGGAAGAAGATGGCGGCAGCAACGACAAGAACGGCATAAAGCGCAAGCAGAAACCACAGGACGGCCGTGCCGAAAGCCGGGCTCACCCGGTCGGCAAGCCCCACCACCTGCGCCGTCTGGTTGACGACGAAAAGAGCAAAGAAGAAAAGAATCACGGCGCTTGCCGCAAGCGCCACGTTTTTGATCGTCCTGGTCATTTCCTGCCCTCGTCCCTACCCCCTAGTCCCTTGTCCCTTTATTCATAGCCAAGCTCCGCCAATTCCTCCTCCGTCATCCCGATAAAGTGGGCCACCTCGTGGACCACCGTGATTTCGATCTCCTCCTCGAGCTCTTCCATTGTCTCGCACATCTCCTCCAGGGGCTCCTGGAAGATCTGGATCGTGTCCGGGTACTGCAGGGTGTCGAAGTGAGAGCGCTCCATGAGCGAGGCGCCCGTGTAGACACCCAGGAGCGGTTCGTCGGGCGGCAGCCCCATCTCCTCGAGAAGCTCCTTCGAGGGCCACTTCTGCACGGAGATGATGATGTTGTCGAGGTGCTTCCGGATATCCCCGGGGATTCGTTTCACCGCCCGCTGGACGGCCCGGTCGAACTCCCTGGCACTGAGCTTCATCATCGGGCTTCCACCTCTGCGAGGAAGGCCTCCAGCGTCATCACCCGCAGCAGCGGGACAAGAGGATTTTTGCGGTAGATGTCGAGGCAGTTTTCGTGCATCTGGCGGCTGAAGCTGGCGCAGCAGTCCTCGAGGATGACCGCGCGGAAATCGTTCGAGAGGGCGTCGAAGGCCGATGAAAGGACGCACCAGTGGGTGGCAATGCCGCAGAGCACGACCGTGTCGGCCCCGCAGAGCCGCAGCGTCTGATCGATATCGGTCTTGTAGAAGGCGCTGAAGCGGCGTTTGGGTGAGTAGAGATCCGTCTCGGCCTGCTCGAGCAGATCCGTCACCTCGGCTCCCTTCGTCCCCCGGATGGAGTGATTCTTCATTTTACCCTGAAAGATGAAATCCCCGGGCAGGAAGCTGTCCATGGAGAAAATCACGGGAATGGAGCGGCTCCGGGCAAAAGCCGTCAGCCGGTTGATGGCGGGCACAATTTCGCGGCCCAGTTCCTTGATGGGCATGGGATGGGCCCCTTCCAGGGTGTCCTTGAGCATGTCAACGATGACCACAGCCGGTTTCATCAGGCACCTCGCTACGGAATATTCATGGAGCACCTCTCGGACCAGGGACATCAGAGAAGGGCCGGGACGTAATTTAGCAGAGGCTCCCGTCTTTTTCACGGTAAATCTCTGCAATCCCGCCGGAGCCTGCGAATGAACTCCCCCGCAGCAAGCTACGAGGTATCAAACAAGAATGTCATGACCGTGAAAACGGGCATCCATCTTGGATTCCCTCTTTCGAGGGAATGACAAATAAAAATTCCCGGCACCATGGTGACAGGAATTTAGAAGCTCAGGGAAGGGATCTTCCCTGTTATTATGCGCGCCACCCTGCGGCAGGCCGCAGGCCGCATGCAAACGTTTTCGAAGCAAGCTTCGGGGAATTTACCCGGAGCGATTAAACATCTGAGGGGTTTTGTCCGATAGGGATAGATGAAAGGGAGTTTTTTCATCATGCGCGAAGTGATGACCGAAACCGAAATCCACCGGCTTGGCGTCCAGATCGTTTGCGATGAACTGCAGGGCGAGGGGTGGGCGATCCTCGACATCAACGTCAACCCGAAGGTGAACCCTCAGATCATCGCCCGGAAAGACGGCACTCTCGGCCACGTGCTTGTCCGGACGGCCCGCCACCCGAAGAAGGGCGCCCTCGAAGACCCCCGCACCATGGAGCGGTGCCTGGAGCGGGCCTCGACACTCCATGCGGTCTGTCTCTTCGCAGGCCTGCGTGTGAGCCACGCTGAGGCATCCCTGCGGGGTGACGAAAAGAACAGGGGGATTCCCATCAAGGGCGAGGGGATTCTCGTGGCCTACTCGGGGCTCGAGGAGCTGCATCCAGCAGAGGCCATGACTGTCAAGGGCATGAAAAGGCACGCGGGGTAACATCCGCAAACCATAACGGGGCCGGGACCTGAATTCACCGCGCACCTCCGTTGTTCTCAAGAAGGACCCGGCCCCTTGTTTTTATCTACCTGTTCCTGGTCTGTCACGCCACGTTCAGGATGCCCGCGTAGAGGATATCGCCGGTTTTCTTCGAGATGCCGATCAGCATCGTCCCGCCGTGAACAACCAGGAAAGGATCGAGGCTGCACTCGACGATCCAGCAGCCCTCCAGTTCATCTTTCATTTTGCCGTCCGATGCAAAGAACGGCACGAGTTCCTCGGGGACCCGGTCGCTGACGCCGCTGATCCCGAAGGCCCCTCCCTTGTCGGCAAGATAGGCCTGGGCGATCTGCAGGGCATCCTGCATCGTGATTGCGGGTTCCTTCTTCCCGGGTTTTGCCGCGGTCTTTTTGGGAGATGCTTTTTTTCCTTCCTTGCCTTTCGTCGTCATGCATCACCGCCTGTGCGATAAGCCGATGCCCCTTGCCGATCGGGGCGAGGGGCACCGGATGTAATTTCACGATGTCACACCGACAGGTCAAATCCCCCCTTCCCCCCTTTATAAAAGGGGGGTTTCTTTTGGGGGCGAGATTGCCACGTCGCCCTGACGGCCTCTCCGCAATGACAACCAGTCCTCACTTGTGCAGGATCCTGTAGTCCACCACGGAGACGCCCTTCTCGTAGACAATGACCGGGTTGAGATCGATCTGGTCGAAGCCCGGGTAGTCCTCGGCGATCCTGGCGAGTTTCCTCATCACGTCGACGAGGGCCGCGGTGTCCTTCGGGGCCTTTCCGCGGGCCCCGGCCAGAAGCGGGTAGCCCGTGATTCCTGCGATCATTCGTTCAAACTCGCCGGGCGCTGCCGGAAGAAGGCAGAACTGCACGTCCTTGTAGATTTCCGTGAAGATCCCGCCGAGGCCGAACATCATCGTGGGCCCGTACTGCTCATCGCGAATGACTCCGAGGATGACCTCGACGCCACCGGGTTTTGCCATGGGTGAAAGCGTAACCCCTTCAATACGGGCGCCGGCGGCCTTTCTCCTCACCGCCGCCATCATTGCCTCCCAGGCCTTTCGGATGCCGGAGGGCTCTATGCCGAGCGCAACTCCGCCCACGTCCGTCTTGTGGGAAATGTCGGGCGAGACGATCTTGAGGGCCACGGGCCGGGTGAACCGTTTGGCGAGCTTCACCGCCTCGGCTGCGCTTTTCGCGGGGGCTGCCGTCACGGCAGGGATCCTGTACGATCGCAGCAGGCGCACCGCTGCGGGAGCGGACATGAGCCTGAGCTTCGGCCCCACACCGTGCGTTTCGTCCTTCTTGCGGGGTTCAACCTTTACAGGCTTCCCCTCATCGTATGCGAAGAACTGGCCCAGGGCCCTCACGCCCCGCTCGGGCGTGGGATAGACGGGGATGCCCTTCTCATGCATCTTGAGGGCTTCCTCGCGCTCCACCTCGGCGCCTCCGCAGTAGACGACGAGCTCGCCCTGCCCCGTCACGATGTCCGATGCACCGTGAACGGGGTCGCCGAAGATGACGACGCTCGTGTCGTAATCGGACTTCGCCTCGGCAATCGTTTTCGAGTAGAGGGTGGGATCCGTGATGGCATCGCCCGTGAGATCGATGGGGTTGGTCAGGCCGCAGTGCGAGGGGAGAAACGCCCGGAGGCGGGCCTTGAGCTCCTCTGTCGGGAAGGGGACCTCGAGACCGTACTTTTCGGCCTCGTCGATCCCGAGGATGGCGGCGCCGCCCGAGCTCGAGATCATGAGCAGGCGCCTGCCCTTCGGCTTGTCCATGTAGGCGAGACCCTTGGCGAAGTCGTAGAGCTCCTCCAGGTTGTCGGCACGGCAGATCCCGTATTTCTTGAAGATGGCCTGGTAGATCTCGTCGCTCCCCGCAAGCGATTTCGTGTGGCTCTCGGCCGCCACGCGGCCTCTCGCCGTCCTGCCGGACTTGAGGATCACGACGGGCTTGGTTGCCCGGGCCAGCGACTCGAGGAAGGCCGCGGGGCGCTTTACGCCCTCGATGTAGCAGGCGATCACCTTCGTGTTGGGGTCGTCGTTGAAGTAGTTGATGCAGTCCGACTCGTCTACGTCGGCCCGGTTGCCGAGGCTGACAAAGCCGCTGAACCCCAGGTGTTCGACGCTTGCCCAGTCGATGAGGGCCGCGCCCACCGTCCCGCTCTGGGAGACAAAGGCGATCCGGCCCCTGGTCGTGATCAGCGGCCACGATGCGCAGAGGCTGCTGTAAGGGATGTTCACCCCCTGGCAGTTGGGCCCGATGAGGCGGACGCCGAACTCGCGGCCCGCCCGGGCCAGCTGCGCCTGGAGTTTTTCGCCGTCCGCACCCGCCTCGGCAAACCCCCCGGTGATGACGACGGCGGACTTGACGCCTGCCTTGCCGCACTCCTCGATGGCGCTCACGACCATCCGGGCGGGGATCACGACAACGGCCATATCAGCCGGTGTTGGGGTTGCACCGATTGCCGGGTAGGCCTTGAGGCCCAGGATCTCGTCGGCCTTGGGGTTGACGGGATAGATGGGCCCCGTAAAGCCGGCATGGATCAGGTTGTAGAGGATGTCGTAGCTGAGCTTTCCCGGTGTGCTCGAGGCGCCGATGAGGGCCACGCTTGCCGGCTTGAAGATGGCATCCAGCTGACGGATCGGTTCCATAGCTCCTCCTTTTTTTTCGTGCGTTGCGGTGAAAGAAAAATGGCGGGTCCCATGACAGAACGGCTGAATCCTACCATAGAGCCCGTGCATTTTCTACGGGGAAGTGGACTCTCAAAA
This sequence comes from Syntrophales bacterium, assembly GCA_035685905.1. Lineage (GTDB taxonomy): Bacteria > Desulfobacterota > Syntrophia > Syntrophales > UBA2192 > UBA2192. The sequence goes on from DASRZY010000286.1 coordinate 29,783, forward strand.
ATACGAAATTCGGCGTATCCAGTTTTTCCCCCTGCAGCCGATAACTATATCAACGCCTTCCTTTTCATCAACTGCCTGACGCCATCGGTTTGTAAACGCTCATCCCGTTTCCGGGGTGGTGCTTGTCTCGCATCCAGATGTCCAACCTATCATTGGGGGTGAACTGTGTCATGAAAAACGGCATTTTCAGAAAACGATTATTTGCAGGACTCATCATTCTGCTGACGGTTGCCTTTGCGGGTTCCACGGCATTGGCCCACGAGCTCGACGACATCAGGGCGGCAATCCATGAACGGGGCGCCCATTGGGTTGCCGATGAGACATCCGTATCCAAGCTCCCGCATCATGAAAGGCAGTATCGCCTGGGCCATGTCAAACAACGGCTGACCGGAGGCGAGACGCTTTTGACGGCAGCCGGGTCTTCCGGGTCCGGCGGCGCGGCTGCGGCCTACACGAGCTTTGACTGGACCTACCCGACGAGCTACGTCACACCGGTCCGCAACCAGGGTAATTGCGGCAGCTGCTGGGCTTTCGCCACAACGGCGGCCCTCGAGTCCTACACGCTCATCAAGAATTCCCTGCCGGGGCAGGACCTGAACCTTGCGGAACAGGTCATGGTGTCCTGCGGGGGCGCCGGGAGCTGCGGCGGCGGCTACATCGGCACGGCCGCAAATTACATCAAAAACACCGGCCTGCCCCTGGATACGTGCTACCCCTACACGGCGACCAACGGCACCTGCTCGACAGCCTGCTACAACTGGCAGGCAAACAGCTATAAGATCACCGGATGGGGCTACGTGGCCACCACGGCGCCCACCGTGGACGCCATCAAGAACGCGCTGGTGACCTATGGACCGCTGGTCACGACGATGGACGTCTACGCGGATTTCTTCAGCTACCGCAGCGGCATCTACAAGTACGTCTCCGGCACCTACCAGGGCGGGCACGCGATCCTCATCGTGGGCTTCGACGACGCGAGCCAGTGCTTCAAGGTCAAAAACAGCTGGGGCACCGGCTGGGGCGAAGCGGGATACTTCCGGATCGCCTACTCGGAGGTGACGAGTGTCGTGGGCTTTGGCGAGTACACCATTGCTTACTATCAACCCACGCCGCCCACGCCGCCCCCCGCGCCGCCGACTCCCCCTGCGCCGGCACCGACCTGCAGCTACTCGATCACCCCCTCGTCGAGTTCTGCGAACTGGAAGGGAGGATCCGGCAACATCAACGTGACGGCCGGTTCCACCTGCGCCTGGACGGCCGCAAGCAACGCGAGCTGGGTGACGATCAGCTCGGGGAAATCGGGCAAGGGAAATGGAACGGTCCGGTACAGCGTCTCTTCCAACTGGTCAACCTCCAGCCGCAGCGCAACTGTCACGGCAGCCGGCAAGACCTTCCAGATCACCCAGAAGGGTGTGATGGGCAAATAACCACGAATCATGCGGCGCCTGTCCCGGCGGCGCCGTATGCTCATCAAACAAGG
>DASRZY010000287.1:0-21094 GCA_035685905.1 Syntrophales bacterium
GCGCCGTGCGCCTGGGCGGCATCTTCAATGATCTTGAGATCGTATTTCCGGGCGATGTCCAGGATGGGATCCATGTCGGCGGGCTGGCCGTAGAGATGGACGGGCAGGATCGCCTTCGTCTTTGCCGTGATTTTCTCTTCGATCCTTTTCACGTCCATATTGTAGGTCACCGGGTCGATGTCCGCGAAGACCACCTTCGCACCGGTCAGCGTAATCGCCTCCGACGTGGCAATGAAGCTGTTGGCCGCCGTGATTACTTCGTCCCCGGTGCCGATGCCGAGCGTCTTGAGGGCGATGAACAGCGCATCCGTCCCGTTTCCCACGCCGATACAGTGCCGTGTCCTGCAGAACCCGGCAAATGCCGTCTCGAAGGAACTCACATAGGAGCCGCCGATAAATGCGGACTTGGACAGGACGTCCGAGATCACACTGTCGATTTCATTTTTGATGCTGTTGTACTGCGCCTTCAGGTCAACCAGGGGAATATTCATTGTTCTCTCCAGGAGTGGGATAGCAGGATCAGTGATCTGCAATGTTGCGCATCGGGTCAGAGACGTCGGAGGAGCCGGGCGGGGTTTCCAGCGTAAAAGCCGGGCTGGGTGATGTCTTTCGTCACAACGGCACCTGCCCCGATTACGGCCCTGTCGCAGATCGTACTGGGCAGGATCGTCGCATTGGACCCGATCGACACGTGATTCCCGATGCGGGTCGGCTTCCAGAGATCCACACGACCCCGTGCCGGGCCGCCTTCCGAAAACGGATCGTTGATGAACATCACTCCATGGCCGATGAAGCAGTCTTCGCCGAGTGTCACCATCTCGCAGATAAAGGTATGGGACTGCACCCGTGTGCGGCTGCCCACGACAACGCCTTTCTGGATTTCCACGAAGGGGCCGATAAAGCAGTCATCGCCGATTGCGCACTCATAGAGGTTCGCGGGTTCGACGACGGTCACGTTTGCGCCGAGCGAAACGTCGCGGATCTGGCAGGTGAACACCTTGGGGGGAGCGGACATCGACACCTCAAAAAATCGGGTTACCGGGCGGGAACATCAGCAGGCCAGGATGCGGACCACTTTGCGGGCGTGGTCGATACCGCTCAGGCACAGGGTCCCGTTTTCGACGCAGTCTGCGAAGTGCTCGACCTCGACCTTGATCGGCTCCGGGAAATTGATCCGCGGCAGGATCACATCCCCTTCGCGCTGGTTGAAGCTCCGCAACCGGGGGTTGTCATAATCCATATTCTGCCCCAGGACCGCCTTGCGCTCGATCCCTTTGTCGTAGATGGCGATCTTGTTTTCGGCGTCATTGTCGTAGACAATCATCTTGTTGGATCCCACAACGGTCATCTGGCGGAGCCTTCGCGGGTCGAGCCAGCTCACATGGATGTTTGCCATGACCTTGTTCGGGTAATAGATATTCACGAACACAACGTCGTCGATGGTTTCCTGGATGTAGTCGACGCCCCTTTTAATGACCGAAACCGGCTCCGGGTCCCCCAGCCAGTACTGGATGATGCTGATGTCGTGGGGCGCAAAATTCCACAGGGCGTCGACATCGGACCGGATCCGGCCCAGATTGAGCCTCTGGCTGTAGATGTACCGGATGTCGCCCAGCTCGCCCGAGTCGATCAGTTTCTTCACATACCGGACGGCTGCATTGTAGAGGAAGGTGTGCCCGACCATCGCGACGAGGTTCTTTTTCCCCGCCAGGCTGCCAATCTCGTCGACCTCGGCAACGGTCGTTGCAATGGGCTTTTCCACCAGGATGTGCTTCCCCGCTTCCAGGGCTCTCATGGCCATGTCAAAATGCGTCTTCACGGGCGTGGCGATGACAACCGCCTGGATTTCAGGGTCGTCAAGCGCCTCGTGGACATTCGCCGTGACGTTGACGGCCGGATAGAGGCCGCGGACGTATTCCTGCCGTTCGCTGGCCAGGTCGACGACCGTCTTCACCTGGCACCTCTTGCTCGAGATCATGTTCCGTAACAGATTCGGGCCCCAGTAGCCGACTCCGATCTGCGCGACGTTCAGCATGATGCGATCTCCTTTTCCATTTTTTCTTTCACGGATCCCGGCGACAGGGCCATCGATCGGTACAGTCCGATCAGGTCCTGTTTTTGCCGGACCCAGCCGTATTGGTCCAGAAAATTCCTGGCGTTCTTGATCTGCCTGAGCCTTTTTTCCTCGTTCCGGTAGGAGTCCAGGATGGCTGATGTCAGGGAATCGACGTTTTCGACATCGAAATAATTCAGCATGTCAGCGGAAAAGTAATGCCGGATCGCTTTCAGAGGCGGCGCGACAACCGGGATGTCCAGCGAGATGTACTCGAGCATCTTGACGGGCAGCATGAGTTCCGTTGCAATGTTCTTCCGGTTGGAGATGATCCCCAGTTGCATGGGGCCCAGGGCGGAAGCGAGGTCCTCGATGGGCACAGGGCCGTGGAACTGCACGGAGGATCCCAAACTTAGGCGTTCCGTGAGGGCGACCAGCTCTTCCAGGTCGTCCCCGGTGCCGATGATGTGGAATTTCAGACCAGGAATGCTGCCGTTGAGTTTTGAGACGGCCTGGATGGTCAGATCGACGCCGAGCCTCCTGGCCAGGGTGCCGTGGAAGACCAGATTGAAGGAATCGGGAACTGCCCGTTCGGAGCCGCCGTTCGAGCCGTTGCTGAACCATCGTTCATCGGGTACGTTCATGGAGACCGATATCTTCTTCGCGGGAATTCCCCGGCCCACCAGTACGTCGCGCTGAGGGTGATTGACGCAGATGACCCGGTGCGCCAGCTTGCAGCAGACGGCTTCCTCCATACACAGGATCCGGAACATCAGGGAGGATTGATTCCTGAACTTCCCGATGTAGGTTTCGGGGATGGAATCGTGGATATCCAAAATGACTTTTTTTCCCAGGAGGCGAGGAACGAGGGCGGCGAAAATGAGGAAGTCCGGCATGTTGTGGATGTGGACCACATCGACCCTGCCGCCGAGGGTCAACCGGGTGCAGTCGCAGAACGCCGCAAACAGGAATTTCAGGTACGACAGGACATAGGCAGAGAAACTCTTTCCGCGGTATCGGCGGACATTCAACTCCACCACGTTGACGCCATCGGATTGCGTTGTGTGGGCCACGTCCCCCGATTTGGGAACAACGACCCGGACATCGAAATCCTCGAGGCTGGCCAGTGTCTCCGCCTCTCTGCGAACGCGGGGATCCGTGGGGTAATACGTGTACGCCACCATGTAGACTGCTGTCCTGCGCTTTTTTGTTTCCATCGCACTTATCCTCTCGCTGATGATCTACGCATGGATGGGAATGACGGTGTCGATATCGCCCTGTACAGGCACGTCTTTTCTGTCTGAGCCTTGCGTCGAAGGGGTATGAATCCTCAAAACGAGTCCGGGCATTTCATCTCCCGAGGGGCACGAGAGCTGGACGCGCATCTCCGTGCCGCGCCTGTCGACCCTGCGAAACGTCACCGATCGTCTCCTGGCAAACCACGAGACGGCCTCCCGGGCCGTTGCAAACCATGCCCCGTTCTTTTCCATCTCCCCGAGCAGGTTGATGTACAAGTCATCCCAGAAACGCTCAGGCCCGACACTTCGGTGATGCCAGTTGATGGTGAGAGCCCCCCCGTGATCCGATGCATGGGAGCAGATTTCTTTGATCCTTTCGAGTGCAGCGGCTTCCGAAAGCGCCATTCGTCCGCTGGACAGGAGCGCCGTATCCATGATGTGCAGCGGCAGCTCGCACAGTGTGGTTCCCGGCAGCCGGAATGCCTGGGTCGTGCCGGATCGGTAGCCGACCGCATCGTTGTATCCCGCCGTCGAGTCGTAGGAAAAACCGGCCTGCTGCAGCACGTCGGGGGAGTTTTCCGAAAAGAACAGCCAATGCATTCGAACGCCCATGTCCGGTCTTTCAATCATCCGGCAGACCTGCATCCGCTCGTCGGCTCCCCTCTCGATGCTGTGCCAGGCGTCGATGCCGTGCAGACCGATCTCACAGCCGCGGGCAAGGAGCTTCTGAACTTCCTGTGCGATATCGCCGATTTCGTATTTGACGGCACGCCCTTTTGTACTGCGACCCTCCAGGTCGATCCCCGGCCTGTTTTTATAGGGGATGAAAAAGAAGGTCGACGGCAGATACCGCTCGAGTTCGGCATAACGGTCGAACTGGATCATGACGTCTTTCCGGATACCCAGATAGATGCCGGGCAGTGAGACAACGGCTGCCCAATTGGCCAGCGCTTTTTTCCATGAAAGGGAGCCCTTCATCGCCCGGATCAGGGAGCCGCAGAGTGCCCGGTAGATGAACCCGAACATCGTGGGATCGAACCGATGCCTGCGAATCCCCACAAAATCCACGTCGTGGGTGAGGCACGCGATGAAGCGGTGCCCGTGGGGCAACGGGGGGATCTCCGCGAGCGGTATTCCCGCCGACAGGATGGAATGCCGAAGAAGCTCTATGTGAATATCCAGAGTCGGGATGGAGGCATGGCAGACCGGCTGACCTGTACGCAGAAGGGTTGACACCTCCCGGAATAAATCGAACCCGAAGCGATAGAGTGTCTGCCCATTCGTCCCCATTCTCAATCCGATGGCTTCATCGGCATCTTTGATCTCTGCGACAGCATCGCCGAGGCACTCGAGAGTCGACACCTTCCCGTAGATCGGCACCTGTCTGCCCTGCCAACTCATGAGCGCCGCGGACCGGCTGTTTGTGATCCGGATCCCACAACGATCGTCCCGCTTTCTTTTCCCGCTTCCGTACTGGATGACGACAGGCGCGTCGAATTGTTCTTCCGCGTCCCCCGTAATCAGAAGAATGTCGTAGAGCTTTTCACTGCTGGCGTATTCCCAAGGCGTCTTGAATAGCTCGAAGAATTCTTCAACGATGCCCTGCTCACTTTTTTCAGCGATGACGCCTATGGCGGAAACCCTGCTTGATGGACCGACCGTTGTCATCATTCGATCAACTGGACCCGGTTGGACACGGAATTTTTTCTCTTCGATTTCAAATCAGGCGGATATTCGCTTGTCGTCAGCAGGCAGGCTCACGCCCTCTCAGTTACATGGATGAACTGAAAAGGCAACCAAACGGCAACGATGGCGCCAACCGACCGGAGACTCCCGAGAGAGTCTGTGGCTCGTTACAGGCGAATCTTCCAAGGCGCGCGAATAACTGATCCCCGCGATAATCCAGGGATTGTTCGAGATCGAAAGCCACTTACACTGGGTTCAAGGAACGGCAGAATGAATGTCATTGTGGAAGTACTTAATCACGGGCATGAATGAGATGCCCCGATGTAAGTAAAATTCCGGCGGGGGGCACACGACAATGCTGTGCGCCAAGACCTGTAATGGTTGTCGAATGATTTTCTTCGAGCAGGATCGTTGACGGTCAGATGTATGACGGACAACCCCCCGACGCCGTTAACACCATGTTCGTATCTCTTGCTTATGGTTAAGGCAATCTCTGTACCACTGCAATTGGAAAGGAAAGCGAAAACAGGATTTTCATCACTCAAGTATAAGTAAATATTTGATAATTTTTTCTGGAGTTCCCTGAAAATCGCTTGAAGATCCAGCATGCGCAAAAAGAAGTTTGCGCCTCAAGTGTAAATTGTACCGACGAATTTCCGGATGCCCAAGAAAAGTAAACACTCATTGCTGAATAATATATAATTATATTAAATTCTTATGTGAAATATGCAGCATGCCGTGCACTGTAAACTTTACCGACGAAATGGTTGCGTTTTCCGTCATCACACGACTTATTCCGGCCTGCAACAGAACCCGCAGGACGGCGTGCCCGAACTGAAAAAGGATTTGAAATCACTGGTGAAAAAAAGTCGTAAACCGCTCATTCCTCCAGTTGGCGGAAAATCGTTGGGATCGCTTACAACCTGCATTTCGTGAAGCCAAGCATCATTTCGGATCTCTGAGCCGCGCAGACGTGCGGGAAGGGGGCTACGAGGGCATCATTGCGGCAGCACTTTTCGCTCCTCGGGGAGAATCTTATCGGCGAGGAATGTTCCGGGCGGCAAAATAGAAGGCAACGGAGATGATGATCACAAACCCGGTGAGTCGAACGAGGAGGGCAAAATCGGCATCCTCAGTGATGGAGGGCATCCCGGCGCGAAAGAGTTCCGGCCATCCCGCGTACCAGAGCCAGGACAGTAATACAGCAACCCCTGCCAGGATCGTGATGCGAAAGAGCCTGCTCATCGAAATCTCCTTCCCTGCCCTGCAGGGTCAATGTTCGCCGTCCTGTTTTCCGATATTTTTCATACCCACGGAAATGAAGACGGCGCTCAGGAGGATGAACCCGGTCAGCAAGACGTGATGGGAGACACGGTGATCATCCATATCGGCGGGAATTCCCGTTTGGAGAAGCTCCGTTGCCAGGGGCCACCAGATCCATGCAACAAGGGCGCAGGTGGCAACGAGAACCGCGGCGGGAAGAATTCGTCTCATCAGATTGTCTTCTTTCGCATCTGCGACAGGGCTTCGTCAGGCGCTTTCGACAGGGAGAAACTGCACCGTGAATGTGTTTTTCTCCGCATCGTAGCTCAGGCAGGAGTTTCGGCGCCAATTGACGTCGTCCTCATCCTTGAAATCGCTGCGCAGAAAGCTCCCCCGGCTTTCCTTGCGGCCGATGCTGGCCAGGAGGATGGCGCGGAGCGTGTGTGCCCCGGCCCGGGCATCCTCCAGGAGAGCGCGCTCGCCGCGCTTCAGGGCTCCCAACAGCTCCAGGCGTCTCTCCACCGATTCAAGCCGTTCCAATCCCTTCTGCAGACCCTTGTCCGACCTTACAATCCCCGCACACTCCCAGGCCGTCGATCGGATTTCGGAAAGGACGCCCTGAACGTCACCGGAACCGGCTGCCTTGTCCGCCCCGGAAAGTCGCCGAGGCTTCTCACGGCACGAAGGTATGGATACGTCGCTCAGGACCCGCTCGGCAGCAAAGCGTCCCGCAACGGCACCCGACACGACGCACTCCGTCATCGCGTTGCCTCCCATCCGGTTCGCCCCGTGAAGACCCCACTGGATCTCGCCGCAGGCAAAAAGCCCTTCAATCTGCGTCTGGCCCCGGTTATCCGTCCGGACACCGCCCATCAGGAAGTGCACAGCCGGTGAAACGGCTACCGGCTTGGAACGGAAGTCAAACCGCAGGTGCTTGAAAATGGCCAGCGGATGGTCATCCCAGGCGGAGGCGGGCACATTCCGCAAGTCCAGGCAGACGGGCCCCGTCTTTCCCTCTTCGAAGAGCAGGGTCGAGAAGGCATCGCGCTTCTTGATGATCGCATCATTGACGTCTCCGAGACCGTGTTTTTTGAGGATGTTCTCACCGGATGAGTTAACCAGTTTCGCCTCCCGGGCAAAAGGAGGATAGACAATCAGGGCCGGCAGCCGCGGATCGGCAAGGACCAGCGGAAAGAACTGGACGAACTCCATGTCCCTCAGATCGAGGCCTGCCCGCGCAGCCAGCATGTACCCCTGGCCAAGGATCTTCTTCTGGTTGTCGTGGCGGTGATAGATTGCCCCTGCGCCTCCCGTGGCAAGGATCACGGAGGAAGCGTCGACGTCCATTTCTTCGCCCCTGAGGTTGAACCCCCGGACGCCGCAGACCCTCCCGTTGTGACAGGGGATCTCCGAGACATAGAAACCGGGAAGGACATGGACACCGTCGAGGCTTTTGACCAGCTCTGCCAGTCTGCGCATGAGGACAACCCCGGGAATGACGGAGGGGTCCGGGGAAATGACGCGGCGCTGCGTCCCCCTGCCCTGCAGGGGCACGCCGGCGGAACGAAGGAACTGAATGGCCGAAGGCGCCTCCCGCGCGACAAGTCTCACGAGGGCTTCCCGGTTGAGCCCCCGCCCCGCGCGGAGGGTGTCACGGATGTAATCCTCGGGGCTGTACTTCTCCGAAGGCCCGGCAAAGAATCCGTTGGCCAGGGCCGAGTTCGTCCCGATTCCGATCGGGCCCCGGTCGACAACGAGCACCGTGGCCCCTTCCTTCGCTGCCGCGTGAGCCGCTGTGAGCCCTGCAAGGCCCGCACCGATGATGATAACGCGTTTCGCCATGGAACCGCAGATGTCCTTTCGTCTGTTCATGACCCTTCTACAGGATAACGACGGGGGCGTCAAACCGGCAGGGCCATCGCGGGGTTCGATCCGCGCAGCAGCGCGACGCTCCGGCAGTGTCTCTCGAGCCGTCTTCCGCGATTCCGGCTCAATGGCTACGCATACCCTCTGCCGAGAAGATCTTGTTTTGACGGGATCCCCTCACGGCCGCCCATCTTCCTCGCCACCTGAGCCGCGGCCCACGAGGCAAGATCGAAGCTCCGCTCGGGGTCCCAGCCCTGAAGAAACCCGTAGGTCAGGCCTGCGTGGAAGACATCACCACAGCCCGTCGTATCGACGGCCTCAACTTCGTAGGCAGGCTTCACGATGGATCGGCCGCCGAACCGTGCCACGTAGCCCCTTGCACCCAGGGTCACTCCGGCAATGCCCGGGCCCAGTTCGAGGATTCTCCTGCAGGCCTCCATGGGATCTTCTGCGCCGACAAGAGAATGGGCAAAGGACTCGGAAGCGACGAAGCAGTCGCTAAGACGGGCGAGTTCCAGCATCCCGTCGCGCAGCGTCCCCGCATCGACGATGACGGCAACGCCCGAACGCCTTGCCTCGGAGGCAGCCGCAAGGGCCGCCTCGATGAAGAGCCCGTCGGTGTGAAAAACACGGGATGTGCGAAGGACATTGAGATCGACTTCCGCGGGCTGGAGTTCCTCGCCCGTCGGTCTCTGCCAGAAGATCGTCCGCCTTCCCCCGGGCTCCGAGGCGATGAAGGCAAACTGCGACTGGCGCCCCTGCCTCGAGACGAGGCCCGAGGTGTCGATTCCTTCGTCTCGAAGGAATCGGGAAATCTCCCGACCGAAGGAGTCATCGCCGACGACCCCGGAGAAATGGCATGCAAGCCCCCAGCGGGAAAGGGCCACGAGGGCCGTGGCAACGGGTCCGCCGCCCTGGATGATCATGCCGCTGAATTCACATTTCGAGTCGGGGACAGGCCAGGCGGGAATGCGCCCGATGGTGTCGAGGGAACACTGGCCAAGGCCAAAGACGTCCATCCAGTCTATCCAGTCTGTTCGGTCTATTCCGTCTATTCCGTCGGAAAGAAGTCTTTTTTCCTTCCTCGAACCTCGATCCTCGGTCCTCGCTCCTTACGATTGACGCCTGCAGCGTCAATCGCAGAGGCTCTCTGCCGTGTCCTCCTTGAGCCAACGGTCCGTTAACGCACGGGTAAGCGAGATGTCCCGTTTAGATCGCTTTGCCGCCTCTTCCAGCATAACCATCGTCACCTTCAGCTTGTCTTCCATCCCCAGCAGGGCATAGATGCGTACGCTTTGCTCCCAGTAATTGACGGCTGACGCATCGTCGCGAAGGCCTGCACTGCAGCGGCCCAGGGCGGCCAGGTCATCGGCTATGCCTCTGTAAAAGCCCGCTGTGCGGTCGCTTTCGAGGGCCTTTTCCAAATAGGGAACGGCTTCCTTGTACCGGGCCGTCCCGCGCAGCAGATCTCCCATGGCGTAATTCGCGGCTGCCGCCTGGGCGGAATCCTTCTTGTCGAGGGAGCGAAGAGCCTCCCGGAGCATTCCCTCCGCACCCGTGACATCGCCCTGCTTCTCCAGGAGAACCCCCTTCACCGTCATGGCCGGGGCGAAGGGCTTTCGCCCGATCTGCATCTTCAGCGCCTCATCGATGTTTTTCGCGGCCGACGCATAATCCCCCGTGTCAACCTGGGCAGCCGCCAGGTTCGACAGCGTCTGGCGCGCCTCTTCCCGGTCCCCGAGACGTCCGTACATTCGGAGGGCATCCTCGAAGAAGGGAATCGCCGCTGCGGCCTCCCCCATGCCGCGGTAGACAACGCCTATGTTGTTCATGCTCATGGCCATGCCGCGGCTGTCGCCTATCGCCGTGAAAAGCTCGTTGGCCTTGTAGAAGTAATCCAATGCGCGGGCGTAACAGCCCCGCTCGTAGAATGGCATTCCCTTGCTGGTCTGCACTGAGCCTGCGCTGATGTGCTCGGGCACGATGACCTCTTTTGGCCCGCCGCAGGATGCAGAGAAGAGCACGCACATCAAAACGATTCCCAATTTCAGGGTTCTCATAGCGGCCTCATTTCCTCAGACCGGCGTCCAGGTCCTTCCCCTCGGGTTTCGGGGGGAGGTTTCCCCTGATGAGAGGGCTTTGCTCGAGGGCCTTGACGACACGATTGACCTCAGTCAATCCATCTCTCAATTCCTGGATGCCTCGCTTCGTTGTCCGGATCACGACAGGGACTTCGCGGCTTCCCTTCTCGAGGGTGACCGTGATCTCCCGAATCTTCTCCATGCTCTCCCGCAGGTTGGCCGTCACCTCGGGGGTGACTCCCTCGACGCTCTGCAGCACCTTGTCCAACCGCTCCATGGACGTGTTTATCCGGTTGATCAGCTCGTCGGATCGCAGGAGCTGACCCGCCGTCCCCTCGCCTTCCTTCAGGCCGGTCGTGACCGTTTCCAGATTTTTCAGGTTTTTCTCGATGCTGTTCAGCGAGACAAACAGAGGTCCCTGCGGGTCTCTCAATTCCTCAACGATGTCGGCCAGGTTCCGGATGGTTTCCGTCAGGCGCTTGGCCGTCTCCTCGATCTCGTACTCCGCGAGGATCTGGGAGAGGGTTTTCTTCTCCTCGGACTTGATCGTCCCCCCCGACGGGATCAGCGGGCTGTCGGGCTTCCCCGGGCGGATGGCCAGGTATTCCGACCCGATGAAGGTGGGGCTCTCGACGGTCGCCACCGTGTCCTCGCGGAACCGGGTGTGATACTCCTCGAAGATCGACATGCGCACGCGGACGGCGTCGCCCACGAGCTCCACGTTTTTCACATGCCCGATCTCGGCCTTGTACAACTTCACCGAGGAGCCAGGCGCGAGGTTGTAGTTCTCCTTGAACTGGGTGTAGTAGGTGACCGTCGGCCGGAACCAGTCCTTGCCCCTCCCGATGAGGACGACCGACCCCACCATGAGGGCGAGGATGGCAATGAGAAAAATGCCGACGACCCGATCCATCCTGCTGAATTTCAATTCCATGATTGCCTCGTCTCGACTCCGTTCAGCTGACGTTCACGATGCCGTCCCGGATGTGAATCTCCCGTTTCTTGAGCAGACGATCGACCTCGGGCAGACCGGCATAGAAAACGCAGGGAATGCCCGAATCGATCGCCTTGCGCATCATCTCGATGTACCTGTCGATAATGGGCCGGGCCAGAACGATAAAGACCTGTTCGATGAGAAACACCTCGGCCCCTTTTGTCATCTCCCGGATGATGACGACTGCCCGTGCATCCTCCGGCGCGACCTGGGAGGGACGCATATCGAGCTTGTCCTCGATGCCGAAGAGGCGGCACAGGGAAAGCACCTCGTCGCTCAGCCCCAGGCTCAACTTGTTTTCGTGGTAATAGCGCCCGAGCAAAAGATTGGTCCTCAACGTCCGGTTCCCGATCAGGGCGGCATCGGAGGCGAGGTAGCCGATCTTTCTCCGGATCGGCAACAACGTTCGGGAGCTGGAGAAGTTCAGTACCTCCCCCCGGAACGAGTAGGTTCCCTCCTCCGGCGGCTCCAGGGTTGCCAGGGCCCTCAGGAAGAGATGGGCATCGTCGATGCGGTCGGCATAAAGGCCGTATGCATCCCCCGGCGCAAGCGAGAAGGAAAACTTCTGCAACCCCTTTCCCCTGCCCGTGGGGGCATGACCATAGTCTCTCAGCTCGATGATTGCCATGTCACTCCTACAGGAAGAAGGCGGCAAAGAGGATGAAATTGACCGCCAGGCAGTAAAAGAGGCACGCCACGGCCCCTCTCGAGGCCGCAACGGGGATATCCGTGATTCCCTTTTCGATGCTCATCCCGTAGTGAAGCGAGATGACAGTAATGCCCATGCCGAAAAAAATGGCCTTCAGGGCGACAACGACGATGTCGAGGCCCGTGATGGCCTTCCCGATCTGGGAGAGAAAATTTTGCAGGGGCACGGTCGTCAGCGTCCAGGCAATGGCGTACCCCCCCAGGACGGAGGTGATGCTGAAAACGGTGATCAGGCAGACCATTGACACCGTGATGCCGATCATCCGGGGGACGGACAGGATGTCGAGGGGGTCCATCCCCTGGAGCTCCATGGCCTCGATCTCGTGGAGAACATTCATGTAGCCCGTCTCGATGGTCATCGCAGTGGCGGAGCGGAGAATCACGATGAGCGCCGTGATGAGCGGTCCGAACTCACGAATGAGCATGATGACCGTGATCCTTCCGAGGTCGTACTGGGCCGCTACGCCGGCGAGTTGGAGGATCATGCCGCTTCCGATCAGAAGCGCGATGGGGATCACGATCCAGAGGGCCTCGACGGCCGTGAAGTAGATCTGCTCGACGATGATCCGGATGCGGAGACTGCGACCGGCCCTGGGATTGACAACGATCTGGCGGAGGATGCTGTAGAAAAGGGCTGACTGGTCTGCATAGCGGTTCAGGCGCTGCCGGGTCTGCTTGCCCAGATAACCCACAAAATCCTGCACGGAAAAAGCCTCCGGAAAGACACATGCCGTTATCGTAAATGCGGTAAAACTTTATTATAAACTCCGGGGTTCGTCAATTGCGAAGTCTTCTGTCGTCTCGCCCGGGCCTGATCCTTTCCCGCAGCACGGCGCACGATCATCCGTTTGCTTGTGCACAGGAAGAAGAGAGGTGAAAAGATGGCGAAAATAAAAAGGCCCGGGGGTACCGGGCCTGGGTCGGTGCTGTTTGCGCTCGATCAGGTCATGAGCGCTTCTGGAGCTTTTCTTTCCGGATGTGTTCCACAAGACCGCCGGCATGGATGAGCCGCTCCATGAACGGCGGGATCGGGCGGGCGCTGTAGGATTTGCCGCGGGTGAGGTTCTCGATCTTCCCCGCGGTGAGATCGACGGACAGCCGGTCGCCGTCCTGTGCTTCCTCTGCGGCATCGACCGACTCCAACAGCGGCAACCCGATGTTGAAGGCATTGCGGTAGAAAATCCGTGCGAAGCTCTTGGCGATCACGACGGATATGCCGGAGGCCTTGATGGCAATGGGAGCATGCTCCCGGGAGGACCCGCAGCCGAAATTTCTCCCGGCCACGATCACGTCGCCTTTCCTGACGGCCACCGCAAAATCGGCGCGGGCATCGGCAAAGCAGTTCTTCGCCAGGGCAGCCGGGTCGGACACATTGCAGTACCTTGCCGGGATGATCAGGTCCGTATCCACGTCATCGCCGAACTTCCAAACTCTTCCCTCAGACTTCATATCGTCTCCTTACAGTCGACATGTGTTTGAGTGTCTAAGTGTTTGAGTGAAGGAGTGAAGAAATGTATCGGATTCTTGCTCTTCACACGGACACTTATGCACTTTATCACTCAGACACTGATTTTTACAGTTCTTCCGGAGAACCGATCCTGCCCAACACCGCTGAGGCTGCTGCGATGAATGGATTGGACAGGTAGACTTCGCTCTTCGGGTGGCCCATGCGGCCGATGAAATTGCGGTTCGTCGTCGCCAGCGCCCGCTCCCCCGATGCGAGGATTCCCATGTGCCCGCCCAGACAGGGCCCGCAGCACGGCGGGCCGATGACGGCTCCCGCCTCGAGAAACGTCTCGATGATCCCTTCTTTCATGGCCTCCTTGAGGATGGTCGGAGATGCCGGGATGACGATCAGGCGAAGCCCCGGCGCTTTTTTCCGGCCTTTCAGGACTCCCGCTGCGTCCCTCAGGTCCTCGAGCCACCCGTTGGTGCAGGACCCGATGAAGACCTGGTCCAGCGTGATTCCCTTCGCCTCCGACACGGGCCGCACGTTGGCAGGCGACGGGGGGAAGGCAATCTGGGGCTCGAGGGAGCTCACATCGATCGCAATCGTCTTTTCGTATGCCGCTCCGGCATCGCTCTTGAGGAAAACGGGCTCCCACCGGGCCCGGCCCTTCACGTAGGCCGCGGTGGCGTCGTCGGGTTCCATGATGCCGTTTTTCGCCCCGGCCTCGACGGCCATGTTGGCCATGGCAAACCGGTGCGGCATGGAAAGATTGCCGATGACCTCGCCGGCGAACTCGAGGGCACTGTAGAGCGCACCCTCGACCCCGATGAGCCCGATGAGACGCAGGATCAGGTCCTTGCCGCCCACAAGGGGCCCAAGGGTCCCGGTGTACTCGACCCGGATCGTCGGGGGAACGCGAAGCCAGATCTCGCCGGTGGCCATCACGGCGGCCATGTCGGTGCTTCCCACACCGGTTGAAAAGGCCCCCAGGGCGCCGTAGGCGCAGGTGTGGCTGTCGGCCCCGATGATGAGCTGACCGGGCACGACGAGCCCCTGCTCCGGCAGGAGCACGTGGCCGATGCCGGCCTCGCCGACTTCGTAATAATACTCGAGCTGCTGCTCCCGGGCAAAGGTGCGCATGTACTTGGCCTGCTCGGCCGACGCAATGTCCTTGTTCGGGACAAAATGATCGGCAACGAGGACCACTTTCTTCCGATCGAAGACGTGCGGCGCGCCGATCTCTTTGAAAACCTGTATGGCGATGGGGGCCGTGAAGTCATGGGCAAAAGCGAGATCCACCTTCGCCTCGATCAGATCCCCCGGCGCGACGCTCCCGAGCCCCGCGTGTTTGGCAAGAATTTTTTCCGTAATCGTCATGGGCATATCTTTTTCTCCACTGGTCACTGGTCACTAGTCACCGGTCACTGTATTTATGCGACTGCTTTTTTCTCTTCCTTCCCATTCCTGTTCAGCCTGTCCTTGCTCAGCTTGTACTGGATGCTGTCCACCAGGGCATCCCAGCTCGCCTCGATCACGCTCTCGGAGACGCCGACGGTGCTCCAGATGTCCGTGTCGTCTCTTGACTCGATGAAGACGCGCACCTTCGCAGCCGTGCCCTCGCTCCCCTCGAGGATGCCCACCTTGAAATCGGTGAGATGCATTTTGGCCAGTTCGGGATAGAACGTCACAAGGGCCTTCCTCAGGGCATTGTCGAGGGCGTTGATCGGACCGTTTCCCTCAGCGGCGGTGATCTCCGTTTCATCGCCCACGATGACCTTGATGAGGGCCTGGGCGCGGGAGGGCTCGCTGCCCTGCTTTTCATTGATAACACGGAAGCACTCGAGATAGAAGGGCTCCTCGAACTCGCCCGTGGCCTTCCGGATGATGAGGGCAAGCGACCCTTCGGCGGCCTCGAAGGTGTACCCTTCGTTTTCCAGGCGCTTGATCTCTTCGACGATCCTGCGGCTCCGGGCATCGTCATCGCCCAGCGAGAGGCCCATCTCGGCGGCCTTGTACTCGATGTTGCTCCGGCCGGAAAGATCCGAGACGAGGACACGCCTTTTGTTGCCCACGACATCGGGGGCAATGTGCTCGTAGGCCACGGGGTTCTTGAGCACGGCGTGCACGTGGATGCCCCCCTTGTGCGCAAAGGCGCTGCGGCCGATGAATGGCCTCGAGTTGAGCGGAGTGATGTTGGCGAGCTCGCTCACGAAAAGCGACAGGCGCGTGAGCTCCTTCAGGGCGCCCTCGGGCAGGCAGGTCTTTTTCAGTTTGAGCTCGAGGTTTGCCATGATGGGGATGAGATCGGCGTTGCCGCAGCGCTCGCCGTACCCGTTGATTGTCCCCTGGACCATCCTCACGCCCTTCTCGACAGCGGCAATCGAGTTGGCCACGGCCACTCCCCCGTCATTGTGCGTATGAATCCCGAGGCGCTCACGGGGGATCAGTACGGTCACCTCGTCGATGACGCGTCCCAGTTCCGAAGGCAGCGTCCCCCCGTTGGTGTCGCAAAGGACGATCATGTCGGCGCCGTTTTGAAAGGCGGTCTCGATCGTCTGGAGAGCATAGCGGGGGTTGGCCCTGTAGCCGTCGAAAAAATGCTCGGCATCGTAAATGACTTCCTTTTTCTTCGACTTCAGGAAGGCAACCGTCTCGGCGATCATGGCGAGATTTTCCTTCATGGAAATTTTCAGGATCTCTCTTACATGAAGGTCCCAGCTTTTGCCGAAGATGGTTACCACCGGCGTCTGCGCCTCGAGCAGGGCCTGCACGTTCGGGCACTCGCCGGGCGGGGTGTGGGCTCTGCGCGTGCTGCCGAAGGCTGCAAGACGGGCGTTTTTGAATTTCACCGCCCGGGCAAGCTCGAAGAAACGCATGTCCTTCGGGTTGGAGCCGGGCCAGCCGCCCTCGATGTAGGCGATCCCGAACTCGTCGAGCCGCCTGGCCACACGGATTTTTTCCTCGGCCGTGAAATTCACCTGCTCGCCCTGGGTGCCGTCCCGCAGGGTCGTGTCGTAGATGAGAACCGCTTTCTTATCCATCTTCTTGAATCCCCCTGAAATAAAAAATCCGTTACCAGGGAGCCTGATAACGGATTTTGTTGATTCCTTCCGGAAGTACTATCAAGCCATCATCAGCCCCCTACGCCGCCCGGACGTATGCCGATTATGTCGATAATAATGGGGATGATGGTGCCGATGATGTTCTTCATGTCGAAAACCGAACCGTTTAGAGTAGTGCACACCATAAAGCGCGCCGCCCTGTTTGTCAATGAAATTTATCGGTGCGGCATGTCTCGTCCCCGCGCGAGCCCCGCCCGGACCCGCAGAACAGGATGAAGGCGGCGCCAAGCCAGCCGATGAGCCCCACCGCCTCGCGTCCCGCACCCAGCAATGTCTCGCTTGCGGCCACGACGGGCGCCAGTACGGCCCGCACGCCGGTTTTCATGCTCTCGTCGGCGGCGATGACATCGGCCATGGGCGGCGAAAGCGCGTAGTAGAGCTCCACGAAGGCCCTGCCCGAGCGGGAGGGCATCAGGTAGACGTCGCGAAATTCCCTCAGCGTGACGACCCGCGGCTCCAGCGCGGACCCGAAGGCCGCCGTGGCGATAAAGCACCCCCCGCCACCACTGCTGCCGCTGCCGCTGCTCGAAACGGGCGGGCCTGCGGTGGTGAAGCTCCAGGAGCTCGATGACGCAAGAGCCATGCCTTCGCTGTCCTGCACGCCGGTCGTAATCGCCACCGTGTAGGTCTTGCTGTAGGCGAGATTGGATGATGGGGTGAAGGTCGCTGTCAGCGACTCCGGGTCGTAGGTCACAGCCCCCGAGACCGGTGAGCCGCCTTGAGAGAGTGTGAAAGATGACGAATGGATCGACGATGCACTCATCGTTTCGCTGAAGGTCGCCGTGACAGGAGCATTGACAGCAACGTCGGCGGCGCCCGACAGGGGGCTTCTGCCCGTAATGGTTGGCGGCACACCCTCCTGGGTCACCGTGAAGGTCTGGCCGGCGATGGTGATCGTCCCCGTCCGCCGTTTCGCCCCGGTGTTCTCGGCGATGCTGTAGGAAACCGTCCCGTTTCCCGTCACACTCGCCCCCCCGGTGATGGTGATCCAGGCGTGGTTGCTGACGGCTGCCCAGGAGCAGGTTCCGCCTGTGGTCACATTCACGGTGCCCGTCGATGCGGCGCTCGTTGAAAACGCCCGCGACGTGGACGAGAGCCCGTAGCTGCAGGAAGCAAGGGTCACGTCGAGCGTCTGGAACTGTCGCGAAGAAAACGTCCCGTAGCCGCTGACCGTGATCGTGCAGCCGTAGTTCATTCTCATCTTCATCCGAAAGAGTCCGTTGGGCCGGTCGCCGCCCGAGGTGCCCCAGCTGTTGAGGACGATCCAGTAGTGGTTGTTCGGGTCGGCGTCGTCGTCGTTGTAGCCGACGATGACCACGGCGTGGCCTCCATAGTCGGCCGTCGTGACGCCGCAGGAGCCGTCGGGGTCCCAAACCACCGCCTCCGTCTGGTTGTTCCAGAAATCGTAGAAATTGTCCCAGCCCCCGCTGTCGGGAAGAAAATAGGCGAAGTAGACTCCCTTGTTTGCGCTCAGGATGTTCTTGATGTTGAGGATCGCCGCGTCCTGGCTCACGCTTGTCGTGGAGATCGTCTGGGCGGAAACGGTCCCGCTGATGCCGTAGTTCGGGTTCGTGGAGATGGCGGAGCAGGTCCCGGTGCAGCTGC
Organism: Syntrophales bacterium; assembly: GCA_035685905.1. Lineage (GTDB taxonomy): Bacteria > Desulfobacterota > Syntrophia > Syntrophales > UBA2192 > UBA2192. The sequence continues at coordinate 18,067 of DASRZY010000287.1, forward strand.
CTCCGCCGTCTGCGTAGGCGGCATTCGTGTTGGACCAGGGAATGGCCAGACCCTTGCCGGTGTAGAAACTCGAAAACGTGGAAAGGTTCCCGCCATTGCAGGGACAGGAGGAGTGTTCCGAGTTATAGCAGGAGTCCAAGAATTCGACGGAAAGCCGGTCCTTGATGTCGCGCTGGGCCTTGAGGGCGAGTTCCAGGACACCCGTGCTCGCCCAGACCCAGCAGTTGCCGCAGGATCCCTGGTTTCGCGCGGAAGGGGTGTACTGGATATTGTTCAGAAGGCTCAGGGAGCCGCCGACGGGCAGATCCCCCATCATGACGATTCCCGCACGCACCATCGGGTTTGCGGGCGCCTGCGGCGCAGCTTCAAATTCCCGAACCCAGCGGTCGAGGGTATCCGCATCGGGGCGCATGACGGCTGGACGTGATTTCGGGATCTCCTGGGAAAATACGCCGGACGGGAAAAGGATGAAAAATGATGCGGCAAGAACGAGTGCTGCACCGATCCCGGACTTCTTCATGAGGCACGTCCTGTGTATGATGTGCTGCGACGATGCGGCCGCGGCGAGTCCATCCGCCGCTCACGCAGGGGATCCCATTTCCGGAGTCCCTTCATCGGGGCGCTGCGCAGCCGGGTCTCAGCGAGGGAAATCGAACAGGATCGGTGTGCAGGTCCCCCGCGTGATCACCTGGAGCGTGCACCCTAACCTCTTTCCCGGCCGGATGTCAAATTTTTCCATGAACGCCCTGTCGGGAGGCATCTCCCGGTCCGGAAGGAGGGAGAAGGTCCTCTCGAGCGCCGACTTCCCGAGCGGCTCCTCGACGGGCCCGTCGGGGATGAAGCGGAACTTCACATCGAACCGGCCGCCGGCCGCCGCGGCAGGAGCTTCCATCGGGGCCACCGAAACAATCTCGGCCTGCCCGGGGTAGGACCTGTACTCGCAGGGCCCGCCCACCAGGGAGCCCCGTGTCATTTCCGAGCCTGTCATGGAGCAACCGATCCCGGGCAACGCCGCACCAATGAAAAGTATCGTGAAAAATCCAAATTTCTTGAACGAAAACAACCGCTTGAGCACTGTGCGTTTTCCGTCATACCTGTAACTCATCGCACTCCCCCTGTGTACCCCATATTTCGGTCTTTCGCCTCTGAATCTTTACTATCAAACGAAGAGGGGAATTGGGTACTGGGTACTGGGAATCCGGGCTTCCGAATCTTTTACTTCACTAAGGCACCCAGACACTCCGTCACTTCTTTATGGTCCCTACCCCCTTGTCCCTCGTCCCTTTCTTCTCCACTGGTCACTTCTGCGAAGCAGCGTCTTGGGGTCTCCAGATGACCCCCATGGCCCGCTCGAGGGCCGCCAGTGCTATCTGGTAATCGCTCAAAGCATTGGTGTAGGAGGCGCGCGCAAAGGTCAGGAGAGTCAGGGCATCGAGGACATCCGTCATCCTGGATACCTGTTCCCGGTAACGTTCCTGGTTGATCCGATAGTTCTCCTCGGCCTGCTCGATCGACAGCTGGGTCACAGCGATGAGTTTCTCGGCTTCCTTCACCGCGAGCCAGGCATTCTTCACCTCCAGGGAAACCTGGTCTTTGACATTGGTGAGCGTGTTGATGGCCTGTTTCTCCTGGCTTACGCTTGCATCGCGGGAATACTTTGTTCGGCCCCATTCCCAGATATCCCAGGAAGCCACAGCCATCACTGTCCAGTTTTCCGGGTTCCTGTAGACGGAGCCATTGAGATCGGCCGTGTCCCCGTAGCGCTGGTAGCTCCCGACCAGGTTGACCGACGGGTAGAACTCGCTCTCCACGACCTTGACCTTTTTCCCCGCCTGCTCGGCCTTCAGGGCAAAGACCTGGATCTCCGGCCGGTTGTCCATGGCAGCCTGCAGGCACTGCTCGAAATCCCTCCCGAACGGTTTATAGCCGAGGGTGTCGACGACAGCCACAGGGGTGCTGATCGGACGGCGCAGGACCGTGTTGAACCTCGCCCTGGCCTCCTCCAGCCGGTTCTCGGACCGGACAAGAGACTGGGTGCCGTCGGCAAGCCTCACCTCGGCCTGCAGGTAATCGTTTCGGGGAACGAGGCCCACCTCGTAAAAGTTTTTCGCGAGATCCTTCTGGGCGATGAACTGCTCAACGGACTGCTTCGCCACCTCGACAAGGCGTTGCGCCTTGATAATGGTAAAGTAGGACCGCCTCACTTCCAGGACGGTGTCCTGGACCGTGCCCACCTCCTCCTGCTTCGAGGCATCGACCCCCAGTCGGTTGAAGTCGTAGTTCGCCTCGAGACGGCCGCCCGTGAAGATGGGCTGCCTGGCATCGAGCGACCAGGTGTAGTTGTCCTGGGTTCCGATGGTCAGGTTGGTGATGGGGGAGGGCGCCGGCTGCTTGATGTAAGGTGCTGGGTCGTTACGGGTGTAATTGTAGGTCGTGCTCAGTTTCGGCAGAAACCCCGTGAAAGCCTCCTTCTTCCTGGCCTCCGACGCGGCCACCCCCTCCCTGGCCGACTGGATGATGACACTCTGCTTCAGGGCAATATCAATGCTCTGCTCGAGCGTCAGCGGCGCCCCGGCCTCCTGCGCAATGGCAACACCCGTTATCATCACCAGCAATATGCCGCTGAGAATTCCTGTCAGAACGATTCTTCTCATAAGATTCTCCTGAATCCGAATCATTGATTGGCGGAAAACCCTGCCACCTGCCACCTGCCACCTGTCACCTGTCACCTGTCACCTGTCACCTGCCACCTGTCACCTGTCACCTGTCACCTGCTTCCTGTTGACCACTGTCGGCTGTTGGCCGTCTGCTGTCGGCTGCCGCCGCCTGCGGCGGCCTAGTCCAGCCGTTTCCTGAACCGCCCCACGGCCCCCGCGAAAACCGTGACCCCCATGATGATGAGAGCAAGGTATTGGGGCCACAGGACATCCATCTCCACGCCCTTGAGGAAGAGGCCCCGGATGATGACGATCATGTAGCGCAGGGGATCCAGGTAGGTGAGCCACTGCACGGCAAGCGGCATGTTCTC
>DASRZY010000288.1:0-40059 GCA_035685905.1 Syntrophales bacterium
GTGGCGAATCGCATGGATCGTCGCCCCGGCCAGCGTGCCCAGGGCAATCAGGAAGAATGACAGCGAGAAGTACTGGTGCACCGGGGTGGCAGAAACGCGGTAAATATTCACACCGCCGTAGACGGCCGCTGCCGCCAGGAGAACATCCGTCAAGACCGTCATCGGCTCCGGGCCGAGCATGCCGTGTTCCGGGGTCGCCTTGTTCACGCGGTCTTCTCCATTTTCAGGATAACGAATCGCTCCTGCGCGTCCTCACCGAAGGTGCTGACCGGGTTGGGGACAGCGGCGTAGATCCGCTTGAGATCTTCCGTGCGGATCCGGTGGCTCCTGGTAGCAACTGCGGGGTTGAACATGAAGTGCTCCGCGCGGAAGATGTTCTCGTCCACGTAGAAAGGAAGCGACGGGTCCCTGTGGCCGAAGGGGGGAACCGAGCCGGGGTCGCAGCCGGTCACCTCCAGCAGCTCCTCCCGGTTGGCAAACCGGATGTCCTTCGTGCCGAACTCCTTCTTGAAGAGCCGCGCCTTGATCTCCTTCTCGGCCGTCGTGACCAGGAGATAGTATTTCCCCTTCGCCTTGAGCAGGATGCACTTGCTGCTCGCGCCGCTCCATCCCGCCTGTCCGCGGAAGGAAAGCGACTCCTCGCAGGAGCCGACGGGCGCATGCTCGATCTCGTCGTATGAAATCCCCATGCGCTGGAGAAGATCCTTTATGGTTTGATAGGTGTCCTGCAACATGACCTGCACTCCTATTGAAAACCCTATTCCTTGATCTTCCTCTCCTTATGAGGAATCATCCTTTCAGGCTCCCTCTCCCTTGAGAGGAGAGGGTCGGGTTGAGGGTGAATGATCTTTTTTCCTTACTGCGACCCGCCTTCTATTAGCAGAATTCGCCCTTCCTGATAAGACAAAAACTGTGATATTCTTAAATCTATACGACAGCAAAGGAGGGGGCCATGAAGACCTTCAAGATCGCAACGTACAATGTCAATTCGATCCGCAGCCGCCTGCCCATCCTCCTTCCCTGGCTCGAGAAACACCGGCCTGCAGTGCTTTGCCTCCAGGAGACCAAAACCGAGGACGCAAAGTTCCCGGTGAAGGAGTTCGAGGAGGCCGGGTGGAACGTAATCTACCGGGGGGGCAAAAGCTACAACGGGGTCGCCATCGTCTCCTCGGAGAAGCCCGACCAGGCGGCCTTCGGCCTCGATGACGGGGGCCCGGCAGACGAGGACCGCCTCATCCGCGCCGTTTTCTCCGGGATAGCCGTCGTGAACACGTATGTTCCCCAGGGGTTCGAACGAGAGAGCCCGAAGTTCGCTTACAAGCTCGAGTGGTTCAAGCGTCTTAAAAAATTCTTCGCCAGAAACTACAAGCCGGATCAGCTTTTACTATGGTGCGGAGACATCAACGTGGCCCGGGAGGATATTGATGTGCACAACCCCAAGAGGATCCTGGGGCATGTGGACTTCAACCCCGACGTCTGGGAGGCATTCGACAACGTGAAGGCCTGGGGATTTTTCGATGTGTTCCGCAAACATCATCCCGGGGAGCCCAACCAGTATACCTTCTTCGATTACCGTGTGCCCAAGTCGATGGAGCGGGGGCTGGGCTGGCGGGTGGATCACATCCTGGCCACGGAGCCGCTGGCGAAGAAATCGATGGACAGCTACATCGATCTCGAGCCGAGGAAGGCGGAGAAGACTTCCGATCACACGCCGCTCGTGGCGGAATTTAAAATCTAGATGCCGACTCCTGCAGCGACAGCAGACAGAACGTCCACCCTGAAAGACGGTATCCGCGCAGCCTGGCCCATCTGCCTGGGATACGTGCCCATCGGCCTTGCCTTCGGCGTGCTCGCCCAGAAGGCGGGGCTCTCGCCGCTGGCGATCGGGCTCATGTCGGTGCTCGTCTTTGCGGGAAGCTCGCAGTTCATCGCTGTTGCCATGCTGGAAGCGGGCTCGGGGATCGCGGCCATCGTTGCCACGGTCTTCACCGTCAACCTGCGCCACCTGCTGATGAGCTCGGCCATCTCCGTCTGCCTGAAGGGGCTCCGCAGGCGCTGGCTTGCCCTGTTTGCCTACGGGATCACCGACGAGAGCTTTGCCCTGAACCTCGTGCGGTTCCGCGAGGGGAACTGGGACTGGAAGAGGGCACTGACCGTCAACCACGTGACCAATGCCTTCTGGGTGGTGAGCACGATGATCGGCGGGCTGGGCGGCACATTCATCCCGGCCCACGCATTCGGGATCGACTATGCCCTCATGGCCATGTTCCTTTGTCTTCTTGTCTACCAGCTTCGCGGAAGGCTCTACGTCGTGACCGGCCTGATCGCCGGAATCGCCGCCGTCGCTCTTTCTCTTGCCATTCCCGGCAACAGTTACATCGTTGCGGCCTCGGTGATCGCGGCAACGGCGGGATTGTACATCAGGAGGCGGTACCCGAAGATCGGCCAGGCGAAAGGACAGGCATAAATTGATTTCCCAGGACTATCTGTTTCTCTGCCTCGGGATGGGCCTCGTCACCTACGTTCCGCGCTGGGTGCCGCTCTTTGCGCTTTCGCAGCGCACACTTCCCCGCTGGCTCGAGGAGTGGCTCGACCTGATCCCCGTGGCGATCCTGAGCGCACTGATCCTTCCCTCCCTGGTGACGGCAGGGGAGCCGAGGCAGCTGTCTCTCTGGAATATCGACCTGCTCGTGGCGGTGCCCGTGTTGCTGTTTGCCCTGCGCACGCGCTCCCTCGGGGGGACCGTTGTCCTGGGCATGGCCCTTTACTGGCTTGCGGGGAAATTTCTCGGATGATCTACTTCAAGCTCTTCCTCACGGCCGTTTTCTGGGGCGGGACCTTCATTGCCGGGCGTGTTCTTGCCCAGGAGGTGCTTCCTTATTCGGGGTCGTTCCTGCGGTTTCTCGTGGCCTCGGTGTGCATGATTCCCCTGGTCTTACACTTCGAGGGGCGGTTGCAGCCTCTCCGAAAGAAACAGGTTTTTCTGGTCCTGCTCTCGGGGATGACGGGTGTATTCCTTTACAACATCTTCTTCCTCACGGGGCTTCAGACCGTGACCGCCAGCCGTGCATCGGTCATCGTGGCCTCGAACCCCGTGTTCATCTCCCTCTTCGCGGCGCTCCTGTTCCACGGCGAGCGGCTGACCCTGCTGAAGATGATCGGCATTGTGCTATCCGTCAGCGGCGCCGTCTACGTGATTTCGAGGGGCAACCCTGCAGAGATTCTGCAGGGGGCCATTGGCCGCGGGGAGCTGCTCATTTTCGGCTGTGTGCTGAGCTGGGTGTCCTACTCACTGATCGGCAAGCTCGTCATGAAAGACGTACAGCCCGTCTCTGCGGTAACCTATGCCTGCCTTGTCGGCGCCGGAGCCCTGCTGCCGCCGGCCCTTTTGGAGGGCATGGCGGGGAACCTGGCTCATTATTCCCTCTCCGCCTGGCTCTCGATCGTGTACCTCGGTTTTTTCGGGACCTGCCTCGGGTTTGTCTGGTATTATGAAGGAATCAAACAAATCGGTCCCTCGAAGGCGGGCGTGTTCATCAACTTCGTGCCCATCAGCGCCGTCGTCATGGCCTTCTTCCTGCTCGGCGAAACCATCGATGCATCGCTTCTCATCGGGGCGGCACTGGTGCTCTCGGGAATTTACCTGACGAACAGACCTGCGGGAACGATGTAAGCCCTGCACCGTCATCATCTTCCCTCGACAAACAACACAAAAGGGCTTATCCATAAACTTGACTGCTTCTCCAGTTGCCAGCACGACAACAGGGCTGCCATGAAACTTTTTTTCACCAAGAGCAACGGCCCCATCGATGCGCTCATCGAGGAATTGATGGAGACCGCCAAGGGCATCCGGAAAACGGAATACGTCCGCGAAATGATCATTGCCTCACTCAAAGCCGGGCAGGAGGCCGACGATAGCGCAGACCTCAAGCTCATGAACACGACGCTGAAGGAGATGCGATTCACGTCCAAGATCTTCGGTCCCTACCGGAATGTTCGCAAGGTCACCGTCTTCGGCTCGGCGCGCACCCTGCCTGGCGACCCGGTGTACGAGATGGCAAAGCTCTTCGGGAAAAAGCTCGCTGCGGCCGGGTTCATGGTCATCACAGGCGGGGGGGGAGGCATCATGAAGGCCGCCAACGAGGGAGCCGGCTCCGAGCGTTCCTTCGGCGTGAACATCCGCTTGCCGTTCGAGGAGAAGCCCAACATCGTGATCGAAGGGAACCCGCGGCTCATCACGTACAAATATTTCTTCAACCGCAAAGTGGCCTTCCTGAAAGAAGCGGATGCCGTTGCGCTCTTCCCGGGCGGCTTCGGCACTCTCGACGAGGCGATGGAGACGCTCACCCTGGTGCAAACCGGCAAGCGCAATCCCATGCCGCTCGTGCTCGTGGACGATCCTGAATGTTCCTACTGGTCCAGCATGATTGAACTTTTCGAGAAGGAACTTCTCGCCCGCAACTATATCAGCCCCGCCGACTTTGCACTCTTTGAGCAGGTGTGTTCCGTGGACGCCGCAGTCGACAAGATCCGGCATTTCTATCGCCGCTATCACAGCCTGCGGTACGTGCATGGCCAACTCGTGATCCGGCTGTCATCACCGCTCGGTCCCGATGATATCCGGAAGCTGACGGATCAGTTTCATGACATGCTTCTGCCGGGGGGAAGAATCACGGCGTCGGGGGCTTTGGACGCTGAAGCGGATGATGCGGATGTGAGTCACCTGCCGCGTCTCGTAATCGACTTCAACCGCAAGAGCTTCGGCAGGCTCAGGAGCCTGATTGATTCGATCAATGATTGTTAGAGGAAGGACCTGCCTCATCATCAGGTGATCCCCTGACCGCCGCCTCTCAACGTTGTCCCTGCAACGACAAAACCCCGCATCTCAAGCGAGAGCGGGGTTTGTGATCCACGAAAGTCTGCACTTAGAGCACACTGTCCAGAATGTCCGGGCCCATCTTTACCAGCAACTGCGAAGAGACTTCTTTGCTGGGCTGAAGCTTTGCCACCCGCACGAACGTCGGAAAGAATTTTTCCCTGACAAACGTGATCTCCTCCTCCTCGATACGGTGCCAGTCCATGAAGTCGACAATGAGTTGCGCTGCCGCCTCAAAATTCTGTTGATCCGACTCACCCGCTGGAAGACTGGCTTGCTCCCAACACTGAGCCAGGTAGCCGGAGATGGTTCCGGCTGGTTTCTTGCCTGTTTTCTTGCTTTTCGTTTTGCTCTTCTTTTCATCCATGAGTCGACCCCCTGCGGTGGATTTTTTCATCAGCGAAAAACAGATGCCGGGAAAATAGAAAGGACGGGCTACGTAGTGCGCGGGTGAAACTCTCTGCAGACCTTGTGGCGGACAAATACTTTCGCGCAGACGGACAATCTGCATTTATTATCGCTGCACAAGGGGCGCAAGGCAAGAAAAAAAGCCGCCGAGATCCGGCGGCTCAGCTGCAACGGAAGCGTCTCCTAGTTGTGGCCTCTGTCGTGTCCATGATAGCCGTCGCGGTGATCATTGCCGTATTGCCCGACGCGCGCATGGTGTTGCGGCACATAGACATCTCGGTACCACCTGTCGCGGACGAAATAGACGGGATGGCCGCACGCATTGTATCGGTCGCAGTAACGGCTCCAGTTTTTCGCATGACCGGGAGGGACGCGCATGTAGACCGGCTGAGCAACGACGACGGGTGCGGGCCGAACCACGACCGGGCGAGCGTATATGACTTCCGGTTGCGGGAAGCTTCCGACATCGATACGGCCGTAAAACCCCGGCTGCCCGACACTGACGGAGACACCGACATCGGCGGCGTACGCCGAGGTGGCGACAAGGGTCATCATGATGGCAAATAGAATGCGTTTCATGTTCGGTTCCTTTCCCTGGGTAAATTCTTTTACTGCAATCAACTGTTTCTTGCCCGGCATCGATGTCGAACGTTTGAATGATAAAACGGCTGAAACGGCATTTGGTTTACAGCCCTGCGGGCACCATCGCCGGAACGAGGGGAAATATCTTGCATCCGCGGATCGCATTTTGCTTAATGTTAAACCGAATCAGCTACTTATTGCATAATCGGGCGAACCGGACGGCCGGGTGCAGGCTCGCCCCGCAGGAGCGAAACAGTCAACCATGGGACATTTTTATCAATCACCGGCTCCGCCTTTGTTTTCATCCATATTGACAGGCGTGTATATTTCAGAATGTAGATTAGCCTTGAAAGGAGGTAATGGGTCATGAAACTCTGGGAAACCTACTTTAGGCTATGGCAAAAGTTCAGTGAGTCCTTGACTGAAGGAACAACTCAATCGCTTAACCAGAGGGAGTTCCTGCAGAATGAGGAAAGCAAATCAACCCCGGAGCGGGATATCTATCGTGATTGCGGTGAGTACTGCTTCGAGGACTTTGGGATGTGATTCAGACTGGCGCCTGATATGAAAAATGTGATTGAGATACGGACAAGGCAGAACGAATCGCTCTGCCTTGTTTTTGTGAATATTGCCGGTTTCCGGCCCCTCTCACATAACTGCCCGGTTTTTCCAGGAACAGCAACAGAATCCTGATCATTCGATCCTGATGAAACTTGCAGGACCTCGCCGTGCACCGACAGCCCACGTTCAGGGCAAAAACTTAGGTATAGACGACGAGTCAAAGGGGGAGGGTAATTGAGATCGGGATAGGACAATGACCGATGAGGTGCCGTGGGCGACGAGCTTGCCCTCGCCATTGACGACTTCCGCCTCTCCGAACCCCAGGGTGCGGCCCAGGCGAATGCGCTTTCCCCGGGCCGAGAGCTTCCCCCTGGCAACCGGCGCCAGGTAGTTGACCTTGAGATCCACCGTGGTGATCCCCACTGACTCGTCGAGCTCCGCGAAGAAGCACCAGAAAATGGCCGTGTCGACTAGCGATGCGATCACGCCGCCATGCACGTTGCCAAAGATCTGGTGATGGATATCCTGCGAGTGGATTTCTGCGAGGGCCTCGCCGACGCCGAACTCGGCAATCACCATGCCGAGGTGACGGAAGTAGGGGCTGGCGTTTGCCATTGACGTTACGGTCTTCACGTAATCCGGATTGAGCGTTCTCATGTTGCCCCGCAATACCACACCCTGTCACCGAGTTTCCCAACAGTTGGTTTTCAACTCCTCCCCTGCCCCACCTTTACAAAGCAGGGAGTTGAAGAGTGTACTCCTAATCGCACTTTTCGCTGTTCAACTGGCACGCCTTCTCCTTCGTCTTTTCCCGCAGCCTCGCTTCCCGGCGTGCCTGCGCCTCGCGGTTTCGCCGCTGTTCGTCGGGCGTCTCCAGGATCAGCGGGGGCACGGCCGTAGGCTTGCCGTTCTTGTCCAGGGCCACGAGGGTCATGTAAGCAGAAACGGTGTGGCGGGTCTGCCCGGTCATGAGGTTCTGAGACTCGACGCGTACGCCAACCTCCATGGAGCTTTTGCCCGTGTATGTGACGCTCGCCCTCAAGGTGACCAGGTCGCCGATGAATACGGGGTTATGAAAATCGAGACGGTCGACGGAGGCCGACACACAGTTTGACCGCGAGTGCTTGATGGCGGCAGCACCGGCGGCCGTGTCGATGAGCTTCATGATAAACCCGCCGTGGACGTTCCCCGCGGGGTTGGCATCCTGGGGGTTCATGACCTGGGCCATCAGGATGCTGCTCTCCCTGACTCTTTTTCCTTCCATGATTGACTCCTTCATGCTGCCTGGACAGCGGATGCTTCGCAACCGCCGTTATCGGCTTGGCAATGTAATGCCAGGCATTTATAAACGAAAGCCGCACCCCGGTCAACCCTTGCGCAAAGAACAGGGTATCGGGTATAGCAAAAAAGCAGACAGCAGGCAGCCGACAGTAGACAGCAAGGGGCGGAAAAAGAAAAATAGTCGAGTACGTGAGTATTCTAGCGAAGGGAACGGATCCATGAAGTGCTTCATCATCGTCGGCATGCCTGCGGCGGGAAAAGACATCGCCCGGCAGGTTGCCCTAACAAAAGGATGCCCTTATTTCGCCACAGGCGACATCGTCCGTGCGGAAGCGGCCCGAAGGGGCGTGCAGTCAGATGCGGAAAGCATGGCCCGCCTCTCGACGGAGCTTCGCGGCGATGACGGGTTGGGGGTGACGAGGCTGGCCCTGAAGGCAGCCGTAACTTCGGGAGCGCCGGTCGTGTTCATGGAAGGGATCCGCTCCAGGCAGGAAATCGATCTCATCGGGACACAGGCCGAGATCGTGGTCATCGCCTTCCTTGCATCGAGGGCCGTTCGGAGGGCCCGGGTTTTGTCCAGGGGACGTTTTGACGATGATGCGGCGGCTTTCGATGCGCGGGACCGGCGGGAAATCGATTACGGCCTGGCTGTCCCGATCGCACTGGCCGATGAATACATCCTGAACACGGGCACAGCGGAGCAGGCCCTTTCTGCTCTTGCAGAGATCGTCGAGCGCCGCAACGCTACGTGAGCGCCTCACATCAGAGAACGACCGCCCGCGTAATGCTTGATATAGTACTTGCTGTCGAGCGATTCGATGCCGATCTTCTTCCCGCGTCCAGGCGCGTGGATGAAGCGCCCGCCGCCGACGTAGACCCCCACGTGAGAGACACTGCCCGAATTGTTCGTCGTGAAGAACACGAGATCGCCCTTCTCGAGACTGCCCTTGCTGACGGGGGCGCCCATCTCGGATTGCTCCCGCGACGAGTGAGGCAGCAAGAGACCGTTGTACTGGTAGATGGCCATGGTGAACCCGCTGCAGTCGAAGCCCTCGTCGGCGGAATCGCCGCCCCACAGGTAGGGGACGCCGATGAAGCTCCTGGCCGTTCTTACGATCTCGTCGCGCACGTATTGCTCGCCCTTTTCCTCCTTGAGGGCGATAGAATACTCGCGGGGGTTGACGATCCAGAACTCTTCGATGATGCCCTTGTCCACAAGGCGTCTGGCCCGCTCTGTTGCGGCCTCGGCTGTCTTGAAGTTGCCGAAACGCACCTTGTAGAGTCCCGTTTTGTAAACGAAGTAGTAAGCGGAAAGACCCTCGCGGTTCAGCTTGACGGTGAGCTTTGCTGCATTTTCAGCTTTTGAGAAGGCTCCCGCCTGGATGCTGAAGCCCATTTTCGCCGGCATGGACCCTTTGCCCGCCGGCCGGATTTGCTCGGGCGGAGCCCCCTTGCGCGCACAACCAGCGAGGATCAGGACGATGAGCAAAAAGAGAAGAGCGCGATTTCGGTTCAACGGTATCCCCTGCACCCTATACCCTGTACCCAGGACCCTTCATTTTAGCTGAACAACGATAAACGGGTAATGCAGCTCACAGGGCACACCCATCCGCAACCACGCGCACCGCTCGTCCATGATCTTGTTCATCAAATCGCGGATCGCGGAGGACTTCCCCTCCCCCGCGGGGACCTCGAGGGAGACGCTGAGCTGCTCGATGACGGCCGGCGGCACCTTGCCCACTTCCTCCCGGTAAAAGAGCCGGGCATCCTCTTCCGTGTCGGCGGCAATCACGTGATCGCCGATCCTGAAAGCTTCCATATTGCGGCTACCCCCCCATTTGATTACCTGCATTATACACTCCCCGTCAAGGGCATCGCGGCGGCACGCGCCTTGACAGCCCGGGAACGATCCCCTATAGTGCGCTTGAAAGATGCCCGCAAGCCCGGGAAATCACATAAAAAGGAACATCCTGTTATGGTCGACTTCCGAACGATACACCCCCCGAAAGTGAAGAATCCCCGGGGTCTCCTGGCGGTGATCATCCTGGCCGGCCTGTTCTTTGCCTTCTGGCAAACGACCGGCCTGATAACAGACTGGCTCTGGTTCCAGGAGGTGGGCTACGAGAGCGTCTTCACCACCAGCCTGGTTGCGCAGATGAAGGCGGCTGCTTTATTCGGCATCCCGTACTTCCTGTTCTTCTTCCTGAACCTCTTCCTCGCTAACCGCCTGGCGCCGAAATTCCAGGTCTTCGAAACCAGCGACACCATCGACCTGACCCCCGAGAGGCGGCCCTTTCAGCTGCTGATCCTGATTGTGTCGCTCGTCCTGGGGTTGCTCGCCGCGCTGGCAGGCGCCAACCAGTGGGAGAACCTGCTGCTGTTCCTCAATGGTGTGCCCTTCGGCACAAACGACCCGCTTTTCGGCAAGGACATCGGGTTTTACGTATTCCAGATGCCTTTGCTCAACCACCTGTTCGGCTGGTTCCTGAGCCTGAACCTTTTTACCCTGATCGCCACGACCGTCGTCTATGTCCTCCGCAAGGCCGTGTTCATCCAGCCGCCGAACATTTTCAGACTCGCCCCTGCAGCCAAGAAGCATCTTCTGATCCTTGCATCGCTCTTTTTTTTCTGGGGCGTTTTCGGGTCATGGCTCTCGCTCAATGATATCCTCTTCACCAAGCGCGGCGTCGTCTTCGGCCCCGGCTACACCGACGTGACAACGCAGCTCTGGATTCTCAAGGCCCTGATGGCCGTCTCCTTGCTCTGCGGGGCGGCGATCGTCGCCTATGCCTTCACTGGAAAAGTGCTGATCCCCATCGTGGCGATCGGCGTCTTTGCAGCTTTCTTTGTCCTGGGACGCGGAGTCTATCCGTCCGTTGTCCAGAAATTCCAGGTCGTCCCCAACGAAATCGTCCTCGAGAGGCCCTACCTGGAGTGGAACATCAAGTACTCCCGCATGGCCTACCAGCTCGACAGCATCGAGGAGCGGGATTTCCCCGCCGAGGAGAACCTGACCCGGGAGGACCTGAGGCGGAACGATCTCACGATCAAGAATGTCCGCCTGTGGAACGATGCGCCGCTGCTGCAGACCTACGGGCAGCTCCAGGAGATCAGGACGTACTACAAGTTCACCGACGTGGACAACGACCGCTACATGATCAACGGGGAGTTGCGCCAGGTGATGCTCTCGCCGAGGGAGATGTCGTACCAGGCCCTGCCCTCGCGGACCTTCGTGAACGAGCACCTGACCTACACCCACGGCTATGGAATCGTCATGGGGCCTGTGAACCGGGTCACATCGGAGGGGCTCCCGGAGTTTTTCATCAAGGACATCCCGCCCGCGTCATCTGCGAACGTGAAAGTCACCCGGCCCGAGATTTACTATGGAGAGACATCGAACGATTACGTCTTCGTGCGCACGAAGGCCCCGGAGTTCGACTATCCCGTGGGCGACAAAAACGTCTATTCCCAGTACGAGGGAAAGGGCGGCGTGCCCCTGAGCTTCTTCCGCAAGCTGCTCTTTGCCTCGCGGTTCGGCTCCTTTACCGTCCTGATGGCCAACGAGATTGCCGAGGGAAGCCGCATCATGTATTACCGAAAGGTGCGGGAGCGCGTCGCCAGGATCTTGCCCTTTGCCAAGCTCGAAGGCGACCCCTACCTCGTGGTCTCTCCCGAGGGAAGGCTCATCTGGTTTGTAGACGGTTATACCATGACGGACCGGTTCCCCTACTCGGAACCCATGCCCGGAGTCGGGAATTATCTGCGCAACTCCTTCAAGGCCCTCGTCGATGCCTACGACGGCACGGTCGAGTTCTACATCAGCGACCAAACCGATCCCATCATCCAGACCTACGCCAGGATCTTCCCGGGGGTCTTCAAACCCCTGGATCAGATGCCGGAGGCGCTCCAGAAGCACATCCGCTACCCCGGCGGCATGCTCGGGGTACAGGCTCACATGTACCGGGCCTACCACATGCAGGACCCCCAGGTCTTCTACAACAAGGAGGACCTGTGGTCGATCCCCGGAAAGCCGACGCGCACAGGCGAGCAGGACATGGAACCCTATTACACGATCATGCGCCTGCCGGGAGAGAAGAGGGAAGAGTTCATCATGCTCGTCCCCTTCACACCCAGCAAGAGGGACAACATGGCCGCCTGGATGGCCGCCCGCTGCGACCCCCCGAATTACGGAAAGCTGATCATCTATCAGTTCCCGAAACAGAAACTGATCTACGGGCCACGGCAGATCGAGGCACGGATCGACCAGGACACGGAAATCTCCAAGCAGCTCTCCCTGTGGAACCAGCGCGGCTCCCAAGTGATCCGGGGGAGCCTGCTGGCCATCCCTATCGAGAAATCGATTCTCTACGTCCAGCCCCTTTACCTCTCGGCAGAGAAGGGTCAGCTGCCGGAGCTCAAACGGGTCATTGTGGCCTTCGGGAATTCGATCGCCATGGAGGAAACGCTGGAGCAATCCCTGCAGCGCATCTTCGGAGGCGAGCTCATGCGTGACCGCGGGGCACGGCCGGCAACGGCGACGGCGCCGGCGGCACAGCAGA
The DNA here is from genome assembly GCA_035685905.1 of Syntrophales bacterium. GTDB lineage: Bacteria > Desulfobacterota > Syntrophia > Syntrophales > UBA2192 > UBA2192. Next base: position 12,268 of record DASRZY010000288.1, read on the forward strand.
CGGACCGGGAGATGGCCCTGGAGGCCCTTCAGCATTACCGCAAGGCCCAGGAATACATGAAGCAGGGCAACTGGGCCGCCTACGGCGAAGAGTTGCGGAAAATGGACGAGGCCCTGCGATCCGTCGAGCGCAGGAAATAAACGACACAAGGGGCGCTGCACAGGCAGCGCCCCTTGTACTGTTCTTCTCGATTCGCCTGCACCCTATGCCTGGTCCCTCGTCCCTGTTGTCAATTCGTCCTTGCCTTTTGTGCCTTCCTTGCGGCTTCCCCTGTAGAGCTCGTACTCCAGAAGGCGGCATTCGATGGGCCCGTTGTAAAAAGGAATTCTTCTCTTCGTCCGCAGCCCGATCTTCTTGGCCAGATCGAGGTTTCCTGTGAAGATGTAGCCCCGATAGCCCATGCAGCGGCTCTTGAAGAAGTCCCCGATGCTTTTGTAGACGTCGCCCAGCTTTCCTGCATCGCCCATCCGCTCGCCATACTCGGGATTCAGGACGATGACTCCCTCCCCTTCCGGTACGGCAGTTTCCCGGAAATCACAGGCCGCAAACTCGATGAGGTGCTCCACCCCTGCAGTCCCGGCGTTTTGCCTTGCGGCCTCGACAGCCTCGGGGCGGATGTCCGTGGCAACGATGCGCCCGGCGGCCTTCCGGTGGGCCGCCTTCTTGAGCTCCTCCCTCTGTCTCTCGAAGGCAGGCCGGTCAAACCCCAGCAGGTGCATGAAACCGAAGTTCTCCCTCAGAATGCCCGGCGCTTGACCTGAAGCGATGAGGGCACCCTCGATGGCCAGCGTCCCGCTCCCGCACATGGGATTGACAAAGGGCCCCTTGCCGTCCCAGCCGGTTGCCAGGATGACAGCGGCAGCCAGGGTCTCCTGCATGGGAGCCTCGAGAGGGATCTTCCGATATCCCCTGCGCGAGAGGGGCTCACCGGATGTGTCGAGCCAGACCTCACAGCGGTCATTCTCCCAGTGAAGATGAACCACAACCCCCTGCCGCCCCGGGCCCGAATCGGGCCGCCTGCCCTCTTTCTCGCGGATGCGGTCCACGATGGCGTCCTTTGTTTTCACGTTGGCAAACCGGGTGTCGTTGACGGCGGCGGTGTTCACGCTGGAGGTGACGGATAGATACCCGTCGGCGGCGATGACCCTTTCCCAGGGCAGTGTTACGAGACGCCGGTAGAGATCCTGGGCCTGCCTGGCCGGAAAGGCGTCGAAAAGATAGAGGACGCGCTGGGCCGTCCGCAGGGAGAGATTCAGGCGAAGGGTGTCGGCGAGGCTGCCTTTCGTCTCGACTGCCGTCTCCAGCGTGGCAAGGACCGGGAAGCGAAGCGCCTTGATTTCCCCTGCCAGGATCCCCGGCGTGCCGCGGGCGCAGGTGATGAAAATTCTTCGCTTTTCGTTCCAGAGGTCCATGACCGGCAGCCGCCTTTGTTTTGATGTGCCGCAGTTAATCACAGTCGCCCGGCCATGTAAAGACTTGCAGTGGCGGGTGCCAGAAAATCCTTGCGAAAATCAATCCTTGTGATAAAAAAGCTCCGTTTCACGAGAAGAACCGGGGGATGTCGTCATGATCGACCTCGAACATCTGAACAGCATTCGCCTGTCCTCGAACCCCCTGGGGCAGAGAATCATGGCGAACTTTTTCCTGGGACCGAACTATCGCCTCTTGCAGCACGTGGACATCCGTATGGAAAACACCGAGAGGATTCCCCGCGACGAGACGGTCATCTTCGCCATGAACCACACGGACCGCTACAACTACTGGCCCTTCCAATATGAACTCTGGCGGCTGCACTACCCGTTCACGACAGTCTGGGCAAAGGGCAAGTACTACCGCAGCAAGCTGGTCGGGAAGTTCCTCGACTCGTGCAACGTCATCCCCGTTCCTTCCATGGGATACCTCGTGGAGGAGTACTACAAGCAGAGCTTCGGCAGGAAGATCGGAAAAGCGGAGTATCGCATCATCAAGGACTGGATCGACGGGAAGATCGATGAGGCCGTCTCACTTGCGAAACTCAAGGCCGAGACGACCGGCCTCTTCAATGGACGTTACATAGAGCATCTCAAGGAATATCACCAGACCCTGATGGAAAAGGTGGCCGAGCTGAGCACAAGAGCGCTCATGGAGTGGGGGCTGGGCCTTATCATCTTCCCCGAGGGAACACGGTCGGTGAGGCTCGGCGAAGGAAGGATCGGGATTGCCCAGATCGCCCTTTACTCGGGGAAAAAGATCATCCCCGTGGGATGCAACAACTCAGACAGGGTCTATGCGGGCCACCTTCCCTTCGCCAAGACAGGCACCATCACCTACCGCATCGGCGAGCCGCTTTCAGTGGATGACCATCTGAAGGAGTACCGCATCACCGAGCCCTTCAAGCTCTTCTCGCGCGAGTCCCAGCAGAAATACCGTGCCCAGTTCGAGGGTGTTACGAAGATCGTCATGGACAGGATCAACGGCCTGCTCGACGAGAGACACCGGCGACCCGAATAAGCCGCAAGCCCCAAGCCACAGGCCTCAAGGTTAAGAAAAATCCCCCTTTGCCGCCCTGATCCGCTTCGCGGGGCAGCCCGATAAGGAACGAACCAGACATGGTTGCGCACCCTGACGGGATGCGCCCCCGGTCATCCCCCTTTGATAAAGGGGGACAGAGGGGGATTTTGAATCGCACTCCTGAACCGGGATCAGCCCGCGCCGGCTTTTCTCTTTTTCCCGAGCCTGACTGCGCAGAGATCCCCGCACATCGTGCAGCCTTCCTCCTCGGCACTCTTGCTCTTCTCCAGCCAGGACCTGGATCGGACCGGGTCAATCGATGCCTGGATCTGGCCTTCCCAGTCGAGTTCCTTGCGGCACCGGGCCATGCGGTGATCCCGCTCGATCGCCCCGGGGATACCCTTGGCGATGTCGGCGATGTGGGCAGCGATCTTCGAGGCAATGACGCCCTCCCGGACATCGTCGATGGTGGGTAGACGCAGGTGCTCCGAGGGGGTCACGTAACAGAGGTAATCCGCACCTGCCCAGCCGGCCAGGGCCCCGCCGATAGCCGCCGTGATGTGATCGTAGCCGGGGGCGATGTCCGTGGGCAGCGGCCCCAGGACGTAAAACGGCGCCCCGTTGCAGAGACTCTTTTCCAGAAGCATGTTGGCCTGAATCTGCGGGAGCGGCACGTGGCCCGGCCCCTCGATCATGACCTGCACACCCCGCTCTCTTGCCCGGCGGGTGAGTTCCCCCAGGAGGATGAGCTCCTGCACCTGGCCTCGATCCGTGGCGTCAGCGATGCAGCCGGGACGCAGGCCGTCGCCAAGGCTCAGCACCATGTCATATCTCTTCGCGATCTCGAGGAGCCGGTCATACTCCTCATAGAGGGGATTTTCCCGGTCGTTGTAATCCATCCAGTGGGCCAGGATGGAGCCACCGCGACTCACGATACCGAGGAGCCGTCCCTGCTGCTCGATGCAGGCCACGCTCCTCCTCGTCACCCCGCAGTGGACGGTGAGAAAATCCACACCATCCCTGCCGTTTTCCTCGATGGCCTGGAAGAGATCGTCGGCCGTCATTTCCACAATGGCCTTCCCTGCATTCACGACCGCGACGGCGGCCTGGTAGATGGGAACCGTTCCGATGGCAACGGTCGATGCCTCGATGATGGCCCGACGGATGGCCCCGAGATCTCCCCCCGTCGAGAGGTCCATGATCGTATCGGTGCCCGCTGCGATGGAGACGCGGACCTTCTCCAGCTCGTGGGCCGCATCGGCACGGTCTTTGGATGTGCCCACGTTGGCGTTGATCTTCGTCCGGAGGCCCTTGCCGATGGCCAGGGCCGCAATCGAGGTGTGCCTGTTGTTGCGGACAACGACGATGGTCCCGTCCTCGACGCCCTTCCGGATGAACTCGGGATCGACGTTTTCGCTGCGGGCGCAGGAAATCATTTCCTCTGAGATGATCCCTTGACGTGCCATTTCCAATTGTGTCTGCTTGCTTTTCATGGCTTTCACTTTTCCTGTTGTTGCTTTATTGCGTGACATGGATCAGATCTTCTGTTTCTTTTTCTTCGTCCCTGCAGACTTCAGTGTTTTTCCGGCGGGGGCGCGCCCCTCTTTTATCCCTGCACAGGCCCGCTTCCACTCACCTTCGTTTCGGATGCGCTCGCACAGGCGGAGCAGAGGCGCCGCGTGGTTCACCGGCCCCTGCCCGCTCCCGATGGCAAGACCCCGGCGGATCGCCTCCGTCACATAGGCTTTCGCCTGTGTCGACGCTTCGTGAAAAGAGCAGCCCCGCGCAAGCCCCGTGGCGATGGCCGAGGCGAACGTGCAACCCGTGCCGTGGGAGTGTTTCGTCTCGATCCGGGGTGCAGAGAGGGTGTGGAAAGTCCTGCCGTCGTAGAGCAGATCGACGGCATCGCCCTCCAGATGGCCTCCCTTGATGATCACGTTCCGGGCCCCGAGCTTGTGGATGGCCTCGGCGGCCCTTTTCATGGACGCCATCGATTTGATCCGCATCCCCGTGAGGGCCTCCGCCTCGGGGACATTCGGAGTGAAAACCATCGCAAGGGGGATCAACTCCCGGATCAGCGTTTCCCGGGCCTCTTCCCTCAGGAGCAATCTTCCCCCTTTCGCCACCATGACGGGGTCCACGACCAGTTTCCTGATGCGGTATCGGCGGATCCTCTTTGCCACGCAGCGGATGATCTCCGCAGAACAGAGCATGCCCGTCTTGGCTGCGTCGACGCCGATGTCGGTCGCCACGGAGTCGAACTGCCGCTCGATGAATTCCACGGGGACTTCGAATACGCCCTGCACCCCGAGCGTGTTCTGGGCCGTGATCGCCGTGATCACGCTCATGCCGAAACCGCCAAGAACGGTGATCGTCTTGAGGTCCGCCTGGATCCCCGCCCCCCCGCCGGAATCGGAGCCCGCTATGGCAAGCACTCGTTTCACTTCCATCCGATCTTCCTGCTGCCCCGGAGTGTCCGGCTCGGGGCAAGCCCCGTGATGCAAAAAGGGCACACCCCGGAAGGTAGTGCCCTGATGACTGTACTATCGCTTCGGCCACTCCCTACGCTGGCATTACCCAGGTCAGGTTCGAAGGGTATCATCTCAGCCTGTACGGCACCCCAGGGTCGGCTATTCAGTTGTGCCTTAAGCTTACTCCAGGCAGGATGCCGAATCAAGCAAATAAAAGCGGGGAAAAGGCAGCGGGAAGAGACCTTGCGGGCAAATAGGGCTTGAAATACTTCCCGATCGCAGCTATGAATTTTGGCTTGACGTCAAATCCGAATCCGAGCGATTGATGCCACAAGGCCGTTTCGTATTCCTGATCTGCCTCGCCGAAATCCTGTCTATGACGGGAACCATGTACTTTCCTGCCCTGCAACCGTCCCTTCAGGCCGAGTGGGCCCTCACCAACACGGCGGCCGGATGGATCAACGGGGTTTTCTTCGCCGGTTACGCTGTCACATCGCCCATCCTGGTCGGTCTCACAGACCGGGTGGATGCCCGGCGGATTTATCTGCCCTGTGCCTTCCTGGCGGCTCTGACGCTGTTTCTTTTCGGATGGCTCGCCGAGGGCACCTGGACGGCCGCCGCCCTTCGTCTCGCAGGGGGAATCGGCCTTGCGGGAACATACATGCCGGGACTCAAGGCGCTGAGCGAAAATGTCACGGGGCCGAGACAAAGCCGGTACATCGTTTTTTATACTGCAACCTACGGGATCGGCACGGCCCTTTCCGTCTATCTGGCGGGAATTCTCGAACCGGTCATGGGCTGGCGCTGGGGGGCGGAACTCCTGGCCTTGGGGCCGCTGGGAGCCGTGTTTATCTTTGCCGCCACCGTCCCGCCGCGAGAGCCCCTGGGGTCCGCAGCCGGACTGCGTTTCTCGGCAAACGATCTGAGGATCGTCCTGGGAAACCGCCCTGCCGTCGGCTATATCCTGGGCTACGGCGCCCATTGCTGGGAGCTCTTCGGATTTCGCTCCTGGCTCGTGGCATTTCTGGTATACAGCCTGAGCCTCCAGCCAGGGTTCACATCCCCGCTCTCCCCCCAGAATGTGGCCTCGCTGGTCCTGCTCATCGGGGTACCGGCCAGCATCCTCGGCAATGAAGGGGCCATGGCGCTGGGGCGAAGGAAGGCGCTTACGGCCTACATGGTCGGGTCGGGTATTCTCGGGTGTGTCGTCGGCTTTACCGCCGGGCTCAATTTCTACCTGGTCGCCGCGCTGACGCTCGTTTACGGAATGACCGTCCTGTTCGACAGCGGGGCTCTCACTGCAGGCCTTGTCTCCGAAACCGCGGAGGGGCAACGCGGCCTCACGCTGGCCGTGTACTCCTTTTCAGGTTTCGGGATGGCTTTTCTGGCGCCGCTTGCCTTCGGGGCCGTTCTCGACATCGTCGGCCGGGGGATCGCGGGATGGGGGTTCGCCTTCGCGGCAATGGGGCTGGGCTGCATGCTGGGGGCGGTGTGCCTGCAGCTTTTCCGGGCACGCTGATGCGATGAGTTCCGCGCCGTTCACCGCCGCACAGTTGACACTTTTTCCGCCAGCTCCTATACTGTCGATGCCCGCGCGGGCTGACCGGCAGACGCAATGTGACGAGGCACACAGGTGCAGGTAACGGAACATATCCATGCGCTCAGGATTCCCTTCCAGGTCCACCTTCCCACGGGCCTCACGCTGGAGCGGTTCGTTTACGCCTTCCTGATCTTCGGGGAGAGGGTCAGCCTGATCGACAGCGGTGTCGCTGCATCGGAGACGTTCATTTTCGAATACCTCCGGAAGGCCGGGAGAAAACCGGAAGAGATCAACCTGCTCGTCCTGACGCATTCCCACCCGGATCACATCGGCGCGGCAAGAGCCATCCGGGAGAAGACGGGCTGCGTCGTTGCAGCTCACGAGGCCGAAAAAAAGTGGATCGAGGACGTGGATCTCCAGTCGAAGGAAAGGCCCGTTCCCGGATTTCACGCACTGGTGGGAGGGTCCGTTCCTGTCGAGCGATCCCTGGCGGACGGAGATGTAATCGAGCTATCGGACGGTCATCGCCTGAAGGTGATGCACACCCCGGGGCACTCGGCGGGATCCATCTGCATCCTGTCAGGCAAAGAAAGGGCGCTCTTCAGCGCCGACACCGTACCGATCCCGGGCGAGATCCCGATCTACGAGGATATCATCGAGTCAGTCCGGTCACTGGAGCGGCTGAAAGGACTGTCCGGAGTCGATCACCTGCTGGCGGCATGGGACCAGCCCCGTCAGGGGCGCGAGGTCAACGAGACGATCACAAACGGTCTGCAAACCCTTCAGCGGATCCACGCGATCGTCACCGGCCTCGCAGGAGAAAAGGCAGCCGGGGACCCCCTGGAATTGTGCAGGAAGGCGCTTGCGGCAATGGGGTTGCCGCCGGCCCTGGCCAACCCTTTGATCGCCCGCTCTTTTCTGTCCAGCCTGAAGGCAAAGGACAGGCAGAATCTCTTCAGGGCATGAAACTGGGGATCGATGGCCATGCAGCAAGTTCGAGAAAATCTGTACCTGATCGACATCGATCAGGCCCTCGAGGGATTCCGGAAGTTCATCAGCGCCTGGCTGTACAGAATCGACGGGGCAACGGTACTCGTCGACCCGGGACCGGCATCCACGATCCCCTATCTCGTCGAGCAGCTAAAACAGGCAGGCGTAAATAAAATCGACCACATCCTCCTCACGCACATCCACCTCGATCACGCCGGCGGCACGGGGCATCTCCAGCAGCACTTCCCCGGGGCCAAAATCAATTGCCACCCCAAGGGGATCCCCCACATGGTGGCTCCGCAGAAGCTATGGGAAGAATCGAAAAAGGTCCTGGGGAAAGTCGCCGAGGCATACGGCGAGATGGCACCGGTGCCCGAGTCAAACATTAGCTATAGCGAAGCGATCGATGTCGGGGCTCTCACCGTCGAAGTCGTCGAGACGCCGGGCCACGCGGCTCACCATGTCTCATACCGGATGGGCGATATCCTCTTCGCAGGAGAGGTGTGCGGTGTCTACGTACCCCTGGAGAATGGGTTTTACGTCCGCCCGGCAACCCCGCCGCCCTTTCAGCACCGGATCTTCCGTGATTCGATCGCGAAAGCGGCCGCCCTGGATGTGTCGTTTATCTGCCTGGGGCATTACGGCTGCAGGCAGGATGCAACGGCCCTTTTCGAACGGGCGAGGCGCCAGCTCGACTCTTGGGTGGACACGGTGGAGAGGCATTTCAGGAAGGGAAGCGATCCCTTCGAGGAAACCGTCCTTGCCGATCTCATTGCCACCGACCCGGATATGTCCGGCTGGCAATCGCTGCCGAAAGATATCCAGGCCCGCGAACGCCATTTCTGCTTCAACAGCATCCGCGGAATCCGGGGCTACCTGATGAAGAAGTGAAAAAGTGTTAAAGTGCATGAGTGCCTGAGTGAAGAGAGGATTTTTATCCTCACTCAAACACTCAGACACTTAGACACTCAAACACTGATTTAGGGGATGTTGAATACGGTTTTTGCGTTGGCCGTCGTCACGGCCGCCACTTCCTCGAAAGGCTTCCCCTTGATCTCGGCGATCTTCCTCGCCGTGTGGACCACGTAGGCGGGCTCATTGCGCTTGCCGCGGAAAGGGTTCGGGGTGAGGTACGGGCAGTCCGTTTCAACGAGGAGCGACTCCAGGGGCAACTCCCGCACGATGGAGCGCAGCTTCTCGTTCTTCTCGAAGGTCACCGTGCCCGGGATGGAGATGTAGAAACCCAGGTCGATGCACTGTTTGGCCATCGGGTAATCGCCGGAGAAGCAGTGGATAATGCCCCTCCGGCTTCCCTTCCAGTCCTTCAGAAGATTCATCGTCTCCCGGTGGGCATCCCGGTCGTGGATCACAACGGGCAGATTCAGCTCGCCGGCCAGATCCAGCTGTTCGTGAAACCGTTGGATCTGGATCCCGCGGGGAGACAGGTTCCGGAAAAAATCGAGGCCGATCTCCCCGTAGGCAACCACCCTTTCGTGCTTTGCCATTTCCTTGAGCGAGTCGTAGGTCTCCCCCCTGATGTCCTTCACCTCGTGCGGGTGGATGCCGATGGCGGCATAGACGCCGGGGTAGCGGAGGGCAATCACGAGGGCCTTGCGGCAGTCCTCCACGGTGGTCCCCACCGTGACGATGATCTCCACGCCGGCATCCTTCGCCCTGCGGACAACCTGGTCGCGGTCCCGGTCGAAGGGGGACATTTCAAGGTGGGCATGCGAGTCAATGACCATGTCCAGGCGCTCTAGCTTCTTGCCGGCCGCCTCTTGTCCAGATCGGCGGGGATCTCCTCGAACTGGCCCGCCAGATCGGGAAGTGTCGCGAGGTATTTGGCGAGGAACTTGTCCGTCATGTCCCCTTTCTTCAGCTTGAGGTCCATGATCCTCTTGTCAACGCTGTCCATGTTGAATGCCTCCAGTCTGTCTTTTTTCATTCCGATCCTCCTCCTGAGTTCGTGGCGGAACCCGTCGGCCTGGCGGGAATGATCCTGTTGTTGCCTCTTTCAGCTCCGGAGCCTCGGATCGAGCGAGTCCCGGATCCCTTCGCCTAACATATTGTAGCCCAGAACGGTAATCAGAATTGCAAGCCCGGGGTAGAGGGAAAGCCACCAGGCGATGTCAATGTTGTCCTTCCCCGCCGTGAGGATGTTGCCCCAGCTCGGGGTGGGCGGCTGCACGCCGATGCCGAGGAAGCTCAGGGCCGACTCCGTAAGGATCGCCCCGGCCACCCCGAGGGTTGCCGCCACAAGCACCGAGGCCATGCAGTTGGGAAGGACATGGATGAAGATGATCCGCGCGTCGCTTGCCCCGATCACGCGGGCGGCCTGCACGAAATCGCGCTCCTTGAGCGAGATGAAATCGGCGCGCACCAGGCGCGTGATGCCCATCCAGCCCGTGGCCCCGATGATGATCATGATGTTCCAGATCGAGGGCTCCAGGAAGGCGATGACGGCGAGGATCAGGAAAAACGTGGGGAAACACAGCATGATGTCGACGAACCGCATGATGAGCGCATCGACCCAGCGGCCGTAGTAGCCTGCCAGGGAGCCGAGGATCGTCCCGATGAGAATGGCGATGCCCGTGGAGACAAACCCCACCTTGAGCGAGATCTGGGCCCCCCAGATCATGCGCGACATCACATCGCGCCCGAGCTGGTCCGTACCGAACCAGTGCCGCGACGAGGGGGGCTGCAGGATGTTCTTGAGATCGATCTCCGTCGGGTCGAAGGGCGAAATCCAGGGCGCCAGGAGCGAAACGACAAACAGCAGCACGACGATGGCGCATCCCGCCACGGCAAGCTGATTTCGCGAGAACCGGTTCCAGAAATCCGTCTTCATCGCGTTATCTGCCGTCTCTCCATTTCTTTTGTCACCGCCCGCTCACGAGATCCGGATCCGCGGGTCGGCCACCGCGTAGGACAAATCGGCCAGCAGGTTTCCCAGCAGCGTGAGCACGGCCCCGATAACGAGAATCCCCATGACCACGGGGTAATCGCGAGCCATGACGGCCATGTAGAAGAGCTGACCCATGCCGGGGATGCTGAAGATGGTTTCGAAGATGACGCTCCCGCCGATGAGCCCCGGGACCGACAGACCCAGGAGGGTGATGACCGGGAGCATCGCGTTGCGCAGGGCATGCTTGTAAATGACCGTTCGCTCGGGCAGCCCCTTGGCCCGGGCCGTCGTGATGTAGTCCTGCCGGATGACCTCCAGCATGTTGGAGCGCATGTATCGTGACAGGCCGGCAAGCCCCCCGAAGGCTGCGATCGTTACCGGCAGGATCAGGTGCTTCAGGAGATCCCACAACGCCTCGGCAGGGGGAAGGTATTCATAGTTCAGGGATCGCAGACCCGATATGGGGAGCCAGTCGAGGTCGATGCCGAAGAGGATCATGAGCAGAAGCGCAAGCCAGAAGGTGGGGATTGCAAACCCCACGAAGACAAAGACGCTCATGACCCGGTCAAAGGTGGAGCCCTGCCTCACCGCCGAGAGCACCCCGATGGGTATGGCAATGAGAAAAATGAGGACCATGGACAGCACATTCAGAAAGACGGTGATGGGGAGCCGCTCGAGGATCTTGGCCGACACGGGTCTTGCGTCGGGGGAGAAAGACACGCCCAGGTCCAGCACGAGGAGCCGGCCGAGCCACTTGCCGTACTGGACGTGCAAGGGCTTGTCCAGGTCGTACATGGCGCGCAGGCGCTCCTTCATTTCGGCCGTGACCCGGGGATTCATCTCCGTCTGGAGGTCTGTCGGCGATCCGGGCGCCAGGTGCATGACGGAGAAACAGATGACCGTGATCCCGAAGAATAGGGGGATCATGAAGAGGACCCGTTTGGCCAGGTAGCGGAGCACGTCACGACCTCCCCGGGACGGGATCAAACCCATCGAGAATGCCCAGGGCCCCGATGTTCGCCAGGGTCTTTGCCAGGTTCTTCTCCGAATGAGCCTCCACGGTCAGGATGGGGGTCAGCTTCCTCTCCCTGAGAATGGAGAAAAACCTCTCAAAGGGGAAGGACCCCTCCCCCACGGGCAGATGCTCGTCAAGCGTGCCCTGATTGTCATGGAGATGGATCTCGATGAGCCGCGAGCCGAGCCTGTCCATCCAGCTCTCGAGCGAGGAGGTCGCAAAGACATTGAAGTGCCCCGTGTCAAAGCAAAAACCGACGCGCTCACGAGGGAGTGCATCGAGCAGAAGCCCCATGTAACCGGGGTCGGCCTCGTACACGTTTTCCAGGGCAACCCGGGTGTCGATCCCTTCTGCCAGGGGGACGAGATGCGACCAGGTATCGATGCTGTTCTCGAGCCACTTCGAGCCGGAGGATACGTAGTACTTCTCGTCGTACGAGGGATGGAAAACGATGGCCCGGGGAAGGTAACCCGCGGCAATCTCGAAGACCCGCCTGAACCGCTCGAGGCTCACCAGGCGTATCTTCGGATCGATGGCCCCCGGCCGCAGATCCATGAAGGGCCCGTGGAACGTGACGGAGCGCCCCGCCTCGCGGAGAATTTTTCCCACAGTGGCATATTCCGGATCGGCAAAACGATCGAGGATGGCGCTGTTGAAGGCGATTTCCGGGTTGATCTGTTCCCGGAGGATTTTGTCGAGATGTTTCTGAAGAAGCTTGTCGAAGGGGATGTGAACCTGAAGGTATTTCAGGATTTCCTGCATCATAATCATCCAAATCTGCATATTAATTGATGAAATTTATCACATCATCCGCGACCTGGCAACGGGCAATTTGAAATTGACAGGACGAACGGATACTGTTACAAAAACATAAGGTTAGCAGAAACCCGGACAACCGGGATGGCGCTGGATCGAAATACCAGAACAACACAATAATTTCTACAGGCTGTTCGAGGAGAGGGCCGGCCATTTTGTCGCAACCCCCTCCGGGAGTTGCTCCCCGGCTGGGCAGGGTGCAGACAGGATAGCGTCTCCTTCGGGATGGGCCCCCGATCAACAGTCCTCAAAAGGAGGCTTATTGGTTAAAAAGGAGCTAAGTACCCGGCAGAAGATTCTCCTTGCCGTCAACGCGGCCCTGGAGAAAAAAGCAAAAAACATCGTCATCCTCAATATCAAGAACGTCACGTCCTTTGCCGACTACACCGTCATCTGCAGCGGCACATCCGATCGGCAGGTTCAGAGCATCGCATCTTCCATCGAAGGAAGCATGAAAAAGGCAGGGACCCTTCCTCTCGGCGTCGAGGGCGAGAAGGGCGGCCGGTGGGTCCTGATGGACTATGCCGACATCGTCGTCCACGTCTTCTATGAGCCGGTGCGCGAATTCTACGACATCGAGCGTCTCTGGTCCGATGCCCCGAAGATGGAAGTGGCCGAAAACACGGCCGAGGTCAAGTCGCTCCCCAGGGGGATGTGATGTGACGGCGGTGCTCACGGCCCTCGCGGAACTGCTCTTCCCGTCGCTGTGCCTGTCCTGCGGCAAAATCCTGTCGGAGCGAAGAGGACATCCCTTCTGCTCCGAGTGCTATTCAGGGATCCGGTTCATCACCGCACCCCTTTGCCCTGTCTGCGGCATCCCCTACCCCGTCGAAGACAGCCCGGATCACACCTGCGGTGACTGTCTTCTGATCAAGCCGAACATCGTCGCCGCACGCTCGCTCGGCATTTACGATTCGGTCCTTCTCGAGGCCATCCATGCATTCAAATACCGGGGAAACCTCACCCTCGGAGAGAGGCTCGGCCGCCTGATGGCGGACCACGATTACCCTTCATTCCGAATCGGGGATTATTCGCTCGTCGTGCCCGTGCCCCTGCACCCACGAAGGTTGCGGCAACGCGGGTTCAACCAGTCTGTCATCCTGGCCCGGGAGATTGCAAAGCGCCACGGCATTGCCATGGAATTCCGCACACTCAGGCGCATCGTCGACACGGAATCACAGGCGGGCTTGAAAAAAGAAGAGCGACGGTCTAACATACGCAAGGCATTCAGCGTGACGGAACCGGATCGGGTCTCGGGCAGACACGTGCTGCTCATTGACGACGTCTACACGACAGGAAGCACGCTGGGCGAATGCGCACGAACCCTTATGAAGGCAGGCGCCAAATCGGCGGGTGCGCTGACCCTCGCCCGGGCTATCCAGGAGCCATGATGAAGATCTACCGGAGGAACGAACTGAGAGCGGAAGTCAACCGGTTGAAGCGGGAAGGCAAGAAAGTCATTTTCACCAACGGATGCTTCGACATCCTCCATGCCGGCCACACCCGGTACCTCCGGGAGGCGAAAAAGCTGGGCGATGTGCTCATCCTTGCCCTGAACAGCGACAGCTCCGTGCGATCCATCAAGGGGGAGAAACGGCCCATCGTGCCCGAAAGCGAGAGAGCGGAGGTTGTGGCCGCTCTCGCCTCGGTGGATTATGTTACGATATTCGACGAGCTGACCCCCCTCGAGCTGATCGAATTTCTTCAACCGGACGTCATCGTCAAAGGGGGGGACTGGGCCGAGAAGGATATCGTCGGAGCGGAGGCTGTCGCAAAGTGGGGAGGCCGGGTTGCCATCATGCCCGAGATCGAAGGGGCCTCGACGACGAACGTGATTGAAAAGATACTCCAGGTCTACGGGACAGGAGGGGCTGCCGACAAATCGGGCTAAATTTTTCTTTACAAATACCCGATTATTCGTTATATAAATTAGCTCTTTTTACAGAGAGCGTTCTTTTGGACGGTATTGAAGATGAAGCCCGAAAAATTGGATCATTTCAGAGCCCTTCTTCTGTCGAGGATCAATGAGCTCCTCAACGGCGCAGAGAAAACCGTTGCGGAAATGACCGACGAGCAGGAGAACTTCCCCGACCCCAACGACCGGGCTTCCCTGGAGTCGGACCGCAATTTCGAGCTTCGAATCCGCGACCGCGAACGCAAGCTCATCGGCAAGATGCAGGAAGCTCTCAAGCGCATTGACGACGGCACCTTCGGCCTCTGCGATACCTGCGGCGGACCGATCTCGGAGAAACGGCTCCAGGCCCGTCCTGTCACCACGCAGTGCATCGACTGCAAGACCAAGGAAGAGAAAATGGAGAAGCAGCGAGGGGAATAGGTTCTTCCCCCATGCGTCTTCCCGTTTCACCCCTTTCCGGAGTTCCACAAACCCCGTCCCCACAGCATGAAATTCGTTTGCCCAAAACCCGGCCCCGCGGTATAACGCTCGCAATCGGGAGAGCTCGCACTGTGACCGCCGCAGGGGCAACCCCACCCTGCAAAAGGCGCGAGGTCCGAGGAACGAGGACCGAGGAAATAACGCATTCCTCGAGCCTCGTGCCTCGATCCTCGATCCTAAACAGGTCGAACCCACAGGAATAAAATCCAGCGGCACGATCATCCGAGAGAATTCATGTTCGTCGAAGTCGCCATCAATATCCCCTCCGACCGCACCTTCACCTACGCCGTACCCGCGGAGTCGCGCAGCGATGTCGCTGTCGGGAAGCGAGTGCTCGTCCCTTTCGGGAAGCGTTCGCTCACGGGCTGTGTCGTGGTCATCCGGCGCTCGACGGAACGGAAAGATACCAAGAATATCATCCGGGTCCTGGACCGGGAACCCCTGTTTCACGAAGAGGACCTGCGCTTCTATCGGTGGGCGGCCGATTACTACTTTACCCCTCTCGGCAGGGCCCTCGGCGAGATTCTGCCCGGGGGCATCGATATCGAAAGCCTCCTCTGGGCCGTCAGGCTCGGCGACGCCGATGACCTCACGCCCCTTCAGCGGGACATTCTCGAGTCGCTGGGACGACGCCCGTCGGGGATGCCCCTGCGCAGCCTCGAGAAAGAGCTGGGAAAGAAGACGCTCCTGACAGAGCTCCGGAAGCTGGAGAAACGCGGGCTGATCTCCCTGGAAGAACGAATGAAGATACCCGCCGTAAAGGGCAAGAGGGAAAAAATCGTCACTCTCCTGGAAACTCCGGCTGCACCGGTGAAGCTCACCGATCGCCAGGGTCTCGCCCTGGCGGCCGTCGGGGCGAGGGGGGGTGAGGCCCGCGTGGCCGATCTGGTCGAGGTGGATACCCCCCTGCCCGTCCTGAAGGCCCTGGAGAGAAAAGGCCTCGTCCGTCTCGCCGAGACGGAAACGTTACGAGGGCCCGGAGCCCCGGCGATGATCGGCCGGACCGATGATCCCGTTCGGCTGAACCCCGAGCAGGAGACCGCCCTCGGGCAGATCCTGAAGGGAATCTCTTCGGGCGTCTTCTCGCCCTGCCTGTTGCATGGCGTGACCGGCAGCGGGAAGACGGAGGTCTACATCCACGCCATCACCGAGACCCTCCGCCAGGGGGGCCGCGCCATTTATCTTGTCCCGGAGATCGCCCTGACGCCCCAGCTCACCAGCCGCCTGGCGAGCCGTTTCCCTGCAGGGCAGATCGCTGTCCTTCACAGCGGTATCGGCCCGGCCGTGCGCTATGACCAGTGGCGAAAAATCAAGCGGGGTGAAGCGAAGATCGTTGTGGGCGCCCGGTCGGCCGTCTTTGCGCCGGTGGACAATCTGCGGCTCATCGTCATCGACGAGGAACACGACTCTTCCTACAAGCAGGACGAGCGGATGCCCTACAATGCCAGGGATCTGGCGGTGATGCGGGCCAAGCAGCAGGGGGCGACCGTCGTCCTGGGATCGGCCACCCCGGGGCTGCAGAGCTTTTACAACACACGCGAAAAAGACTTCCTCTATCTTTCCCTGACAAAACGCGTCGAGGAACGGGAGTTTCCGCGCGTCGAGATCGTGGACATGAAAAACGAACGTGACCCCGACGGCAGGATCCGGCCCCTGTCGCGCCTGATCGTCGAGCAGCTCGGCCGCACACTGGAAACAAAGAAACAGTCCCTGCTTTTCCTGAACCGGCGCGGATTCAACACGTACCATTATTGCGGCGAATGCGCCCACGTCTTCCGCTGCCTCAACTGCGCCGTCTCACTCACCCATCACCGCAGCGAGGGGGCGTTGCGATGCCATTACTGCGATTTTTCCATCAAGGCCCCGCCTGTGTGCCCGGAGTGCGGAGGGGGCCGCATCCTGAGCTACGGGCTGGGGACGGAGAGGCTCGCAGCGGAAATCGAGACCCTCTTCCCGCAGGCGCGTGTCGCCCGGATGGACAGCGACACCACATCGGCCCGCGGAAGCCACGAGCGCATCCTCCGGGCCCTCGGCCAGGGCGAGATCGACATCCTTGTCGGCACCCAGATGATCACGAAGGGCCATGATTTTCCAAATGTGACCCTCGTGGGGGTCATCTCAGCAGATACGACTCTCAACATGCCGGATTTCCGGGCCGCGGAGAGGACCTTCCAGCTTCTGACACAGGTATCGGGCAGGAGCGGCAGGGGCGAGACCCCGGGGACAGTCGTCATCCAGACGCTCAACCCCGGCCACTACGCCATCCAGCGCACCCGCGAACATGACTTCGCCGGCTTCTACGAGGACGAGATCGCACTGCGCAGGGACCTGGCGTATCCGCCCTTTTCGCGGATGATCAGCCTGCTCGTCTCGGGGACGGGGAAAGAGCAGGTGGAAAAAGGGGCCGCGCGGCTCGGGCAGCGGGCCGGCCGGATCGCCGCCGGCGCTGATTTCAAGGGGAAATTGACGGTCATCGGCCCGATGGAAGCACCCCTGGCCAAGGTGCGGGGCCGGTACCGCTGGCAGCTTCTTGTCAGAGGAAAACAGGTGCAGGCGCTCCACGCCTTTGTCCGGCAGGTCGTGGAGGGAGCGGACATCCCGGGCTGCGAGATCCGCGTCGATGTGGACCCCATGAATTTCATGTGATATGCTGCCGCATAGCGGCAGCAGGCTCCAGGCAACAGGCTTCAGGAAAAACAGAAAATACCCGCATCACCGTCGACTGATGACGTTTTTCCGTGCCCTCGTCCCTACCCCCTGGTCCCTGGTCCCACCAGTCCAAAATCCGTGCTTCGCACAGCTGACGAATGAGGTTTTCAATGGCCGACAAGAAACCACGAATCCTGTTCATGGGCACCCCCGAGTTCGCCGTCCCGTCGCTGGAGCTCCTCGTGGAGAAGGCTTGGCCTCTCATCGGCGTCGTCACTCAGCCTGACCGCCCCAAGGGCAGGGGCCAGCGTCTCGTCGCCTCGCCGGTCAAGGAAGCGGCCGATCGGCACGGGCTTGCCGTCTATCAGCCTGAAAAGGTCCGGGCACCCGAATTCCTGGAAATCTTTCACGGGCTCATGCCGGACATGGTCGTCCTGGTCGCTTTCGGCCAGATCCTGCCGAAAGACATCATCGACGGGCCTCCCCTGGGCTGCATCAACGTTCATCCTTCGCTGCTGCCCAGGTACAGGGGGGCGGCACCCATAAACTGGGCCCTGATACGCGGCGAGGCGAAGACAGGCGTCTCCATCATGCGGATGGACGAGGGCGTCGATTCCGGAGACATTCTCCTGCAGGAGGAGACTGCCATAGATCCAGGCGAAACCTACGATCACCTTCATGACCGGCTCGCCGTCCTGGGGGCGCAGTGCCTGCTCTGCGCGCTGGAGGGCCTGACCGCAGGAACCGTTCAGCGGACCCCCCAGGACCATTCGCTTGCCACGCTTGCACCTCGCCTGAAGAAGGAAGACGGTGTGATCCGATGGGAGGCCCCGGCACGGCAGATTGCCCATTTCGTGGCCGGACTCTCATCCTCGCCCGGGGCCTACACGTTGCTTGACGGAAAGGTCCTCAAGGTCTATTCGGCCGAAGCCGAGGAGTCTGACCTGTGCTGCAGCGCACCGGGGACGATCATCGGGGCGGAGCCGAAGGGTCTCAAGATCGCGGCGGGCGGAGGCCATGTCTACCTGAAGGACGTTCAGCTCCAGAGCAAGAAGCGCATGCCCATCACCGATTTCCTCCGCGGCTTCCGGTTCGTGCCGGGCGCCAAGCTGGGGTAGGCTTATGGCTTGCGGCTCTGATGACGGATCATAAGCCCTCGAGGATATTTCAATTGGCACTTCCCCGCACACTGCGAGACAATCCCCGAAAACTGGCCGTCGACATCCTCAACCGCGTTGACGAGGAACAGGCCTTCGCCGAGCCGCTGCTGGACGCAGTCCTCGAGGCGGGCCGCCCTGAAGGCGATGCAGACCGGGGACTGCTGACCTTTCTCGTGTACGGCACGCTTCGCATGCGCGGTTTCCTGGATTTCCTGATCGACGCTTTCTTCGCGGGAAAGCCGGATCGGCTGCAGACCGGCATCCGGAATATCCTCCGGGTTGCCCTCTACCAGGCCCGATTTGCCTCGAAGATCCCCGTTTACGCCGCCATCGATGAGGCCGTCAACACGACAAAACAACTTTTCCCGGGCAGGGAGAAACTTGTCAACGCCATCCTGAGAAATGCCCTGCGGGGAATCGATGACGTGAAGTTCCCGCCGTTCGACACAGATCCCGCCGGGCACATCTCGGTCGTATGCTCCCATCCCCGCTGGCTCGTCGAGCGCTGGATCGGACATTTCGGCATCGAGCAAACTCTTGAGCTCTGCAGAGCCGATAACGAGATCCCTCCCATCGCCCTTCGAGTGAACAGACTCAAGATGACACGGGAGGCCATGCTGGAGCGGCTTGCACGCTCCGGTCATGACGCCAGGCCGTCAGTCTACTCCCCCGATGGGATCGTCCTGGCCAGGCCTCTCGCCTCCCTGCGAGAGATGCCCGATGTGGCGGCCGGTCTGCTGTATGTGCAGGACGAGGCCTCACAGCTTGTTTCCCGGCTCCTGGCTCCGCGAAGAGGCGAGCGGGTCCTTGACCTCTGCTCGGGCACCGGGGGCAAGACAACCCACCTCGCCGCACTGATGGAAAACGAGGGAGAGATCGTTGCCGGGGACATCCAGCCCGGTAAGCTTGCAGCCCTGGAATCGACGGCGAAGCGCTGGGGAACCACCGTCGTGAAAACCATCGTTGTCGACGCGGTCGATGCCGCGGGACTATCGGGTGTCGGATCTTTCGACCGGGTTCTTGTCGATGCCCCCTGCTCGGGCCTCGGCACCTTGAGAAGAAACCCCGAGATCCGCTGGCATCTCACCGGGCAGAGGCTGGGGGAGTTCCCGCCTCTGCAGAAACGCATCCTTGCAAACGCAGCAGCCTGCGTGAAGAAGGGGGGCGTTCTCCTGTACAGCACCTGCTCCGTGATGCCGGAGGAAAACGACGGTGTCGTCGACGCTTTTCTCGAAGGCAACCCCGATTTTGCCGTTGTCACAAGGCCGACGACCGTCCCAGCCGGGGTCCTGGACCCACGGGGATTCCTCCGGACCTTCCCCCATCGCCACGGCACGGACGGCTTCTTCGGGGCAATGCTGCGCCGCCGATAAATCAGAAGGCTCGAGGTCCGAGGAACGAGGACCGAGGTACCAAGAATAATCCTTGAGCCTCGAGCCTTTATCCTCGATCCTGGCGAAGCCAGTTGACTGGACGTGCCGATAATGATATTCCCTTGCCCGTGGCTCCGGCGGGAAAGCATGAGGATAACCTGTCTCGGGGCCGTTTAAATTTTTCCATTCGGAGTCGGAAATGTTTCTGAAGCAACTTCAAGTCGGCCACATGGCTATTTTCACCTACATCGTGGGTGACGAGGAAACGGGGGACGCGCTCGTGATCGACCCCGCGGCGGAGACGGAACGGATCCTTGCGGAAGCGCAGAAGAACAAACTCACGATCCGCACCATTGTGAACACCCACGGCCACGTAGATCACATCTCGGGAAACGCCGACATGAAGAGCAAAACCGGCGCCAGGATCGTCATTCACGAAGCGGATGCCGACATGCTCACCTCCACCCCCGCCATGATCCTGAGCATGTTCAGGGCCAAGGCCTCTCCTGCTGCCGACATCCTTGTCCGCGAAGGGGACGTCATCGAGGCGGGCAAGGTGAAACTGAGCGTCCTTCACACCCCTGGCCACACACCGGGAGGGATGTCTCTCTACACAAGCGGCTACGTGTTCACGGGGGACACCCTCTTTGTCGAAGCGGTCGGGCGAACCGATCTGCCGGGAGGATCGTGGAACACCATGGCGAAGGCCATCAAGGAGAAGCTCTACACGCTGCCCGACGAGACAGTCGTCCTGCCCGGCCACAACTACGGCAGGATGCCCACTTCGACGATTGGAAACGAGAAACGCAACAACCTCTACGTCCGTTGAGCAAGGAGCAAAGACCATGACCCAGCCGGCCCTGTACCAGACCGCTCTCAAAGGCCTGAAACTTTTGAACCGCGGCAAGGTCCGCGACATCTACGATCTGGGGGAATGTCTCCTTATTGTGGCCACGGACAGGATCTCGGCCTTCGACGTCATCATGCCGAACCCCATTCCGGGCAAGGGCGAAGTCCTGACGAAACTCTCGGAGTTCTGGTTCCGGCAGTTGGCTGACATCATCGGAAACCATCTCATCACCACGGACGTGGACAAGTATCCACCTGAATGCAAACCCCACCGGGACATCCTGAAGGGCAGGAGCATGCTGGTGAAGAAGGCGAAGCCCCTCCCCGTGGAGTGCATCGTTCGCGGCTACATCAGCGGATCGGCATGGAAGGACTACACGAGCGGCAGGCCCGTGTCGGGAATCAGGCTGCCCGAAGGACTGAAGGAATCCGCCAAACTTCGCGAACCGATATTCACCCCGTCTACAAAGGCTCCCGAGGGGGAACACGACCTCCCCATCTCGAGGGAGGAAATGGTCCGCATCCTCGGGGAGCAGCTGACGCAACGGATCGTTGACCGGAGCCTGGCCATTTACAAACGCGCCGATGCCATCGCCCGATCCGTGGGGATCATCATCGCCGACACGAAAATGGAGTTCGGTATCCACGGCGACGAACTCATTTTGATCGATGAAGTGCTGACCCCGGACTCTTCGAGGTTTTGGCCGCAGGACGACTACGCCGAAGGTCGCGGTCAGAAGAGCTACGACAAGCAGTTCCTGCGGGATTATCTCCTGTCGCTGAAATGGGATCAGAAGCCTCCGGCACCGGACTTACCGCCAGATATCATTGAGAAAACCCGCCAGAAGTACGAGGAAGCACTCAACCGATTTACGCAAAAGACCGGATCCTGAAAAAAATACAGATCCTGCCTTGACAGCTCCGGGAGGGATTACTAACTTATGGCCGATACGGGAAGGGGTACGTGTGCCCAAAAATCGCTCTTCCCGAATTTTTCCACGACCTGCCCTTGAAAGGAAGATCTGAATCATAGATGGAACGTCGGGATTACTACGAAATCCTTGGTGTTGACAGAAGCGCCTCAGACGAAGAAGTCAAAAAAAGCTATCGCAAGCTCGCCATGCAGTTCCACCCGGACCGGAATCCGGGGGACAAGAAGGCCGAGGATAATTTCAAGGAGGCAGCCGAAGCGTACGAGGTGCTCCGCGACCCGGAGAAACGCAAGATCTACGACCGCTACGGGCATGAGGGGATCAACGGCACCGGCTTCCACGGCTTTTCGGGCTTCGACGACATCTTCACCAATTTCAGTGACATCTTCGAAGACATCTTCGGGATGACCGGGGCCCGGACGAGGACACGCTCCACCGTGCGCCAGGGTGCCGATCTGCGCTATGACCTGAAGATCTCCTTCATGGACGCCGTGAAGGGAACCTCCACGCAAATCGAGTTGGAAAAACTGGAACGCTGCAAGGAATGCAACGGGACGGGAGCTGCGGCCGGGACGCAGCCCGAGGTTTGTTCCCGCTGTGGCGGGCGCGGCACCGTGACCCAATCGAGCGGATTCTTCACGATCAGCACGACCTGCCCGCAATGCCGGGGCGCCGGACGGGTCATCAAGAACCCCTGCAAGGCCTGCTACGGAACGGGAAAAGCCAAGACGAGAAAAACCGTAAGCCTGAAAATTCCTGCCGGCGTTGAGACGGGCTCCCGCCTGCGACTTCGCGGCGAAGGCGAGGAAGGCGATTTCGGGGGCCCCGGCGGCGACCTCTACGTTTTCATTCACGTCGAGCCCCATGAATTCTTTGAGCGCGACGGCTATGATATCCTCTGCCAGATCCCCATCTCCATGACTCAGGCCGCCTTGGGGGCCGCAATCGAACTGCCGACGATCGAGGGCAAGGAAACCATAAAAATTCCCAAGGGGACGCAGAGCGGAAAGATCTTTCGCCTGAAGGGCAAGGGTGTTGCCCACCTCAAGGGCATCGGCCACGGGGACCAGGTTGTCCAGGTCCTTGTCAAAACCCCCACCAATCTCACCAAGAAGCAGGAAGAGCTCCTGAAGGAGTTCTCCCGGCTGGCCGGTGAATCCGCATCCTGACACGGCCCGCGAAAACATCCCGGGCCGGCATCGCGTGACGGCTCCCGCATCCACGTGAGAGCCCGAGCGATCATTGTCCGCAGGTCCTGCCGCGCAAGAAAGGATAGACAATTCTGCGCGCATCCGTTATATTTTCAATGATAACAAACATGTCGAAGAAGAGAAACCGTGGGAGGCATCATGGATGAGATGACCCGAATCAAGGAAGTTCCCGTCCAGCTCTTGCGCTGGATCTGTAACCCTGATCTGCTCGGTTTCGACACGACGCGGGAATGCAAAAAAACCGATGGAATCATCGGGCAGACCCGCGCGGTCAAGGCCATCACGCTGGGGCTCGAGATCGAAAGCCCGGGGTACAACATCTATGTTTCAGGGATGACCGGTACGGGCAAGACGACAACGATCAAGAACCTCCTGAGCCAGCTCGACCTCAGGAAGCCGATCCCCGGCGACATCTGCTACGTCCACAACTTCAAGGACTCCGACATCCCCCGGGTCATCACGTTTCCGGCAGGAAGCGGAAGGAAATTCCAGAAGGACATGGATGAACTCGTCGCGCATCTCCGGAAGGAAATCCCGTTCATCCTCGAGAGCGACGAGTTCAAGAAGGAGTCCGAGGAAGTCATCAACTCCTATCGGCAAAAGCAGAAGGAGATCATCCGGGAGTTCAACGATCGACTCATGAAGGAGAATTTTCAGCTCGTCGCATTCCAGATGGGTCCCTTCACCCGGCAGGACGTGGCTCCCATCGTGGAAGGGCGGCCGGTCCCCTTCGAGCAGCTCGAAGTCATGGCCGAGGAGGACAAGTTCAGCAAGGAGGAATTGGAGAGGATCCGCGCAAAGCTCATCGATCTGCGCATCGAGCTCGACAGCGTCATGCGGGAGACGCGCGACATCGAGCGCGAAATCCGGCAACAGATCGGGATCCTCGAGCACAAGTACGGCTCCCCCGCTGTGACGGAGCAGATCTCGGATCTGCGCCTGCGCTACAGCGACTCCAACGAAAAGGTCAGCGGTTATCTCGACGAGGTCCAGGAGCATACGCTGTCGAACCTGAAGATGTTCCAGGAAAAGGAGGAGGATCAGCAGCAGCAACAACAAATGCCGTTCCCCGTACCCCAGGCGCCCGTGAGGCGCTTCATCGAGTTCAAGGTGAACGTCCTCGTGGACAATTCGGAAACCGAAAAGACGCCCATCATCATCGAGACGGCGCCGACCTATAAGAATCTTTTCGGTACGATCGAGCGCGAGGTGGACCGCTCGGGGCTCTGGAGGACGGATTTCACCCACATCAAGGCCGGGTCGCTGCTGCGCGCAAACGGAGGCTACATCGTCTTTGACGCTCTGGAAGCGCTCATCGAGCCGGGGGTCTGGACGTTTCTCAAGCGGGCGCTGAAGAGCCGCGAGCTCAACATGCAGCCCTACGACCCCTTCAGCTTCCTGCCCTCTGCGATCAAGCCCGAGCCGATCCCCCTGGACGTCAAGGTGATCATGATCGGTGACGACTACCTGTATTACCTCCTTTACAATCTTGAAAAGGACTTCAAGGAGATCTTCAAGACGAAGGCCCAGTTCGACATCGAGATGGCCAACACCAATGATAACATCCAGGAGTATGTCTGCCTCATCAAGCGGATCGTTGACGAAGAAAAGCTGTTCGATTTCGACAAGAAAGCCGTATGCTCCGTCGTGGAGTACGGTGTCCGTCTGACGGGGCGGCAAAAGAAGCTCTCGACCAGGTTCAGCGAGATCGCCGATCTGATCCGCGAAGCCCACTACTGGGCAAAGAAGGACGGAAGCAACCTCGTCACGGATAAGCACGTGGATAAGGCCTACGAGGAGAAGATCAACCGAGTCAGCCAGATCGAGGAGAAGATCCAGGAGCTCATCGACGACGGCACGATCATGATCGACACGGACGACAGGGTCGTTGGACAGGTCAACGGTCTCTCCGTCTATGACATGGGGGAGTATGCCTTTGGAAAGCCCTCGCGGATCACCGCCAAGACCTCCATGGGCCGCTCCGGGGTGATCAACATCGAAAGGGAAGCCAAGCTCTCCGGCAGAACCCATGACAAGGGCGTTCTCATCCTGGAGGGTTATTTCCGGGGCAAGTACGCCCAGACGAAACCTCTCACCATGAGCGCCAGCATCGCTTTCGAGCAGTCCTACGGAGGGGTGGACGGGGACAGCGCCTCCTCGACGGAGATCTACGCCATCCTGTCGAGCCTGTCGGAATTGCCGCTCAGACAGGACATCGCCGTGACGGGCTCCGTCAATCAGAAAGGGGAGATCCAACCGATCGGGGGCGTGAACTACAAGATCGAAGGTTTCTACGATGTCTGCAGGGCCCGGGGTCTCACGGGCAGGCAGGGGGTCATGATCCCGCAGCTCAATGTCCCCGAGCTCATCCTTCGCAAAGACGTCGTGAAAGCCGTGGCTGATGGAAAGTTCCACATCTACCCGGTGAAAACGATCGACGAGGGGATCGAGATTCTCACGGGGATGCAGGCGGGTCTGGCTGACGAGAAGGGAAACTACCCGGAGAACACGGTGAGTTACAGCGTGGACAAAAAGCTGCTGACCCTGGCCGAAGGCCTGAAATCCTTTGCGGAGGAGGGAAAGCCGCAACCAAGCAAGGACGAAACGAACAACCAGAATCACGGCGAGGGGGAGAGAAGCCTATGACCCACACGAAGCGAGTCGCTGTTGCATTGATCCTGCTGGCGTGCTGTTTTTCCCTGTACGGATGCCCAGTCCTGGTCGTCGGGGGGGCTGCCGTCGCGGGGGGTACGGGGACCTACTATTACGTGGAAGGGGAGATGAAGACGGATTACTATTTCCCGGTTGCCACCGTGTGGTCTGCCGTTGAAAAGACCATTGCCGACATGAAGGGCCGCGACGTAGAGCCGGACAAGCAGACGGATGGCGGGAAGATCACCGCCGTCATCAATGAGGAAAAAGTCCAGTTCCGGATAAAGTACAAGGACTCAAACCTGACGACGCTCGGCGTCCGGGTGGGACTGATGGGCAATGAGACGGCTTCCAAGATACTTCAAGACCGGGTGGCCGATAATCTTCCAAAAAAATAGCAGCCGAGGGAAACGGGAACGGGAGATGCATGGTAAAAGGGACCGGACGTGTTTTCCGGAGCCCATGACCGGTCATTCCCGGAAAAGAGAACATGTATAAAACGATTTTGGTTGTAGACGACGAAGAGAGCATTTGCCAATCCCTGCAGGGAATCCTGACCGATGAAGGGTATGAGGTCCGCACCGCGGGAAGTGGTGAGGAGGCCCTCAAGGCCATCGAGGAGGACCTGCCTGATCTCGTACTCCTGGACATCTGGCTGCCCGGCATGGATGGCCTCGAAGCGCTCAAGATTATCAAGACGGATTACCCTCAGCTTCAGGTCATTATGATGTCGGGGCACGGCACCATCGAGACGGCCGTCAAGGCGACCAAGCTCGGCGCCTTCGACTTCATCGAAAAACCCATCTCCCTGGAGAAGGTAGTCCTGCTGGTCAACCACGCCATCGAGCTCCTCCGCCTGGAGGATGAGAACAAGTTCCTCAAACAAAAAGTGACGTCCGCCTTCGAGCTGATCGGTCAGAGCAAAACCATCATCGATCTCAAGGAAATGATCCGGATCGTTGCCCCGACAAACGCCTGGATCCTCATCATGGGTGAAAACGGCACGGGAAAAGAGCTCGTTGCGCGGTCGATCCATTATCAGAGCAAGCGGGCGAAGAGACCCTTCATCGAGGTGAATTGCGCAGCCATTCCGGAGGAGCTCATCGAGAGCGAGCTCTTCGGCCACGAGAAAGGCTCGTTTACGGGCGCCACGGCCAAGAAACGGGGCAAGTTCGAGCTTGCCCACGAGGGTACCCTCTTTCTCGACGAGGTGGCCGACATGAGTCTCAAGGCCCAGGCGAAAATCCTCAGAATCCTCCAGGAAAAGAAGTTCGAGCGGGTAGGCGGCAACAAGTTCATCGATACGGACGTCCGGGTGCTTGCCGCAACGAACAAGGACCTCGAGAAAGAGATGGAAACGGAGCGGTTCCGCCAGGATCTTTATTACAGGCTCAATGTCATTCCGCTCACCATCGCGCCGCTCAGAGAGCGCAAGGAAGACATCCCGATCCTGGCCCACCAGTTCGTGCAAGACTTCTGTTCCAAGGAGGGGATCGATCCGAAGGCCATTTCCGGGGACGCCATCGACGTGCTGACGGAGCACAACTGGCCGGGGAATGTGCGGGAGCTCAAGAACATCATGGAGCGTCTCGTCATCATGACGCAGGGCGACACGATCACGGCCGACGACATCCCGCAGCTCTCGAAGGAGGAGCAGCCGGGGGAGACCACGGATACCATCTTCACCCATAATTCCTTCCGAAAAGCGAAGATGGAATTCGAGAAGAAATTCATCATGAAGAAGCTGCAGGAAAACGAAGGCAACATCTCCAAAACAGCCGACACCATCGGGCTGGAGCGAAGCAACCTCCACCGCAAAATCAAAACCCACAGCCTGGAATCCAAGAAAGAGTAACTGGTTGACTGGGAAATTGGGTAACTGGAAGCACAAAGGCCCTTGCGCGATGCGCTAGGGCCTTTTCTTAATCCGCTCTGCCGCTCTTTTTCCTTGAGTTCGATTTGCGCGACCACCTTATTTCCTGAAATCATTGAGTCAATAATAATGAATTATGAGTAGTAATCGTCAGGTGCGTGCAACAGAGATGCAGATTTTTAGGCGGGTTTGAATAATTTAGCAATATTGGAAACTACGGTTTAAGGTATGTACCTCAGTATCACGTCATGATTACCATGGAAGCCACTGATTAATATCTTTCCATCATTTTGGATCGCCACAACCCACGTTGAACCGGATTGAGCTGGGAAGAATACCTTCTTTCCTGCTGACCCGAAAGATGAATCGTATGACCCGACCTGTTGAAAGCGAGCCACCGTCATTTCACCAGTTCCGTTTTGTCCGCCGGTTACAATCCTTCCCTGGCTATCTTGAGCCATGCTTTCATAG
>DASRZY010000289.1:0-10106 GCA_035685905.1 Syntrophales bacterium
ATGGATTCCGGCAGCATGCGGAAGAAGGATTCATTGCCCCTGTAAATCTCGAAGGCGACAAAGACCAGGGTGTATCCCTCGAGCTGCTTGAGATCGACAACCTCGGGCGATGACCGGATGTCGATATGCCCGATCTCGCGATCGCCGGCGATGCGGAAAAGCGCAGGGATCAGTTCCTGCTTCATCTCCTCAAATCTGCCAAGAATCAGCATTGAGGGCTTGTGTTTGCCCCGCATCTCTCTTCTGGACAGGGTCGTTTCTTCGAGCATCCTGCAGCTCCTCCCGACCGATCGCAGTCCCTTCTCTCGATGGCTCCATCCGGAAACAATCGGCACACTCATTTTATGACAGATGACCCGGCCTGTCATCATCAAAGAATCCGCCGGTCGAGGAGGAAACCCGATGCCATTCCAAAGACCTGAAAGGGTCGGAGTTAATTATGAGCAGCCCGTCGGCAGCGGATCACAGAATATCCGCACTCCCCGGACTCCTATGTGTGATTCTTGCTCGCTCGCCAAATTGTCAATAAATTATACTTTCATCGTATTGACATTCCCTTCTCCTTCCGCTTAGGTTGGTCAATCATCCAAATTTGAAATGGATATAGAATCAGCGGAACCTTGAAACCCGCAGCGCAGAGTGAAGAAATGTCCTTTATTGCGAAAGCAATCAGCATAGGCAGATATGCGCTTGTCACTCATGAGGGCAGGTTTATGAGAGAAGAGTTCGAGGAGGCGCGCTCAATCGCAAAAATCATTTTGGATGAGCACGGCTGGGACAAACTGCTGGTTGATTTGCGCGGCATAGTCAACCGTATGCCCGCCGCAGATAAATTGTATGCCATGGAAAGCAATGTGAGAGTTATGCCCGAGGCGAAAATCGGTCTGGTGTTCCCGCTGAAACTCAAAGAGGAAGGAAGATTTGCGGAAGCCGTCTCCGCGAAATGCGGCATGAACCTTAAATCGTTTGTAGACTATGAGCAGGCCGTTTCATGGCTGACCAACGAACTGGCATGATCCGGTTCGAAGCGGCTCCGGGGGAGCCGCATTTCCCCGCCTCGGCAAGGATCCTCACTTTTTTCTTGATCTCGCATGCCTGATCCCCCCTTCCATTTAAGCGTCTGCTCTCACCCTTCTCGAGACGCCGGCTTGGAAATCTCCCCCGGGATGGCAGTCCTGAAAGGCATCGGTTCAAGCCACGCGCCTTTACCGGATGTAAATGAGGGGAGTTGCTACTTCGCTTTATAGTCCTTCCCGGCAAATTTCGTATACAGCTCGCTTGCAAGGGCTAGAAATGCAGCGTTCGCCTTCGGGCCGCTCATGTTGGCAACGATGACCATCGCGAAATCGCCCCTGGTGTCGAGCCAGATGTGAGCCAGGTTCATGTTGTTGGATCCGCCGTGGTAGAGCAGGGGATAAGGAGCCCAGTCCACGGTCAGCTCGCCCCACCCGAGGGCATATTTCCCGCCGGACGGTGTGCCCGGCGCCGCATCCCTTTTTTCCGGCATCGAGATGACCGGCGTGTGGAGCCTTCGCATCGTCTCCGGCTTCACGAGGGCCGGGCCGCGCTTTCCCTCGCCGGCATTCCATCCTGCCCAGTATGCAAAATCGAGGACGGACATGTGCGCGATGCCGGCAGGACCGATGATCGCGGGGTTGTCTCCGTTGGGACCGGCCAGGACAGCCCTCACCTTGCCGTCGACAACGGCATGCCCGAGAGGCGCGTCGATCCTGCCCAGGGAAGCCTGGGGCCCGAGACCTGCGGTCCGCAGGTTCAGGGGGATGAAGATCCGCTCCGTTATCTGTTCGTCCCATGTCTTCTTCCCGACACGCTCGATCATGGCGCCCAGGATCGTGTATCCCATGTTTGAATAGGCGAATTTTGAGCCCGGATCGGACTCCAGGGGCCGCGTGCTCCATTGCCGGACAAGCCAGTAACGCATCTCATCGAGGTTTCCTTCCTGGGACATTGTTTCCAGGAGAACCTTGATAATGTCGTCATTGTCGGTCGGAATGCCACTCGTGTGCGACAGCAGCTGCTCCAGTTTGACGCGCCGCAAACCGGGGTCCATCTTATCCGCCAACTCGGGATAGACCTCGCCCAGGGTCGTGTCCCATCGAAGCTTTCCTTCTTCCACCAGCATTGCCGCCAGCAAGGCCGTCATCGCCTTCGTATCCGAGCCGAGGTGGAACCGGTCATTGATCGTCACGGGAATGTCTGCGCCCACCCTGCGAGTGCCCACGGCGCCAGCTGAAATGACGTTTCCGTCCCTGACGACAGCCGCGGCAATGGCCGGCAGGTCGTACCGGGCCAGATAGGGATGGAGCATGGAATCGAGAGAGGTTTGTGCCTTCGCCGCTGCGGGGAGGAAGAAAATGGTTAATGCAATCAGAGTTGCAGACAAGCATCGGAAGGCATTTCTCATAAGAGTTGCCCCAAGCTCCTTTCCCGGGTGCTTCACGGGGGAATTGCGATCGCGATCCCGTCAGACAATGATATGCAAAATGGGATTATTGAACAGGGCTTTTTGTTTCCGACCCTGGGATTTCCACGATCTGGTAATCTCCCTTGAACCGGATAACCATCCCGTCATTCCTGACGTGCGAAACCCATCCCGTTGTCGTGATCATGCAATCGTTTTGGACGACGGCTGAATCGATGCGCTGGATGCGGCTGTACGGGAGATCAATCTCCGCAGTGACAATCGTGCCGGCTGGAAGAATGGAATTTGTTTTGACAAAGGCGCCATCGGAGGAAATGTCATGCACTTGAAAATGCAGCTTCGGTCCCTCCTGGTCTGTCGACGCGACCTCCAGCCGGAGTGGAAGATCCATCCTGTATCTTGCTACCCGTCTTCGATCACTCGGCGTTTCGTCAGGCATGATGTCAATATATCTTGCCAATTCCATGGTTCAAAATGATCTCCTCTCCAGGCAATTACGGTACTCTGCGTGGTCGTTTCGAAAGAATTTGCAATGCGTATGCCAATTCTGACGAGCAGGGGGGGATTCGATACGGCAGCGATACCCGTATGAAGCGGGCTGCATGAAAACCGCTGGTTTGTCGGGCTCGTGGCGAAGCAAGCCGGGCAGCAGGGCAGCTCATTGTCCCGGCCCCGTATCCGGACTTTCGTGAAATTATTGCCGGTTGGTCTGATTTCTGCAATCGATAGGCGGAAATAGGTGCCCCGCGGGGAGGGGCGGTCAGGGTGTTTTCGGCTCAGACGAATGCCCGATTCCCAATCATTGATCAATAAACACGGTGTGGCGAGGAGTTTCACGTGTTCTGTGATGGATACGGACAAAACAGCGCCGCCCTCTCATGATGAGGGGCTGCTTTTTTTGTGGCTGCTTGTTTTCCTCGATCCTCGGGCCTCGCTCCTCGAACCTTCCCCTCGTTACTCCGTCGTGGTCCGCTCGCTGTCGTTGATGTCGCGGTAGCGGTACGGGACGGACTCGCGGATCGCCTCGGGGATCGTCCCGTATCTGCCCTCGAAGTTTTCGAGAAATTGTTCTCGGCCGCGGAAGAAATCGGTCAGCTTCTTCTTCAGCAGCTCCTTGTCCGGGAAGAGGCGATGGGCGATCATGAGATCGAGGTTTGCCCGGTCGCACTTGATGGGGTAATGCAGCCCCAGGTAGTCCGGTTCGTAGCTGAAGCGAAGCTGGTAGCGCAGCAGGTCGTTGTAGGTCGCCAGGGACTGCCGCAATGTCACCTTTTCATCGCCCTGGCCGATGGTCCCCGTGTTGGCGAGGTAGCACTTGATGCGGCTTCTCCTCAGGATCTCGTAGAAAATCATGGCATGCTCCAGCCGGTCGCCCGCCACGAAGGGATCGAGGAAGAACTCGCGCTTGAACTTGCCCGCCTCCTCGGGGATCCCGCCTGAGCTCTCGATGGACTCGCCGTAGATGAACTGCATGGTGGCCTGCTCGGGCGTGAGCTTGCTGATCACGTTTGCCAGCGGGTTTCGCGTGAGCATGACGATGTAGTGCAGCCTGTCGGCGCGAAGCCCGGGACTTGCGATTTCCAGCTTTTCCCTCGTCACGATGGCCCGCCCGTTGCCCGTCTTGCGGATGTCCTTGAAGTCGGGCATGTAGGGGTATTTCGTGATGGCCACGTTCTCCAGGAAGGCATCCTTCGACTCGGCCGCCCGCAGGATCTCGGGCTGGCTCTCGTCGAGGCCCTCCGTCTTGACGTAGAGGCCGCCGATCTCGAAGGCCGCGTAGCTGCCGTCCAGGCCGAACGTCCCGCCGTCATCGCCGATCATCTCGGAGGTCTCCTGCGGCATACGGGAGAGCCTGCGGCACAGCGTCGTCGTCTTCCCCGTGGCGGTGAGCCCCGAGATGGCCGTGACTATTTCCGTCAGCTCCGGCCGCTCCGTCTCGAGGTCATAGACCCAGAGGTAGTCCCTGCGGGCGCCGGCGTGAAGGAAGATGCCCGTCTTGTCGATGGCCTTCACGCGCCAGTCCTCGAACATGAAGACGCCCTTCTTCCCCTCGCCCAGGTAGATGGTGTTGCGGCAGATCTTGACCTGCTCGCCCCGTTTCTCGCCCATCCAGAGCCGCACGGCGACATCCTTGTCCAGCAGTTTCTTCTTCTTGTTTGCCTCGAAGGACTCGTCGGTGAAAAAAATGATGGTGTAGGTAGGGTCCTCGACAACCCTTGCCGCGGGGTAATCCATGAGAAGCTTGAGCCCGTAGGCGATCTGCGCGTACTGCTCGGGCATAATGAAGCGGGCAGTGACGCCGTCGCGCCCGTCGCCCACCATCGTGTCGAGGCAGACGACCTTCTCCCTGGAAAGGCGATCCACGGCCTGCCGGGCGAGTTTCTCCTCCGCTTCGCCGAAGGGGTGGTCTATGTTGTTGAACGTGTGGGGCGCGCAGCGGTTCATGGGCTCCGAGTCCGCCGCGACGGATCCAACCTGCGTCTGGATCACGCCCTCGTGGCGCAAAGCGATTCCTTTGAGCTCGTCGAGGGTGCGCCCCTCGATGAGACGTTTCTCTTTTTTTGCGTCGTTGTATATCTTGACGGCGGCCTGCTTGAAATAGTTCATGGGCCCGTTCCTCCCGGAAGAAAGTTCAATGTTTAGTGATAAATTGTATGCAAAATGAGTGTAGGGAAGCGGTGCCGGGGTGTCAAGGACAAAGCCGTCGTCACGAAGATGTTACGCTCCCGGGGCGGGCGACGATGAATTGCATGATCCCCATGAAACCGAGTCTGCGGCTCTCAACGACTTCGAGGCCTGCCGAACGCACGAATGCATCCATCCGGTGATTGATGTGCTCCCCGGCCAGTCGGACCGTCGCCGGATTGAGCCGGTCCATGAAAGGGCCGATCAGCGGTCGCTCGATCCGTACGTGATCGAGAAGGAGGATCTTGCCGGTCGGTTTCACGACCCGGGCCAGTTCCCGGAGACACGTGACCGGATCCGCAACGGAACAGAAGACGAAGGTCGCAACAGCCGTGTCGAAGGTGCGGTCTGAGAAGGGCAGTGCGCAGAGGTCCGCCTCCTCGAAGGTGACATCCGCTTTCTGTTCTCGCGACCGCTCCCGCGCCCTCTGCATCATTGCCCCTGAAAGATCCGTAGCCGTAACCCGGGCCCCCGGAGGGTAGAAGGCAATGTTGAGCCCCGACCCGGCGCCTGCCTCGAGGACGCGCCCCGCGGCATGGGCCCACAGGATCTTTCGAAAGTGCTTCAGGTACCACTCCGAGATCCATTCGACGAGGCCATAGTGCTTCGCGAGGCGGTCCCAACGCGCCTTCGTTTCCCGAGTGTTCCAGCTTTCCCGCGCTTCTCTCACGATCCGGCTCCGACTGCGTTATTCTGTTGCGCCTGCCGATCAGTTTATTATATGAATGACACGTTGTCCATCCGGGGCTCTTTTTACAGCACGTCAACTCCACTTCCGAAACGATTGCGAGGCCTCTTCATGAAGATCACCTTTCTCGGCGCGGCGCGAAAAGTCACAGGGTCGTGTTTTCTCCTCTCGGCAAACGGTATGCAGTTCCTCGTGGACTGCGGGATGCATCAGGGCCATGATTCCGACACACTGAATCGGGCGCCTTTCCGATTCGACCCCCGGGAGATCGAATACGTGTTCCTGACCCATGCGCATATCGATCACTCGGGGCTGATCCCCCGCCTGGTCCGTGAGGGCTTCCGGGGAAAGATCATCACAACGGCCGCCACGGCGGAACTCTCGAGGGTCATGCTGGCCGACTCGGCCCACATCCAGGAGATGGACGCTGAGTGGATGACGAAGAAGGCCAGGCGCGCAGGGAGCGAAAAAGTCGTCGAGCCCCTCTACACCGTCGAAGACGCTATCGCCGCCATCCCCTATTTCGAAAAGAAGCAGTACGGCGAGACCTATTCATTGAAAAACGGCATCCGCTATTCCTTTAGCGATGCAGGGCACATTCTGGGGTCGGGAACGCTGGAGATCTGGTACCGGAACAACCCCGATAAGAAGATCTCCTTCTCCGGCGATATCGGAAAGAAGGGGAACCCCATCCTCCAGGACCCCGAGCATGCGGCCGAGAGCGACTACGTCGTCATGGAATCGACCTACGGAAACCGCCTCCACAAGGGGATGGAAGACAGCATCGATGAACTCGTGGAGGCCGTCGTATCCACGTTCAAACGGGGCGGGAACGTTTACATCCCCTCGTTCGCGGTCGGCCGGACGCAGGATCTGCTGTATTACTTCAACAAGCTCGTCCGGGACGGCCGTCTGCCATCCCCCCTCGATATCTACGTGGACAGCCCGCTTGCCGAGGAGGCCACGAAGGTCTACTTTGCCCATCCCGAGCTGTTCGACGAGGACGCCAAAATCGTTTTCGGGAAAAAGGGCAGGAAGACGGTGCGCGTCCACTACACGCACGCCCCCCAGGATTCCATGAAGCTCAACCGGATCACCTCGGGGGTCATTGTGCTGGCCGGCAGCGGGATGTGCGAAGGCGGGCGCATCCGCCACCACCTCAAGCACAACCTCTGGCGCCCGGAGTGCAGTGTCGTCTTTGTCGGCTTCCAGGCGAAGGGGACATTGGGCAGGGCGATTGTCGACGGGGCAAAAGAGGTCTACATCCTGGGCGACAAGATCGCCGTCCGGTCCCGTGTCTTCACGATCGGCGGCTTTTCCGCCCACGCCGACCAGAAGGAGCTCCTGGAGTGGCTGAAGCTCTTCAGGAACAAACCCGAGGTCTTTATTGTCCACGGTGAAGAAACGGCGTCTCTGGAATTCGAGAAGCAGGTGAAGGAGCAGATCGGGTTCCCCACGCATGTGCCGGCGGATGGGGAAAGCTACGAAATATAGGCCCCCAGAGGCCCACCCTGCAGGCTCCCTCTCCCCACCGAGGGAGAGGGTCGGGGTGAGGGGGGTTGGGTGAATTCGAGATAATTATTTTTCAGACTTTTTCGAGGTGAGAACGCCGGTTCGGGAGAAGGGGAAGTTTCGGTCGAAGAGCCCGGCCTTCACCAGGGCTTTACCCTCGATGCGGTAGGGGAGCTCCCCGCCGGTCATATACATCCTGGCGATTTCCCCCAGGCTGCCGAAGCGGGCCGAGACGGGGATCTCGACCTGGGCCGTCGAGGAGGCAGGCACGGGGATCTCCTTCTGCAGCGAGCCGCTGCCTGTCTCGCGGTCGTTCAGATAGACGGTGTAATTGAACGACTTCACGCGAAGATCGTAACGGTTCGGGTTCTGGATCTCGGCAACGAAGACCAGGGAGGCCTCGCTGAGGGAAATCTGGCGGACGTGGATCTCTCTCAGGGTGATCGTGGGCTCTTCGAATATGAACCCGGCGCACCCCGCAATCATCAGCGCCCCCAGAAAGACTATCGTCACGTTCCGTCGATGCATGGCAACCCTCTACGCTTTTTTTATGTGAAAGTGCGCGGGCTGTCAACTCACAATAAGAGGCCCCTGTCCTTCCGGGTACTCTCTCCCCACCGAGGGAGGGGGCCAGGGTGAGGGGGAATGCCATAACAATGACCAAGCGATCGGGAGCGGGGCATGCGATGGAAAAATCCTGGCGTGAGTGGCTGAAAAAAGCGAAGATCGTCTACTGGCTGATCCTGGGGGGGTTGGCTATTTCGGCGCTGGCGATCATTCTGGGGACGCTGGGAATCATCTCATCGGAGCAGGTCCTGGAAATCGGCCGGGGGTACTTTTTTCTGCTTATAGCCGGCACGGTGCTTCAGATGATCGCCCGGCGCCTCTAGCCGCTGCGCGGCTGTGACAGAGTGTATAAGTGTCTTGGTGTCTGAGTGAAATTCGTTTGAATTTCTTCGCTTAGACACTTTTGCACTCATGCACTTTGACACTTTTTTAGTCTTCTTTTAGTATCTTGACCCTTGCAACCATGGAGATATCGATGGTCTTTTCCAGCTCCGCGTACTGCCACTCCATGTCTTCCACGTAGCAGCGGATGTCGGAGTGGCCCGGGATGCTCAGCCGGATGCGCTCGCCGATTCTCGGCAGCATGGAAATCGGGATCTCGCAGTTGTAGAGAAAGTTCTTGTTCGTACTCGAAAAAATTACATTGATCCTTGCACTCATCTCCGTTCCTTTTTTCTCCCGTTGTCGCGGAGTTGGCCGCCGGCTGCGGCAGCCGGCCCGCAGGTATAAGGAAGACCCTGCGGGGACCGAGAGGGGTCCCTGACCGGGGGCGCGTCCCGCAAGCCCCGCCTTGCAGGCGGGGTTAGGGCGCGCAATCATGTCTGGTTCTTTCCTTACCGGGAAGCCCCGCCCTGTGGGCGGGGAGCTTCACATGTGTTATCGGCAAATTGTTCAATATCATTAATGTTTTTTTACCAGCAATCAGGATCGGGGCGACAGGCCCGGGAAGGAGGGGACGGTGATGGATTTGAAAGGCAGAGGCGCTGTTGTCACGGGAGGCGCCATGGGGATCGGCCTGGCCACGTCGAAGAGGCTGGTGCGCGAGGGCTGCGCCGTGACCATCTGGGACCTCAACGCCGCAGCGCTGGAAGAGGCGAAAAAAGAACTGGAAGCGCTCGGCGGCAGGGTGTTTACCCATGTATGCGATGTGACCGACAAAAAGCGGGTATACGAGCTCGCCAAGACGGCCGCCGCCGAGATGGGGCAGGTGGACATCCTGATCAACAATGCCGGTTATGTCATGGGCGGGGATTTTGTGGACTGTCCCGACGAAGTCTGGGAAAAAACCATCAACGTGAACCTGACCTCCATGATTTACACCATCAAGGCCTGTCTCCCCGGGATGTACGAGAGAAACTGCGGCCACATCGTGAACATCTCCTCGGCCTCTGCGACCCTGGGTGTCCCCTGTCTCTCCATGTACGCCGCGACGAAGTGGGCGGTCTGGGGCCTCACGGAGTCCCTGCGCTTCGAGGCTTGGGAGCGCGGAAAGCGGGGTGTGAAGTGGTCCTCCATCCATCCGAGCTACATCGCCAAGGGCATGTTCGAGGGCGCCAAACTCGGGTTCCTGGGCAACCTGATTGCGCCGCTTCTCAAAGATCATGACGTGATCGCAGAGGCCATCGTGGAGTCGGCCTTGAAGAAGGGCCGATATTCCCCCAAGCGTCCCTGGACGGTTCACCTGATCCCGAGGCTGAGGCTTCTGCCCGATTCCTGGTTCCAAGCACTTGTGGTTCTCCTGGGAGTTACGGGGAGCATGAAGTGCTGGGTGGGACGGGGGAAGTAGAAACCGCCTTATTTTTATGAGTGGAATGCCGATAAGAAATTAAGGTGGTATGTTTCTTGAAGCGATCAGTGGGTAAAGAAACGG
Organism: Syntrophales bacterium; assembly: GCA_035685905.1. Taxonomy (GTDB): domain Bacteria; phylum Desulfobacterota; class Syntrophia; order Syntrophales; family UBA2192; genus UBA2192. Next base: position 9,766 of record DASRZY010000289.1, read on the forward strand.
GAAAGTTTCGGCTTTCTCCAGGCCCGGAAATTTGATAAAAGATTCAATGAGGTATAGATCGTTTTCCCGTCGGTGCCACAAATGAACTTCTTAACCAAACCCGTTCTTGCAGCTATCACACTGTGGATGTTGACGCTCGGCGTCTTTTTGCCAGTCGCTCCTGCCTATGCCGACATCTACCGCTATGTCGACGAGGACGGGGTCATTCACATCACCAACGTTCCCACCAGCCCCGACTACAAGCTGTGGATCAAAGAACGGCGGGTGATCATCAAGGCTGGCATCGATATGACGAAGTACGGGCCCCTGATCCAGAAGGCCTCCGACAAGTACAAGGTCGA
>DASRZY010000290.1:0-16046 GCA_035685905.1 Syntrophales bacterium
TGAACCTTCCTCGCCGCGGAAAAAACTGCGGGTATCGTCGCGAAACCGTCCGTTCCATTCCCTCCAGCTGTCCCCGACGAAACTGCCCACCTGGTACAGGCCGGCGGCGTCCCAAGCCTCGGCAATGAGCTTGGTGCCGGCCAGTATTGGGCTCGTCTCGATATCCCAGAGCACGGGCGGGTTCGCAAGAGGGTTACCGTTCTCGTCCCGCGTGAGGATCGACGCGAGATCGAATCGGAAGCCGTCCACGTGCATCCCCGTCACCCAGTAGTGCATACTGTCGATGATCATCCGCCGCACGATGGGATTGCTTGCGTTGAGGGTGTTCCCGCAGCCCGTGTAGTTGGAATAGAAGCGCTTGTCCTGCTCCAGGATGTAGTAGGCCGCGTTCTCGAGACCTCGGAAGCAGATCGTCGGGCCGTCATGGTTGCCTTCGGCAGTGTGATTGAACACGACGTCGAGGATCACCTCGATGCCCGCACGGTGCAGCGCCTTGACCATATCGCGGAACTCGTCCACCGCGCCGAGCGGGTCCCTACGCACGCTATACGCCTGGTGGGGCGCGAAGTACGAGACCGGCGCGTAGCCCCAGTAGTTGACCTTCCCCGGCGGGCAGTCCTGAGCATCGAACTGGAACACCGGCAACAGTTCGACCGCAGTGATGCCCAGCTTCTGGAGATAGGGAATCTTCTCGATCAGTCCGGCATAGGTGCCGCGCTTGTCCGGGGCAACACCGGAGTTCGGATTGCGCGTGAAACCGGCCACGTGCATCTCGTACACCACGGTCCGTGACGACGGCCGCTTTAGCGGCGCGTCACCTTCCCAATCGTAGGCTCGGGGGTCCACCACCACGCTCTTCATCGCCGTTGCCGCGTTGTTGCCCTTCCTGCTGTTAGCAGTGCGGTCGTAGTTCTTCGGGACCACCACACCGCGACCGTAAGGATCGAGAAGGACCTTGTCGGGATCGAACCGCATCCCCCGTGCCGGATCGGAAGGCCCTGCGACCCTGTAGCCATAGACCTGGCCAGGCCGCACATCCGGTACGAACACGTGCCAGTAGTGGTACACGCGGTTCTCGATGGGATCGAGGCGGACGACACGGCTGGGCCGGTTGTCATCTACGCCCTCGAAGAGGAGCAGTTCAACCCCTGTGGCATTTTTTGAAAAGACACTGAAGTTGACCCCTTCATATAAAGGTGTCGCTCCCAGCGGGGAACTCGTTCCTGCTTTCATTCAATACGCTCCTTTACTTTCCCATTCGACAACACCCAGACGACGCAACATGCAGAAATGATCATAACAGCCAGCAAAGTGGGCAGTCCCGATAGTATCACAACGTTCAGCATGACCCATTGATGCAGCAGGATGAACAATCACATGCACATGAGAAGGCCTCGCAGGAACAGCCTCTGTTCCAGCACAACACGGGTCTCTCTTACCATGGACAGGCTCAGACGTCACTCCACCAACCTTTGATCCTCATCAGCCCATCAACCGGGGACGCGGAATGCTACCTGCCGCATCCGCAAACAGAATCCGTGGTGGCTCTTCGTGGTTTCAGGGCCTGGATCGAGGAGCTTCGCCCTTCAGGCCGGTGATGCTATCAACGTCTTCTCTTCACGTTCATATTACCAGGGTCAGGCTTCGCTCTGTCTCTCAGGAGAACCCTCTGCCACATCCGGCGCTGCGAGAGACCGGATGGCCTTCGCATACTGGTCTTTGAGACCTGCGAGGAAGGCTCCGTCCATGGGCCCCTTGCCTGTAGTGATATCAAGGAAGCGCTTCGGGATGATCACGTCCTCAGGCCGGTATCCCGTGGCGATGCGCGTCTTCCAGCGGAGCTGTTGGATGTTCTTTGACACGCTGCCGAGATTGTCAGCGAGCGCGTCGTAGCCAATGGACTTGAGACATTCCGCCAGCAGCGAGTCGGTGTACACCCCGCGCGCGAAGAGGCAGGCAACCATGGAGGTGAGAAGCACCCTCCCCTGCTCGTCCTTGACCAGAAAGTCCACGGCTTTCGCCGGATCCTTGCTTTTCTCCTTCTGGTCGTAGGAGTAGCCGCCGCTGTCCAGGTGCGAGTGCCGGAAGCCAAGCGCCTGGGAGGCGAAGAAGACCTCCCCTGTTGCGTATCCCCCCATTTCCTGGCCGAGCACGCAGGCAAAGTCCTTGCCCCCGTACTGCTCCGCAGCCTTCAGCGTGCCCTGTCCGAGAAGGCGATAGAACTCGTTCGTTCCCTGTCCGAGGTGCTGCATCGCCTGTTTGTATGCTTCGCTGTCGCCGAAGGTGAGCCTGGTGATTGTCTCCTTTTCCGAAATGAGCCCCTTCTCCAGGGCCTCGGTGGCCCAAGCGAGGGCCACGCCCGCCGACATTACGTCAAGCCCCATCTTTTCCGCAACATCGATGATGGCGAGCACCGCGAAACAGTCCACGACCGAGAGCATAGACCCCACGGCAAAGATCGGCTCGTGGTCGTAGGAGACCTGTCGATAAATATAGCGGTGCTCCTTCCGGAACCGCTCGCGCACAAATCCGATGTGGATACAACCGACCGGGCAGCCTGCGCAGGCGGCGTTTCGAAGCAGCGCAAGCTCCGCAAACTTCTCTCCCGTGATGCCGCTGATGATGGGATCAGTTGTCTTTTGGAGGTTGCGGATGGGCAGCATCTTCACCTCGTTCAGGACCGCCATGTTGATGGGTGTGCCGATGTCGTGGTACTTGCTCATCATGTCGGTGTCGGTGAGCTTCGTATAGACATCCTGAAAGAGTTTCGGGTACTCTTTTGATCCGTTGAGCGGGAACGACCCATCGCCGTTTATCACGATGCCCTTTAGGTTCTTACTTCCCATCACGGCGCCTCCGCCGAGCCTTCCGAAATGCCTGTAGGAATCGACGTTGATACCTGCCATGGCGGAACCGTTCTCGCCAGCCTGTCCAATGCGCAGAATGCTCCGATGCCCTGCCCCCTTGAACATGCTGCGCAGCATCTTACCGGTTGTATAGAGGTCCCTGCCCCATAGGTAATGGACCTCTTTCACCTCGAGATTCCGTGAACCGACGGCGATGCACGACGGCCGGGTAGCCCTGCCCGTGACGACGAGGGCATCGAGGTCCGCAAAGCGGAGCGCAAACGCCGAGCGGCCGCCGCCGTGGCTTTCCGCGTACTGGTCGTGGTAGGGCGACTTGAACGCGCAGACCGTCTTGCTCATGAGCGGAAAGTAGCCGGTAAGAGGACCGATGGTAAAGATGAGCGGCTGAACAGGATCGTTCCACGGGATGTCCACACGACCATACTTGTTGAACAGGAGTGCCGCAAGCCCGCTGCCGCCAACCACTCTGTCCCTGCCGTCCACGGTTACGACGCTGCCGCGGCCGGTGCCAAGGTCGACCACCAGTACCCTGAAGTTGTCCCTGATCATGACGCACCTCCCTGCCGCGCTGCTTCTGCTACCGCAACCTCGGCCATTTCCAGGCAATCATGCGGGCAGAAGGGCACGCACCGGCCGCAATGGATGCAAACGAAGGGTTCCCGCATTGGGTCGAGATAGATGGCATCCACAGGGCAGGCGTGGGCACACTCCCCGCAGCGGATACAGAGGTTCTTGCGCACGATAACCCCCCCACCTTTCCGCTGTGAGTAAGCGCCCGTCGGGCAGGCTTGCGCACAGGGCGCTGGGTCGCAAGCCAGACAGGTCCGTGCCTCGAATCCGGTCGATAATCCTCCCGATGATCGGATGCGGATGCCGGCGGTGTCCCAGGAGAGTCGTTTGTGAACAAGACGCGCACAAGCAAGTGAGCAGGAGTGACAGCCGATGCAGCGCTCCATTCTGGGCGTTGTTAAGATTTTCATTTCAGATCTCCTCACCGATAAAGTCTATTCGAGTTCTGAGTAAGACTATTTTTTCTTTTTTCCTTTGCTCTCAACCGGCTTTCCACTCCTTGGGACGAATTCCCTTATTTTTTCCTGACGGAAAGTTGCCCTGCCGGCAAACGTGGCCGAACCACCCAACTTCTCCTCGATGCGGAGCAGCTGATTATATTTGGCGATCCGGTCGGTCCGGCTTGCCGACCCTGTCTTGATCTGGCCCGCCCCTGTTGCTACAACAAGGTCGGCAATGAAGGTATCCTCGGTTTCACCGGACCTGTGGGAGACCATGGTGGTATATCCGGCACCCATCGCCATCTGCATGGCCTGGAGCGTTTCCGTAAGCGAGCCGATCTGATTAACCTTGATAAGGATCGAGTTCGCAATACCGTCTTTAATACCGCGGCCAAGCCGTTCGGTATTGGTGACAAAGAGGTCGTCCCCAACGAGCTGGACCTTATCTCCCAGAGCGTCGGTGATTAATTTCCAGCCTTTCCAGTCATCCTCGGCCATCCCGTCCTCGATCGAGATGATTGGATATTGGCGGACCCAGTCCGACCAGAATCTGACCATCCCTGCAGAATCATGGACGCTGCCGTCCGATTTCTTGAATATGTATTTCTTCTTCTGGCTGTCATAGAACTCGCTTGATGCAGGATCAAGGGCAAGACCTATGTCTTTTCCGGCCTTGTACCCCGCCTTTTCGATCGCTTCGAGGATAACCTCGATTGCTTCCCCGTTGGACTTCAGGTTCGGCGCAAACCCTCCTTCGTCTCCGACCGCCGTTGAGTAACCCTTTTTCTTGAGCACACCCTTGAGGGTGTGGAAGACTTCAGCTCCCATTCTGAGGGCTTCGGCAAAATTGGAAGCTCCATACGGAGAGACCATGAATTCCTGAAAGTCGACGGAATTGTCCGAATGTGCGCCACCGTTCAGGATGTTCATCATCGGAACAGGAAGTATTGATGCGGACACCCCGCCGAGATACCGGTACAGCGGAGTCTTCTGTGACTGGGCGGCTGCGCGCGCCACGGCCATCGAAACGGCAAGGATCGCGTTTGCACCAAGACGGCCCTTGTTCTTTGTGCCGTCGGTATTGATTATCTTCAGATCGATCTCCTCCTGGCACGCAGCATCCATACCCGTGATAGCTCTGGCGATCTCTTTGCTGACGTGCTTGGCGGCTTTTCGGGTGCCCTTGCCCAAATAGCGTTTTTTCTCTCCGTCACGCAGTTCTAGCGCCTCGTGAACGCCCGTGGACGCTCCCGACGGCACCGCCGCCCTACCCATGGCTCCGTCATCGAGAATGACATCCGCCTCAACGGTCGGATTGCCCCGCGAATCGAGAATTTCTCTTCCGATAACTTTCACAATCTTCGCCATATGTTCCCCCTTGGACTGGTTCAATGATGCGAAGGATCCTTCGAGAATCCGTCATCCCGTGCACCCAACTCATGTTTCCCGGTGTATTTCAGTTCATTCCCTCTATCGTTCTCTATCCTTTTTTCAGTTGGTCTGCGACAGCCTGTGCCGCTTTTTTTGCCGCTTCAGGGTCGCCCAGGTAGTAGCTGCGAATCGACTTTAGATCGTCCTCCAGTTCATATACCAGAGGAATCCCTGTCGGGATGTTCAAACCGACGATCTCCGAATCCGGAATGTTGTCCAGAAATTTTACTAGGGCGCGCAGGCTGTTGCCATGCGCGGCAATGATCACCAGTTTCTCACCCCGCACGACCGGCGCGATCGTCTCGTGCCAGTATGGCAGAAAGCGCGCAACCGTGTCCTTGAGCGATTCCGTCAGGGGAATCTCCTCGGGACTCAGGCGCGCATAGCGAGGGTCTTTCCCGGGATAGCGTTCATCGTCCTTCGTGAGCACCGGCGGCGGAATATCATAGCTCCTCCGCCAGATTTTGACCTGCTCCACCCCGTGTTTTTCCGCGGTCTCCGTCTTGTTCAGTCCCTGAAGCGCGCCATAATGGCGCTCATTGAGTCTCCAATGGTTATGGACTGGAATCCACATCAGGTCCATTTCCTCCAGCGCGATCCAGAGCGTCTTGATCGCCCGCTTCAGGACCGATGTGTATGCAATGTCGAATGTGAACCCTGCTTCGCGGAGAAGACGTCCCGCCTCCCTGGCCTCCTCAATGCCTCTTCCCGAAAGCGGCACATCGGTCCAGCCCGTGAACCGGTTTTCCTTGTTCCACGTGCTCTCGCCGTGGCGGAGCAATACCAGTTTCTTCATGTCCAACGCTCCTCTTTCAGCCGGTCCGCGATCGTGCTCATGTGTTTCCGCTCCTTCTCAACGGCTGAGATCGATGATCTCCATGCGGTGGTTCGGTGCAAGCTCGGAATGACCGCGTTGAATGAGTTCTTCGTAAAACTCCCTCACTCTGCATGCCTTTTAGGCCAGGAACTGAGTACGTGCATATAATGCCGCCTCGACAGGGCGCCCGGGTCCGGAATTCTTTTAATGTTCATGCTGCCCCGCATCTGCCTGACCGAGTCATATTCGTTCCTCTCCATCCACGCCTCAAGTCCTTCGAGCAGGGTGGCTATATACCCGCTCCCGTTCTGGAGCAACGACGACGTGATCTGCACGCAGTCTGCTCCGGACATGATTGCCTTGATCGTGTCCGGCACCGAATGCACGCCGCCGCTCGCCGCAAGGGAGCAGTCGACCGCACCAGAAATGATGGCGAGCGATCTCAGTCGCAGAAGCAGTTCGCGGGAATCGGAGGGCCGGAGCTGGAACAGGGGCTCCAGGTTTTCGATATCGATGTCGTGCTCGTAAAACCGGTGCAGCAGGACGAGGCCGTCGGCCCCCGCCGCCTCCAGGCTGCGGCTGAAATGCACGAGCGACGTGTGAAAGGCCGTTAACTTTACGCTCACGGGAACCTTAACGCGGCCCTTTACGCGCCGGAGCACATCGATGAACCTTTTTTCGATTGCCTCCCCCGGTTCGGTGCCGTCGGTTGCCACGAAGTAGAAATCCAGCTCCAGCGCATCCGCTCCTGCTTTCTCCATGAGAGCGGCGTATTCCGTCCAGCGGTCCGGGTTGACGGCGCTTATCGACGCGATAACGGGAACATCGACTCGCTTCTTCACGGCCGCCACGTGCGCAATCTGCGCCTTCGCTGTGACGATCGGACGATCCGCCTCCGCGAAGAAGGAAAGCGACTCGGCAAAGGATTCGGCAGGCATATCGATCAAACGGAAGAGATCCATCTCCTCGTCCTGAAGCCGTTCTTCGAAAAGCGGCGGTAGAACAACGGCGGCAATGCCTGAGTCGACCAAGGGCATGATGGTTTCAATGTGCTCTGTGAGCGGGGATGGACCGGCAACAAACGGATTCCGGAGCGACATTCCCATATAATTTGTTGAGAGATTCATACAGTGCACTCCTTTCGGATAAATCAAAAGGTTTTCACCACGGAGACGCAGAGACACGGAGAAGAACTGTTGATTGCTTGTCAGATAAATATCGTTTTTACTCTGTGCCTCCGTTCCTCAGTGGTACAATCTGTTTTCGTTTTCGATTGAGAACTATGCCGTCTCTTCGTCGGCTGTTTTCTCTCCCGGCCGGCACAAGGGGAAGTGGAGCTGGGCCATGTGCCGGTAGAGCGCCATCCTCCGGTCGGCTGCCAGCTGCCGACTAACCGGGATCCACATGAGGTCCATCTCCTCCAGCACGATCCAGAGGGTCTTGATCGCCCGCTTCCGGACCGACGTGTATGCAATGTCGCATGTGAGTCCTGCTTCGCGGAGAAGACATCCCGCCTCCCCTGGCATCCTCAATGCCTCTTCCCGAAAGCGGCACATCGGTCCAGCCCGTGAACCGGTTTTCCTTGTTCCAGGTGCTCTCGCCGTGGCGGAGCAATACCAGTTTCTTCATGTCCAACGCTCCTCTTTCAGCCGGTCCGCGATCGTGCTCATGTGTTTCCGCTCCTTCTCAACGGCTGAGATCGATGATCTCCATGCGATGGTTCGTCTCAGGGTGCCTTGAGGAAGGCCCTTCAGTCAGAATGGCGAGCTTTCCCTCCATTCCGTGATCGCGTACCCATTGCCTGATGTAGTCCGTCCAACGTTCTGGGTGTTCCGGTTCATGCACCGGGTATACGCCCGAGGAGAACTGGAGGCTCTGACAGGTCGCCTGCTGGGAGCTCACGGCAACCGTCCAGGCAGGGAAACGGAACCGTGCGACGCTCCGCGCCGTGGCCCCGCTGTGAGTGGGGACGAAAACGGCTGCAGGAGATTCGTATTCCAGGCATGCCTCCACGCCGATGGCGATTAGGTGCTCTGGGCGGATCCTTCCTACAAGATCAACACCCTGATAGAGTTCTTTCACCGTATTGGCGGGACGATGACCTTCCACCGAAGCCGCGATCTTTGCAAGCATTGCGACCGCGTCGACGGGGTACTTTCCCGTGGCCGACTCCCCAGAAAGCATGACGCAGTCGGTGCCATCAAGGATCGCGTTCGCTACATCTGTTGCCTCGGCCCGCGTGGGCCGGCGGTTATCGGTCATGGACTCGAGCATCTGGGTCGCTGTGATGACGGGTTTTGCGCGCATATTCGCAAGGTGCATCAGCCGCTTCTGCAACACTGCGATCTCTTCAATTGGGACCTCGACGCCGAGGTCGCCGCGGGCAATCATGATTCCGTCGGTCGCATCAAGGATCGCATCGATTTGATTTAGCGCACCGGACCTTTCGATCTTGGCAATGATGAATGGCTGATGCCCCAGGCCCGCCGCGGCCTTGCGCACTGCTTCAATGTCAGCCGCGCTTTCAACAAATGACTGGCTCACGGCATCCACGCCGTTCTCCAAGGCGAACCGGAGACATTCATGGTCCCGTTTGGTGAATGCAGTGATCCCGAGGTCGATGCCCGGTAGGTTGAGTCCTTTACGCGATCGGAGATCTCCGCCGACCCTCACCGTACAGAGTACGTCCCTGCCCTTTACTTCATTCACTTCAAGCTGGATATAGCCGTCATTCAGGAAAAGCGTATTTCCCCTCTTGACTGCTTGAGGAAGGCGGTCAAAGGATACGGAGACACGGTTCGCATCGCCGACGATATCTTCCGTGGTCAGCGTGAAGGGATCGCCCGGCTTGAGTTCGACAGGTTCCGGATCAATTTTCCCGATCCGCATCTTCGGCCCCGAGAGGTCGGCCATGATCGCGATGCGGCGGCCAAGGGACGCAGAGGCAGCCCGGAGGTTCTCGATGACCTTCTTGTGGGCAGCGAAGTCTCCATGGGAAAAGTTCAGCCGGGCCACGTTCATGCCCGCTTCGATCATTTGTTTCATCACCGTGGGTGATTCCGAGGCGGGCCCGATCGTACAGACGATCTTGGTTTTTTGGGCAGGAAGTATCATCGCGTTCAACCTTTCTCCGGGGCAAGGGGCACGACCCGGAGGGGAACACCCGGGGTTCGCCTTGCCCGGCGCATCAGATGATTTGGTTGCCGCCTTCGTAAAGGTGTATACAAGTTACCGGACACACCTCGGCGCCATCCTTCATACAACCAAGGGTATCTGTTTCCAATTCGTCGTTGTTTCCTGCCTTCTTTGAGCCCTTTACGTGGGCCAACCCATCATCCGCCATCTCATAGGAAGCCGGACAGCTTGAGACACAACTTTCACACGAGGTACATTCATCCCTTACCAGAACTACTTTGTATTTGGCCACGACGATCTCCTTTCCGAGGTCAGTGTTTCGGCGGAGCTTGTGACGGGGTCTCTGGTGAAGACCGGTAGGACCAGGCGGCTACATGCTTGAGGAATTCCCAGCGCCGCTTCACATCCTCCTCCGTTTTCCGCAGCACACGGGCCGCCAAATCGGGATTGGCAGTGCGGAGCATCCGGTAGCGATTTTCGCCGTATACATATTCAGCGATGGGGAGGGAGGGGTCCTTGCTGTCGAGGAGCAGGGGATTCTCGCCCAAGACCTTGAGCTCGGGGTTGTACCGGAAGAGCGGCCAGTGGCCGCAAGCAACCGCTTTTCTCTGGGCCTCGATCCCTTTGCTCATATCGATGCCGTGTCCCGTGCATGTGGCATAGGCCACCACCAGGGAAGGCCCGTTAAAAGCCTCTGCCTCGAGGAAGGCCTTCACTGTCTGGGCCGGATTGGCGCCGAAGGCGATCTGGGCAACGTAGATGTTCCCGTAGGTGGCCATGATCATACCGATGTACTTCTTGGGGGTCATCTTCCCGCCTGAAGCAAACTTCGCCACTGCCCCCAGGGGCGTGGCTTTCGACATCTGTCCGCCGGTGTTGGAGTAGATTTCGGTATCGAGAACCAGGACATTGATGTTCTTGCCCGAGGCGAGAACCTGGTCCACTCCCCCGTAGCCGATATCATAAGCCCATCCATCCCCGCCCACTGCCCAGACCGACTTCGGAACCAGGTAATCGGCAAGGGAGAGAAACTGTTCCTTCAAAGGCCAGGCCGAGCGCGGGAGACGTTCTTTTAGTTCCCCGATCCTTCCACGCTGGACCTCGATGGCCTGGGGCGTCGACAGATCGGCCCCCTGAACGGCTGCAAGAAGGTCCCCGAGTTCAGCGCCGGCGGGGTCCTCCTTAAGCACGTTGATCAGCCCCCGGGCCTGCCCCTGGAAGGCATCGACCGCCAGCCTCATACCGAGGGCGAACTCCGCGGCGTCTTCAAAGAGCGAGTTGGACCAGGCAGGTCCTCGGCCGTCGGCCCTTTGGGAGAAGGGGGTAGTGGGCAAGTTCCCTCCATAAATGGAGGAGCAGCCCGTGGCGTTGCCGATCAGGAGCCGGTCTCCAAAGAGCTGGGTCAGGAGCTTGAGGTACGGGGTCTCTCCGCAGCCCGCGCAGGCTCCGCTGTATTCGAAGAGAGGCCGGACGAACTGGCTCCCTTTGACCGTGGCGATGTTGTAACGGAACGGGTCTGTTTCGGGCAGACCGAGAAAGAAGCGGTATTTTTCCGCTTCCTGTGCGCGGAGCGGCTCCTGGGGCCGCATGTTGATCGCCTTGAACCCTTCTGTCTTATTCCCCTGGGCGTCCTTTCCCATTGCCGGGCAGGCAAAGACGCAGGAACCGCAGCCGGTGCAGTCTTCGGGCGCGACCTGAACGGTGAACTTGAGCCCTTGTAGTTCTTTGCCCTTGGCATCGGCTGACCGAAAACCTTTCGGAGCTCCTTTCAGGCCGGCCGGATCGTAGGCTTTCATCCGGATCGTAGCGTGGGGACAGACGAAGGCGCACTGGCCGCACTGGATACAGATGTCCGGTTCCCAGACCGGGATGTGTACCGCGATGTTCCTCTTCTCGTACTGGGTTGTACCGGTCGGCCAAGTGCCGTCTTCTGGTATTGCGGAGACGGGCAGTGAATCTCCCTGGCCGGAAATGATCTTTGCCGTCACCTGCCTCACGAACTCCGGGGCGTCCGCGGGAACGGCAGGTTGCTTTTTCTTCGCGCTAGTCACCTTATGCGGAACCGGCACCTCAACGATGCCCTTCAAGGCCTGATCCACCGCAGCTTGATTCATCTGAACAACCTTCTCCCCCTTCTTGCCATAGGTCTTTTCGATCTGGGCTTTGATGGTCCGGACCGCCACATCCTTGGGGAGGACCCCCGATATGACGAAGAAGGCGGTCTGCATGATCATATTGATCCTAGACCCGAGGCCGATTTCCTCGGCCAGGGAAATCGCATCGATGATATAGAACTTCATCTTCTTGGCGATGAGTTGTTCCTGTACCTCTACGGGCAGGGTCTCCCAGACGGACTCTTTGGAGTGCGGAGTGGTAAGAAGGAACACCGCCCCCTCCTCCGCAGCGGAAAGCAAATCATATTTTTCGACGAACGAGGGATTGTGACAGGCGATGAAGTTGGCTGACGAGATCAGGTAGGGGTCGTTTAATTCGTGCGGCCCGAAACGAAGATGTGAGGTAGTCAGGGAACCGGATTTCTTCGAGTCGTACACAAAGTAGCCCTGGCAAAAGTTGTCCGTCTCGGAGCCGATGATCTTGATGGTGCTCTTGTTGGCCCCCACGGTGCCGTCGGAGCCGAGCCCGAAAAAGAGGGCCCGGAAAACGTTCTTCCCCTCCACCTGGAAGGAATCGTCGAAGGGCAGGCTTGTACCGGTCACATCATCATTGATGCCGATCGTGAAATGGTTCTTCGGCGTCGCCTGATCAAGGTTGTCAAAGACGGCCTTGACCATGGCGGGAGTAAACTCCTTGGACCCGAGGCCGTAACGCCCCCCGACGATCTTCCATTGATCGGGGAATCCGGAGGTTCCCTGGTCCTGAGCCTCATCGAAAGCCGCCCGTACATCGAGGTAGAGGGGCTCACCAATCGCCCCCGGTTCTTTGGTGCGGTCGAGGACCGCGATGGCCTTGACGCTTTTGGGGACGGCCGCGAGGAACGCGCTCGCCGAGAATGGCCGGAACAGCCTGACCTGGACCAGCCCGAGCTTTTCCCCTCGTGCGTTCAGCACGTCCACGGTTCTGGTGACCGCATCGCCCGCCGAACCCATGAGGATGATCACCCGCTCCGCCGCCGGGTCCCCATAGTAATCAAACAACCGGTACTGCCTTCCCACCAGAGCGGCGAATCTATCCATGGCCTTCTGCACGACCTGCGGGACGGCATCGCAGAAACGGTTAACCGTCTCCCTCCCCTGAAAGTACACATCGGGGTTCTGGGAAGTGCCGCGGATGGCGGGCCGGTCCGGCGAGAGGCCCCGCCGGCGGTGGGCCAGGACCCGGTCCTCAGGGATCAAGGCGCGCATGTCGTCCATGGTGAGCTCTTCGATTTTCTGGACCTCATGGGAGGTCCGGAAACCGTCGAAGAAGTGGAGAAAGGGGACCCGAGATTCCAGGGTTGCAGACTGCGCGATAAGGGCGAAATCCATGGCCTCCTGGACGCTCTTAGAAGAAAGCAGGGCAAACCCGGTGGCCCGGGCCGCCATGACGTCGGAATGGTCGCCGAAGATGTTGAGCCCCTGACAGGCAAGGGCCCGCGCGGTCACATGAAAGACCGTTGGGGTAAGCTCGCCGGCGATCTTGTACATGTTCGGGATCATCAGCAAAAGCCCTTGCGAGGCAGTGAACGTCGTGGTCAAAGCGCCGGTGGTCAGGGATCCGTGGACCGCCCCGGCCGCGCCCGCCTCGGACTGCATCTGACAGACATTGGGCACGGACCCCCAGAGATTCATCTTGCCCGCGGTCGCCATGGCATCGCAGGTCTCTGCTATAGGGGAGGAGGGAGTGATGGGATAGATCGTGATCAGTTCATTGGTAGCATAGGCGACAAGCGCACAGGCCGTGCATCCGTCCACCGTGATCCTCTTTCTTTTCATGATTTATCTCCTTCCGCGTTTGTTTCGGACCACCTCACGGCGTCTGATATTTGCGGTTCTGAAGAAGTCATGCCGGCGGTTCCGCAATGTTCCACTCTGCGTCCTCCAGTTCCTGCTGGGGTTCCATGATGAAGTTGATGAGATGCTCGAGTGTGACGGAATGTTTCCTCTGTTCTTCGGCGACTCCCAGGATCGCCTGTTTCAGTCGTTGGTTTTTCACCCGGCTGGCTCTCTTCCGGAAGAAGTCCTCACATTCCTTGTCCAGCTCCTGACCCCTCCGATACAGCTCTGCCGGAGGAAGGTCCTCATCCAGCCTTTCCCCGCGGCCCAATCGCTTCAACCTCTGGGCAAAGGGATTGAGCACTCCCGTGAGACTTTTGGCATCAGACAGGGACGCCCCCTCCTTCTGTCTTCTTTTTTCGAAGCCGCGGCGATGGATCGCCTGGTCGTTTGCCAGCATGACCAGGATTGTACGCAGGCCGGGTTTTTTCACCTGTTTGGTGAGCGTTTGAAAAAACTTCTCGCCGTCGCTGCTCATCTGAATGGCAAAGTCATACAGGTTCATCCCTGCTCCTCCTTTTCCTTTTCACTCCCGCCTTTGCTCTCTTCGCTCGAAGCCGCGTCCTGCTCTTTGGGCGGACTTGTTGGGGAAGCAGCCGGTGGCTTCGGTGGCTGGACCATGAGATAGAGACCGGAAGGTCTGTCGGTGACAGAGGGAAAATAAACATTGTGCATTGTGAGGCACTTGACCGGGCAAACCTCCACGCACCGCCGGCAGGTGCAGCACTTCAGGCTGTCGATCTGCCATTCCTTCCTCTCTTTGCTGACCACGATCGCAGCGGTCGGACAATTCCTCTCACAGAGCCGGCAGAAGATGCACTTCTCGATCTCATTTTTGACCATGCCCCGTGTGGCCGCGGAATAAGCCCGTGGACGCTGGGGATACATCAGGGTCGCCGGTTTTCCGAGCAGGCTTCGAGTGATCGTCTTGGAGATCCCGAAAAATCGTTCATTCAGGCGCATGGGTCCTCCCTTATCGTTCCGTGCAGCTGATGCACGGATCAATGGTGACAATGAGGGTCGGCACATCGGCGATCTGGGCCCCTTTGAGCATTTTGATCATCCCCGGCAGATTGGCGAAGGTGGGAACCCTCACCCGAAATCGCTCCAGGAATTTACTCCCGTTTCCCTTTACATAATAAATGACCTCGCCCCGGGGCTGTTCGATCCTACCGAAGAACTCACCGTTGGGGGTTCCCTTCACTTTGACTTCGATTGGACCCTCCGGGGTCTTTTCGACCGCCTGCCGGACGAGGTCGATCGATTCAAAGATCTCTCTCACACGTACCTTACACCGTGCGTAACAGTCTCCCGCGGTTTCCACGACCGGCTCAAAGGTGAGTTCCTTGTACACGCCATAGCCTATTTTCCTGGTGTCCAGGGCCACCCCGCTGGCCCGGAGCATAGGGCCCACCATCCCCAGCTGGTACGCTTCCTCCTTCGAGATCACCCCCACCCCTCGCAGCCGGTGCTCCACCGAATAGTCCTTGAGAAAGACCTCGGTGATCTCTCGGATCTGGGGTTCGAGCTCGCCGAGCCGGGCGACGATGTTGCGGAGCTCCTCGGAGGGCACATCTCTCCTCACGCCCCCAATCTTGACGCAGCCGAAAATCATCCGCCCGCCCGCAGTCGCCTCGATCATGTTTAGAATGTGTTCCCGGATGCGGAAGGAATGCATGAACAGACTTTCGAAGCCCATGGCATCAGCCGCCACCCCGAGCCACAGGAGGTGACTGTTGATCCGGGAGAGTTCGGCCCAGATCGTTCGCAGATACTGGGCGCGTTCCGGAACCTCTATCCCCATGACCTGCTCGATGGTATGGCAATATCCGAACCCGTGCATGTACCCGCAGATACCGCATATCCGCTCCGCCACATACGTGTACTCAATGAAGTCTTTTTTTTCGACGAGCTTCTCCAGCCCGCGGTGGACGTAGCCGATGATCGGGATGGCATCCACCACCGTTTCATCCTCGGTCACCAGGTCAAAGTGAATGGGTTCCACGAGCACGGGATGCTGCGGACCGAAAGGAATTGCGTTGATCCTGGCCATCGATGTTCCTCCTTAAGAGGTCTTCCTACGAGGGCTGCCCTCCACTTTCTTTCTGCTCCGCGGGCTTCTCCGTCAGCTTGAAGGGAGAAGGTATGCGCGTGCGATAGAGGGTTCCCCGGTAATCGATCACGATATTCGCAATGGGGATACCGAATAGATCGTGAATCTCGTTCTCATACAGAAAAGCATTCCAGTAAATATAGCTGATGCTCGGGACCTCTTCATCGTTTTTCACCGAGAAGCGGAGATTCTTGAACCGATATTCCCGGTCAAAGGAATAGTTCATCTCGTAGTTGTCTGCACGGGTCGTGCAGCCGATCTGGACAAGCCGGTATCCCGAGGCCCGAAGCTCTGCTACAGCACCCACGAGCTCCTTCTTATCGATGCTTACCATCTCCTGTTCTTCAATCATGGGCAATCCCCCTTTATGCAGTCAGTTTGGCGTCCCCCGCGACAACGCCGGGCGATTTCTTGCGCTCCAGGCGTTTCCGCTCCAGAACTTCCACCGCCCTCAGAATCCCGTCCAGAATAGCTTCCGGCCTGGCCGCGCAGCCCGGGACGTAGACGTCGACCGGCAGCACCTTGTCCACTCCCCCCAGCACGTTGTACGCCTCCTGAAAGACGCAGCCCGAAGTGGCGCAGATACCAATGGCCACCACCGCCTTGGGAGAAGGCATCTGGTCGAAAAGGGTCTGCAGGACTGACGCGTTCCTGGCATTGACCGAACCGGTGACGAGAAAT
>DASRZY010000291.1:0-7756 GCA_035685905.1 Syntrophales bacterium
AACGGGAGTCTCGTGGCGTCTCCACAGACGACATCCACGCCGGTTGCCTGGCGGCAGGAGGAACACCTGATGAAGGACAGGTCGAGGGCAACAACATGAGCCTCCGGAAACATCGCTCCGAGATAAGCGCTGTTTCGCCCGCCCCCGGAACCCAGATCGAGAATGAGACGCGGGTGGTCGACCCTTTCGAGACGGGGAAGCCACTCTGGCGGCTGCGTCAGGAAATGAATCTGCGTTCTTGAATAGTCCGCTTCATAATGCATGGAATGACCATCTCATCTCTGCCGCCGGCCAGCATCGCGGCGCATGCTCCTGCGAGCCAAGACCGCCTCGTGTTGTACCGGCTTGCCTCAAGCGTAAACTTCCTGAACGGTTGCGCGCAGATCCTCCGCTCCGAGTCAGGGCCTCTGACCGGGGGCGCGTCCCGCAAACCCCGCCTTGTAGGCGGGATTAGGGCGCGCAATCATGTCTGGTTCTTTCCTTGCCGGGAAGCCCCGCCCTGCGGGCGGGGAGCTTCACAATCCGCATAGGCCTTGCTGAGTTTACCGTTTCGCTTCCCGATGGAGAATTTGCCGCCCGTGCAGAAATCCTTTGCGGCCTCTTCGGACATCCGCTTCAAAATGCGGGGGTTCGCGCACAGGGTGCCCAGCTTCTCAATCAGATCCCCGATCAGAAGGGGATCGGCCTCGCGGGTTGCAAATGCCCGGGTGGCTGTCCTGTCCGGCATGCAGACCTCCTCCAGAAGCAGGCGCCCGGATCGGACGAGCAGCCCGTTTTCTCCATCCCGGACCAGTTCAGCGGAAGCAAACTGATGCGTCGTGACGACGGGCTTCCCGCAGGACAGGGCGCACAGGATCGCCATTCCGAAGGTGTCGCAGTGCGTCGGCAGAACCAGGACGTCGCAGGCAAGGTAGAACCTCTCGATCATCTGGTCGAACGGATAGACCGGGTCAACGTGCTTTATTCTCCGGGACGGGTGAGCTTTTTTCAGCGGCCCCGGCGCGTCGGACACGACGCACAGCTCGATATCGGTGTATCGTTTTTCCAGTTCTCTAAATGCCGCCATCAGCTCGTGAAGTCCTTTTCTGTACACATCGTTTCCGACAAACAGGAATTTCAGTTTTCCCTCTTCCCGCCGCGGAAGAACATCGTCTCCCTTTGCCCGGCAGAGCCCGGAATAGTCGGGGAGGGCGGGGTAGATAACCTCCACCTTTGATGCCGTTCCCGGATCCAGGTCGGGAAAGAGGCTGAGGAGCGACCTGCGCGCCGCCCAGGTCAGGGGGATGATCCGCCTGCACCGATCATCCATCAGGAAGCGGAGAATCCGATTTTTCGCCTCGTCATCGGGGTGGACGAAGTTCGCAAGCGCCGCAGCATGCTCAAAGTCGATCACGTAGGGTGTTGAAGGAACGTTGCCCGGAATCATCTGGATGTAATGAATCGCATCGGCCTGTCCATTACTCCCCGCCCTGCCGAACAGCAGGTGCTGCGCCATGTGCATCAGGGAACGGGCCGGACCCCAATCACCGTACATCAGGTAAAGCGGGTAAAAACGCCGGGCGAACCGCAGGGTCCTGGGCAGCACGTAGGACACCTGCGGGGGCGGCTCTATCAGCAAGGATCGATAGAGGTCATGAAGAGGCTTGTAATTTCTATACGCCAGTTGAACGTTCATTTCTCACCGATCACCAGATATCCTTCCGAGCGGTCCCTGCCGTTGAACAGCGAGGAAATCAGGCACAGGGGGTACACCGTGACAGGATTGATCAGCAGCCCGATGCACCTGGCGAGCAGCCCCGCCTGCACCGAACCGCTATCCTTCGTCTTCTGTTCTTTGCTCCACCCGATCTTTTCTGTGTACTGCCACTTTGCCAGGATGATCCGGGCCATTCTCAAGACGTTGATGAACGGATACCCATAGGCAACGATATCGATCCGCTTGAAATTCTGCTTCGACAGCAGATCGGTGATTTCCTGCCGCTCATACCGTCGGAAATGCCCGGCGATCTCGTCATGATCGGACCATAAATGTTTTCGCGCCGGGACCGACAGAATCAATTGCCCCCCCGGGTTCAACAACCCGCGTATTTTCCCGAGGAACGCCGACTCATCCTCAATGTGCTCGAGCACTTCACAGGCGATCACCGCGTCATAGGATACCTCGAAAGGATACTCCATGAAATCGGCGTTGATGAGCTTCAACCGGTCCCTGTCGGCGTGTCCCAGGGCCGTAAAAAAGGTGCGGGAGGCGGGGCTGAAATCAATCAGGGTCCCGCGCCCGAAATGCCGGAGCAGTTCGACGGACAGCATAAAGCGGCCCGGGCCGATTTCCAGAAAGTGATTCCCTCCCGTTACCCGTTTGAGCAGCTCGCGTCGGCGGAAGAGATATCTCGGAGGATAGTATCTCATGGCTCAAAATGAGGCTGAAGCAGTTTCGAGATGCACTCCGTCGAGAAGAGCCTCTCATAGAGAAGGCGCCCGTTTCGCCCGATCTCCCCGAGCCTGTGACGGTTCTCGAGGCACCAGAGAACCGCTCCTGCCAGCTCCTCGCCGCTGCCCTGGGGGACCATGATGCAATTGCGCCTGTCTTCGAACCCCGGGTTGTCCGCGCCCCGGCCGACAACAACGGGCTTGCCCATTGCCAGGAATTGAAACGTCTTGCCGGTGATGACGCGCCGAGCCTGACCCGTGTTCCCGAAGGGCCCACCGAGACAAAGATCGGCCCGTGCGGCCATGCCCGGGAGATCCTCGTACGGAACCCATCCTATGTGTGTCACATTGGGCAGCGGCGGGCGGCTGTCCCGCAACGGGTCTGCGCCCGGCCCTTTCCCCCCCGCAACGGTGAAGTGCACGGGCTTTCCGCAAAGCAGGCGCGCAGCCTCCAGGATGACCGGTATGCCGTGGAGCGGCTGGAAAGAGCCGTAGAAAAAAACTCGGAACAGGTCGTTTTCGTTGGCACAAGCACCCGGACGAGGTCGGAAAAGATCCTCATCCGTACCGACAGGAACCGCATTGATTTTCTCCGGCGGGATCCCGAAGAGCCCTGAAAAGTACTGCCGGTGGCTTTCCGTGTCCGTCAGGACGATGTCCGAGGACCGGAGAATTCCCCGCTCATACCAATAGGTGAACGTTTCCAGCAGGCCCCCTTTCCTGAGCGTCTTTCGTTCGTTGAGGAGGCTGTCATAAGGCGACATCATGTGATCGACGATCAAAACATGCCCCGCGGTGAGAAGACGGACGATCCAGAAAATTTCATAACCGCGGAACCCGAGGACATAAACGTCCGGCTTTTCTATCAGCCGGCAACGAATCAGCCTTGCAAGCGTCTCGACGTACCGCCGCCAACCCCTGCTGGTATTGACCGCTTCGAAAAGGACTGTTCCGCGCATCCTGCGGAGCGCATTGATGAGAGTCGTCGAGCGCACGTAATCAGGAAGGCGGTAGGAGAGGATGTAGCATATTTTGCGGGGCTTGATGTTTTGTGAGTTCTGCATCATGACACGACGATGATCTCCGGGTGGACGGCCATCATTCCCCGCACGACGGCCCCCGCGGTTCCGCCCGATCAAACCGCAGCTGTGCAACCTGTTCCGAAACGAGGCCAACCATGAAGACGACGACGGCCATCGTGATCAGCATGGCCGACGTAGGGCCGTACCGGGTGTCCAATAGGAATATGCGGACCAGGCCGTAACCCAGTCCCGTGAGGAACATGATTGCGCTCACCGGCAGGAACACCTTCATGGGCGAAAAGAGGGTGGCGATCTTCATGATGATGAAGAAAAATCGCGTGCCGTCCCGCAAGAGACGTATTTTGCTCCTGCCGATTCTTCGGGCCGTCTTTACGGGGACATACTTCAGGCTACGCCCGGAGCGCACAATGGCCAGGGTGAGCGTCGTCGGATAGGAATACGTGTTCGGCAGGAGGTAGAGAAAAGCCCGGGCTGCGCCGGCCTTGATTGCCCGAAAGCCCGATGTCAGATCTTCGATCCTGCGATTGCAGATGTAGGAAGCAAACCAGTTATAAGCCTTATTGGCCAGATCCCGGTGGAGGCTGGTCTCGGATTCCTTCGTGCGGGCCCCCACAGCCATGTCGTGCACTTCCAATTGCTCAAGCAGCCGGGGGATGTCCGCAGGGTCGTGCTGGCCGTCGGCGTCCATCATCACGATCAAACGGCCCCGGGCCTCGCGGATGCCCGTTTTCACGGCCGCGCCGTTCCCGATGTTGTAGGGGTGAGAGATGACTCTCGACCCCGCCTCTCGTGCTCTCGCGGCCGTCCCGTCCTCGGAGCCGTCGTCGACAACGATCACTTCCCAGGGTCGGCCAAGCTTCTCCATGACGTCCCGGATGCGGCTGAGCAGGGAAGAGATTCCCTGCTCCTCCTGGTAGGCCGGGAGGATGATGCTGATGTCGATGGGGTTTCCTGACTCTTCTGGCACCGGCTTGGGTTCCATCCTTGGAAAATGTGCCGACAGGTCGTTCGATGTCCTGCGGTTCATGACGGCTGACAAGACACAGTATTCAACTAATATGCCAAAACTATTAAAAAATCTCTATAATGAGCCTGTTGAAAAAGCAAGGGGAAGGTTTTCGGCGCGGCAATGACGAAAAAGCTTTCGCCTGCGCCGATTATCGACTAATAAGGACAGGTGTGCGCATTTTTGTCATGGAAGATGCATAAAATGATGTGACTTTTTGCCGGTTCGATTTGTATATGAAGCAGATCGATGAAGGGGAGATTATCGGCCGTGTCCTCGGGGGCGACCGTGAGGCCTTTGCAGCCTTGGTCGATGCCTACAAGGGTCCGGTCTTCCGTCTTGCCTTTCGAATGACGGGAAGCACCCAGGACGCTGAAGACCTGACCCAGGAAACGTTTATACGGGGCTTTCAGTCCCTCGGGCGCTTCAGGGCCGGGGAGAGATTTTTCCCCTGGCTCTACACGATCAGCCTCAACGTGATCCGGAATCATCTCCGCAAGGCGAAGGCCCAGGCCGAAGACTCAGGCGGGAAGGGCGTGCTGGAAGCAGCAGACCCGCGAAGCGACCCGACAGAGGCGGCCATCGGCAGGGAACAGGGCCGGCGGATGCAGGGCTACCTGTTGAGACTGCCGGTTCCGGTCCGGGAAGCGGTGATCCTTCGCTTTTACGAAGGGATGAGCTTCGAGGACATCACATCTGTGACGGGGGATACGCTCAGCAGCGCAAAAATGAAGGTTTATCGAGGCCTCGAAAAGATGCGAACAATGATGGAGGCCGATGGCTTTTCGGCCCCAGAGTAAATGGGCGACCGTCGATGATGAAGGAAACGGATATTGAAAGAATCGTCGAGCATCTGGGCGGAAGGGGAGAGGACCTTCCGGAAACAGCAGGCGATTCCCGGTCGGAAGCGACCCGCTGGAAGGAGCTTGACCGGATCGCCGGGATGATGCGGGACGAGCCCGTCATCGGGACGCCTGCCGGTCTTGAAGAGCTTGTCATGGCTCGTGTCCGGGCTCAACGGACGTCATGGTGGAGGGCCGTGGCCAAGGTTCTCCTGCAGCCCCGCACGGTCAGCTTCGACCCGCTCAGGGCCCTGCGGTCCCCCATATCGGGCCAGGAGTGCTCCTTCTATTTCATCATGGTGGGTGTCTTCTATGCCGTCCTGAGCATTGTGCTGATGATCGGTTTCGGTGAACTGGGCACGACGATCGCCGCCCCGGGCTGGGTTCGCTGGCAGCCGCAGATCGCCCTCATCACGGCCGGATGCATGGTGGCGATAGGCCTCTATCTCCTGAAGGACGGGAAAACGGCGCTGCGCATGGCCCGGATCGGGGCTCTCGTCTACCTGGGCTTTGCGTTCCTGAACGGGATCATTGTATCCTTGAAGTGGGACATCCCGGTTTCGGCCTATGTGTCCCTGCTCTCGGCGATCATCGGGCTGCCGACGGGCTTGTTCCTCATCCGGACGATTCAGAACTGCGGGAAACGATATGCCTAGAATGATTCACAGGAATAGAAGTCGTTTCGGCGGACAGGGTGGGTTCACCCTGTTCGAGGTCGTCATGGTGCTATTGATCCTGGGGATCATTTCCTATTTTGCAACCACGCGGCTCTTCCCCGAGGATGCTCCCACTCAGAATGCCGAGATGGAGCTCGTCAAGAACCACCTGCGGTATGCCCAGTCGAGGGCGATGAACACGGAAATGAATTGGGGAATTATTTTCGACAGCCCGCCATCAAAAAAATACCAATTGTACTATGAGAACGAAAGCGGAAACAAAGTTGCGGTGCGGCTTCCGGGCGACGAAACATCTCCGGAAAGTGTCAAGAAGATGGAATTGCAATCTCTATCCGTCACTTCCATTGTGAATTCCCTTTATTCGAACGAGGTGAGATTTTACTGCGGCTCGGCCAACAAGCCATCCGGCATGCCGGGTAAATTCGGCAGTCCCAGCATATCCAGTGAATCTGCAAATAACGGAAACATCACGATCGCGACGTCAGCGGGCGCGATAACGATCAGGAAAAACACCGGGTTTATTCCCTGATCCCTGGGGGACAGAGGCATGGGGTACAAAAAAGAAGCGAGGCGGTTTCGCCAGGGGGGCTTCACCCTCCTGGAGATCATCGTCACGATTGTGATTGCCGCCATCATGGGGGTTTTCTTTGCGCAGTTCGTAGGGACGAGCGTGATCCACAGCGTCGACCCCGTTTATCGTCTGCAGAACCAGTCCAGCGCAACTCATATCATGGAGCAGATGACGGCGGATTACAAGAAGCTTGCCGCTACGCAGTCGAACTTCCTGGCCGTATTCAAGGATTATGTCGAATACGGGAATACGGTGACGAAGCCCGAGGGATACGAAGGCTATCCCTACTATGGCGCCTACCAGAAAGTTCATAACGATTACATCAAGTTCGTCTCGGGTGTGGAGCAACCGGAGGCGGTTGCGGCCAATCAGAGGGTTCTCAAGGTCACGATCCGCAGGGGCGACCAGACAGTGACCGCCCTGTTCACTCAATAGCGATGCGGGAGAGCAGACAATGAAGATCAAGGCAGGGTTTACCCTCATCGAGATCATGGTTTCACTTGTCCTCGTGGGACTGATCGCTTCGATCGCCGGCACATCGGTCATAACGGCAACGAGGAGCTATCTCTTTGCCAGAGAGAACAATGCCATCACGCAAAAGGCCCAACTGGCCCTGAACCGGCTCAGCCGCGAGTTTATCGAGCTGTCCAATGTCACAGCGAACTCCACATCGGACTGTATCAGTTATGACAGTCCCTATGGCAAGCGAGCCATCGCGAAAGTGGGAAATACGGTTCAATACTTCGCAAACCCGGGATCGGGAACGACGTGCTCCGCCGGATCCGACGGCGACATCCTGGTCGACAGCATACAAAACTTCATCATCAAGTATAATGGCGCGGCATCCTGGTCCACATCCCAGGATATCCGGAGTCTTTCCACCATATCCTTCAATGTCGAGCTTCTCCGCCAGGACACGGGGGGCACCGTCTCGTTCGAAACGATCGTGTCGCCGCGGAACAACAACAACGCCGGAGGCGCCGCTTCCCCCTCCATCTCGAACCCGCCGCCGGAGTACAGCGGCAAGCAATGCTTTGTAACCACGGCCGCTTACGGCAACCCGGACCATCCCGTCGTTGAGATCTTCAGGCAGTTCAGGGACCGGATCCTGCTTCCAACGGACCCGGGGAAGGCCCTTGTCCGATTCTATTACGAGGTAGGACCCTCGCTTGCCGCGGCAATTGAAG
>DASRZY010000292.1:0-9618 GCA_035685905.1 Syntrophales bacterium
CCTCTCCCCTCTAGGGAGAGGAAGATCAGGGGAAAGGGTCTTTCGCAGGGAGAGGGAGCCTGCCGGAGAGGCTTCCTCAAGAAGCCTATTTCTTTATGGTCGCCAGCACTTCCCGGATGTCGGGCAACTCCCGGATGGGGTAGACCTTGATCCAGGCAACCTTGCCCTTTTCGTCGACGAGAATGTTCGCGCGCTCCGAGAAACCCTCTTTCCGGAACAGGCCAACTGAGGCCGCGATCTTCCCGTGAGGCCAGAAGTCGGCAAGGAGCCGCGTCTTCTTGACCTTCAGGGACTTCGCCCAGGCTGTTTTGCAGGGGACACTGTCGACGCTGATACCGACGGCCACCGCGCCCATTTTTCCGAAAACCGTCACGTTCTTCTCGAGGGCCTGCATCTGCTTTGCGCAGACGGACGTCCATGCCAGCGGGTGGAAGGAAAGAAGCACCTTCTTTCCCTTGAAAGCCGAAAGCGTGAAGTCCTGTCCATTCTGATCCTTCAGCGTGAAGTCCTTGACCGTTGCTCCTACGGATAGGGATTTTCCTGCCATGTGCGCCTCCTTACGCCCCGTCGACCCCGTGATGTTCCTGCTTCCGGAACCACCCTGCGGGATCCACGAAGTAGTCTTCCGTGTCTTTTAGAGAAATGAAGTGCTGCTGTTCCATCTTCGAGAGTATGTCGAAGAATGCCTTTTCCTTCGGGTCCTCCGATGCATCACGGAGCTGGGCGTAGAATTTTTCGCCCTTGGCCTCGAAGTCCAGGGCGGTCCGGACTGCCTTCAGATCGTCGTTGTCCCCGGGGGCGGCCGCTTCCGCCTTCAACAGGAATTCTTTCAGGATGTCTTTCACCACGGTCCCCTTGACCTTTACGGGGAGAGACTCGGGCCATTTCTGCTCTTTCTTCCAGCGGGCATGGATCTCCTTGAGCCGCTCGTAGTGCTCGAGCTCATCATCGGCGATCTGCTTGAACATGGACTTGCCGAGGGGATTCCGACAACGTTCGGCGTTCTTGAGATAGAACTCGCGCTCCCTCTGCTCATTCGTCAGGGCCACCTCGAGAGCATTCAGACGCTCCTCCTTTTTCATCGGGCAACTCCTTTTCAGTGAAGTGATGATCTGACCGGACGGTCAATATCTGAAGTATACCAGATCGGCCCATCGCCGGAAACGGATAATTTCGATTCACGCCTTGCTTGCTCAACGGTGGTCCATTGACCCTGCCTGTGCAGCACTTGAAATGCCCGACCGCCTGTGCAACAATAACGAGGCTGAAAACATCGCGAAGGACAGCCATGGGAAGGAAAATGCTCTACGCCCTGCTCATCCTGGCACTCGTTGTTGTCGCGGCCCTATTCTACCCCATCGTGAAGATCAAAATGTCCGCTTCCGTGGTCCACCCGGAGGCGCGCTTCATTCCCGCATCGAGCGAGAAGGCACTCCACGATCACGTGCATGCCTTGAGTGTAACCATCGGGTCCAGGAGCATCCGGGAGTACGGCAAGATCCAGGAGGCCGAGCGATACATCCTCACGTTTCTCGAGGGACAGGGAATCCCGTTTACCCTTCAAGGGTACGATCACGATGGGAAGCGCTACAATAACATCATCGTCACACTCGAGGGTTCGTCACAACGTGAAGAGTTCGTTATCATCGGGGCACACTATGACAGCGTATACGAGACTGCCGGGGCCGACGACAATGCCAGTGCCGTGGCCGTGCTGCTGGAGCTTTGCCGCGACTTGAAGGATTACCGGCCGGTGCGGACCCTGAGGATGATCTTTTTTGTACTCGAGGAAGCCCCTTCCTTCATGACCCCTGCCATGGGGAGCTATGTCTATGCGAAGCAGGCACTCGATCGGGGGGAGCGCATACACGGGATGATTTCCCTCGAGATGGTGGGCTACTTCAGTGAAAAGGAGGGGAGTCAGGCCTTTCCGCTGCCGGGCATGCACTGGCTGTTCCCCGATCGCGGGGACTTCATCGGGGTTGTCGGGAACGTGCATTCCCGCGAACTCACACTTGCCGTGGCCGAGGCGCTGAAGGCGGGTTCAACGCTTCCCGTCGAGCATCTTGTGGCGCTGCCCTTCATTCCCGGAGTCGGCCTGTCCGACCACGGGCCGTTCTGGAAGATGGGTTTCCAGGCCGTGATGGTGACGGACACGGCGTTCTACCGCAACCCGAATTATCACAGCTCCAGAGATACGATCGAGACCCTGCGGTTCGACAAGATGTCACAGGTGGTCCGCGGCATGGTCCATGTGGTGGAGTTTCTTACGAAGGCGAAAGGGTAAAGGACAAAGGATAAAGGTCAAAGGATAAAGGATGAGGCAGATTCGGTTTACCCTTTTTCCTTTAGCCTTTAACCTTGTTCCTTCACGTCTGTGAGGAGGCGGCAGAGATGTCGCGGACTTTCAGCTGGATGTTGGAGGAGCCGTTCCAGTAGTTGATCTGCGGGGTGAAGGCAATGTCCAGACGGACCCCCTCGATGTCCTGCGCATAATCCCCCCTGTTGAACCAGATCGAGCTGCAGGAGACCCCGTCTCCGTAAACCCGCATCTTGAGGTGCTTGTTGCCCACCACGGTGGGGTAGGATACCTGGACGTTGCGAGCGCAGATGATCGGTTCGGGGTTGCGGGTCCCGAAGGGGGCGAGCCGGTCGAACTGGGAGACCAGTTCGTGGGTGATCTGCTTCAGGCTGCACTCGGCGTCGATGTGCGTCTCCTGGAGCAATTCCTGGACAACAAGCCCTTCCTTGACGATATCCCCCAGCACTTTGCTCAATGTCTCGATGTCGCCTTCCTTCACCGAGATGCCTGCGGCATATCGATGCCCCCCGTACGAGATGAGCAGGGGATCGCAGAGCTTGAGCCCCTCGTAAAGATTGAATTCGGCGATGCTCCTTCCCGATCCTTTGCCGATCCCGTCTTTGAGGCTGATGAGGATAGTGGGACGGTAGAAGCGGTCGACCACCCGGGAGGCCACAATCCCGATCACGCCGGGGTGCCACTCCGGGGAGGCAAGGACGAGGGCGCCCTTGTCTTTCGCATCTCCCATGGAGTTTATCCTAGCGATGATCTCGTCAAAAATGGTCTTCTCCAGGCGTTGACGCTCCCGGTTGCAGGTCTCCAGGCGGGCCGCAAGCCGCTCGGCTTCGACGGGGTCTTCCGTCAGAAGGAGACGCACGGCGTCGTCGGGCGTCCCGACGCGGCCGGCCGCGTTGATCCGGGGGATGAGCGCAAAGGAAGCCACGCCGGAGTCGATCGCCGTGTTTCCCAGGGCTCCCGTGTCCCGGAGGGCCTTGAGACCGACGCGGCGGTCCTCGTTGATCAGATCGAGCCCGATCCGTGAAAAGATCCGGTTCTCATCGACCAGGGGCGAAAGGTCGCCGATCGTGCCCAGGGCCACGAGGTCGAGATAATCCCTGAGGTTGGGATAAGGCCGATTGGCCCAGAAGCCGATATTGCGCAATCCCCCGCGCAGCGCAATCAGGAAATTGAAGACAATCCCGACACCGGCAAGCTGCTTGAAGGGGAACGGACAGTCGCTTCGGTTGGGATTGATGACGGCCGCTGCCTGGGGAATCACAGCCGGGACTTCGTGATGATCGAGAACGATCGTGTCCATACCCATGGACCGGGCATATTCGATCTCCTCACGGTCGGAAACACCGCAGTCAACGGTAATGATGAGGCTCACCCCCTGGGCCTTCAGCCGGTCAATGGCCGAACGGTTCAGGCTGTAACCTTCGCTGACGCGGTCGGGGATGTAGTACATGACGCGGTCATGGATTCCTTGCAGGAAACGATAGAGCACAGCGAGGGAAGTGATCCCGTCGGCGTCGTAATCACCGTAGATGGCCGCTTTTTCCCCGGCCTGGATCGCCCGGATCAGCCGCTCCACCCCTTTGTCCATGTCTTTCATGAGGAACGGGCTGTGAAGGTCGTGCAGCGAGGGGTTTAAATACCGGCGGGCCGTATCGAGATCGGTGATGTTCCGGTTGATGAGGATCTGGGATACGATCGGGTGTAACTTGAATTCCCTTACGAAGAGAGACTGTATATCCTCTTTTGTTTCGGACAGTTTCCAGCGTGTGATGGGCAGCATATAGACATGTTCTTCCACGGGGCCTGTGCGCAGGCCTGCACTTTGACAAAAGGCCCGTCGCGCCACTGGCTATATTAACAGGGCCGGGTTTTCTGTCAAGAGAAGAATTATTCCACCTTGATCTTTGGCGGAGCCGATGTTACTAATATTACAGCTCTTCTGAGAAGATTGACCATGACCCGGTGCCTTAAACGATTTTTCCGTATCCCGCCTCGACATATCGCTCATTTCCAGTTCCTTATCGAGGGTTATGACGGGATCGCCACAGTGAGCACCGTTGACTCCCATGGCGCCGTCGTGATGCTCTGCATACCGGACGGTCTCGAGGGGTTCGTCGACGATGTCCTGCAGGCCCTGGCCCGGGAACAATCAATCCCGTTCACTGAGATATCGGACGGGGGGAACGATTCAGGGAGGAGACATGAAACGGGTTGAATTGCTGAAATGGGTTCTTGCGGTGGTGCCTCTTCTGATGGCCATGGGCGCGTACACCGGTGACGGGTCGACGGACAGGATTCCCATACCCGAGAAGGAGTTCAACGCGACCTTCATCGACCAGATGGACGTTGTCGTCGAATGCCGGGATGCAAGCATAGAGGGGAAGACCTTCGTAGAAGGGAAAAAGGGAGAGGGTGTCTACATCGTCGACTTCGACAGGATCAACCAGGTGAACTTCCGCGTGCAGGAAAATCAGCTTTACGGAAACATCATCCTCAAGGATGGAAACAGCCTGGAGCTGGTCCTGAACAGGGAGCGCAGAGCTTATGGCCGGGCGAAATACGGTACGTTCCAGGTCAAGTTGTCCTCCCTGAAGCGGATGGTCCTTCACTGAGATGCTGCTGAATACACACACATGGATTCTGAGGGAATATGCCGGGGATCGACTGCGACGGGACAACCTCGACATCCTCATCTACAATGTCATGCCCGACATCCTTCCCATTCACAGGGACATCACACCCGAAATGACCCACCGGATGGAGCGCTTCAAGGCTGTCCCGGACGGTTTCGAAAAAGCGCGGTTCATCCAGTTCCACCTCCTCGTGGACGATCTGTCGCACCACGGCCACATCACCCGCAGAGGGCATGAGCGCTTCGAGAACGCGTCCGACGGGTATGCCTATCGTAAAGGGGGCTCGCTGACCCGGGCCATGACCGAGATGCACAGGACCCGATTCGGGGAGATTCCCGCCGAGGAGGCCCTGTACCGTTCGCATCTGATTATCGAAATGGCCGTTGACCTGGTCGTTTACAGGCAATTCCCGGAGATCGTGGAGCTTTTCTCGGAAGCCGTTGAGTTGACACTGGACAGCCGTCTCGAGGGCTTGATCGAAGCATTGGGTTGGGCCTATTCGATGCCGGCGGGGCTTGCGAGGGAGGCGGTTATGCAGGGAATGGCTGCCTACCGAAACGAGATCCTGCGCAGATCGGTGAGCCTCGAGGGCAGAACCGATCTCTTCATCTGGAAATTTTACGGAGGTACCGCCGAAGAAGCGCTGCGGAGCGGTATTCGGGATCTCTTGCAGATGGGAATCGAAAGCGTTGCAGACTATGAGGACTTCCTGTCTGCAACGCTTCAAGAGATTACCAGGGCGGGTTTTGAAGGGAGCCTATAGCGCCTTGCGCACGAAGCCCGACCGCATGCAGCGGGTGCAGACCTTCATCCGCTTCACGGAACCCTTCTCGTCGACAACCTGAAGCTTCTGGAGATTGGGGTACCAGATTCGTTTCGTCTTGTTGTTGGCGTGGCTGACATTGTTGCCCACCACCGGGCCCTTGCCACATACATCGCAGACTCTAGCCATAGCAGACACCTCTGAAAAAGATAATTTGTTTATTTAAACCGACGCGAAGGATATTGCAAGTCTTTTTTAGTTCTTCATGGAGACGGGCTGTCCCGTCGACTCCAGGACGAGCATCCAGATGTTGCCTTTGGGGTCGATTGTCTTTCGCTGGGCGGCAACCGCCCCGAAGGGCAGGTGGACGTAGGCGTCGTTGACCAATCCCACGAGCATCCCCGTTTTGCCAGCCATTCCGGCATGGACGGCATACTGGGCCAGTACCCCGCAGAGGATGCTGTCACTGGCATTGGCCGCCACGCTGCGGATGATGTAGCTGGGGTCGATGTACTTCAGGTTGATCTCCATGTCCCGATTCTTGAAGTACTCTTCGATCTTCTCCTTCAGGAAAACACCGATGTCGTTGAGACGGATGTTTCCCGAGGCGTCCCGCCGGACAGGTCCCTTTCGTGCGAAGAGGTTTTGCCCTGCGCCCTCGGCCACGATAATGACGGCATGATTGCGGGAAACCAGCCGCTTCTCGAGATGGCGGAGAAACCCTTTTTCACCGGTCAGGTCGAAGGGCTCTTCGGGGATTAATACGAAATTCGCATCGCCCTGCGCCAGAGCTGCCGAAGCGGCGATGTGACCGGACTGACGCCCCATCAGCTTCACGAGGCCAATGCCCATGGGGGCGCCCTTTGCTTCCACGTGGGCGCACTGGATCGTTTTGACGGCTTCCGAGATGGCCGTGTCGAATCCGAAGCTCTTCTGGATGAGAACGAGATCGTTGTCGATGGTCTTGGGGATCCCGATCACGCCGATCTTGAGTTTTCTGCGTGTGATCTCGTGCACGATGCCTTGTGCGGCCTGCATGGTCCCGTCGCCGCCGATGACAAAAAAGAGGTTGATGTTCATCCTCTCCAGGGCGTCGACCATTTCTCCCAATCCCTGATTGCCGCGGGAGGACGACAGGATGCTGCCGCCGAGATCCTGGATGTCCTTGACGACATCGGGCGTGAGTTCGAGCAGGTCGTGGCCGTATCGGGGGATCAAGCCCTGGAATCCGTACCGCACACCGACGATGTTCCGAACCCCGTAACGGAAGTGGAGTTCCATGATGAGGGAGCGGATGACGTCGTTGATCCCCGGGCAGAGGCCCCCGCAGGAGACCACGGCAGCCTTGACCTTCTGGGGCTCGAAGTAGATCCTCTCCCGGGGCCCCGCCACTTCCAGCGACATGGCCTTGAGGCGACCGGCAGGGCGTGCTTTCCGTGGGCTGATCCGGATGTCGCAAAGGACCCGCTCGTGATCGCTTTTGAAGTATCCGACCGTGAGCGGGGACGGGATCTTCGGCTCACCCAAATTCTGGATCTCAAAATCCCCTTCGACTTTTTTCATATCTCAGCGCCCCCGGCCACGAGGTAGCCTGCCTTCATTCCGGAGAGAACCTCTCCCTCGAAACCCAATCCTGCAAATGTTATTCCACCGGTTATCAGGACGTTTCGAAGGGGCGACTGGATCGGCAGGGTCGAAAGACCGGGAAGCAAGCGTCCGGAAAAACGGTATCGGGGGTTCACGACGTGCTGATAACGGCGGGACACTTCGATCGAACGGTCCATGTCGATGAGGGCCAGGCTTTCCCGCAGAAACGGCAGGAAGCGCTCCAGTGTTTTCAACATCTGTTCACCTATGGACTTGAGTTCCCCGTCACCCGTGTCCCGGGGCGATCGGGCTAGGAAGGCCGTCGCCGTCAGCGTCCGTTTTCCGCGGGGCGCAAGCCCCGTGTCCTCGGCCACACTCGATTCCAGGAACAGAAAAGGGCCCGTTTCACTGGCGCCGCTATCATGCTCGTGCGGCACGAAGATCACGTATTCGCTCATCCGGTCGGGGAGCCCCCGGTTCTCGATTCCCATGTGAAGGGTGAAGAGGTATTGAGACGGTTCAACCCTGCGAAGGCGGCGCGCCAGCTTCGAGAGCTTCTTGTCACCTGCAAGCAGGCCCGGCAGTGCAGGGGATTTTGCACTGATCACCAGCTCCTGACCCACCACGCTGATCGGTTTGCCTTTCGGTTTGATATCGACTTCGATCTTTGCTCCTGTACGGATCGCCGTGATCGAACAGTCCGTCAAGCTCTCCCCCCGCAGCTCCTCGTAACGCCTCCGGAGCTGGCCGATCAAGAGATGCTTGCCGCCGAACAGGTAGTAGACTCCTCGCCAGGGCAGCGACAGGAGGTAAGCCGACGAAAGGGGTTTTTCATGATTGACATGCTGGCTCGAGAACAGCGTGAGTTCCGAGTCGAACAGTTTCCCCAGCTCCGGCAGCTTTTCGAGGCCCCGGAGTTTCTGGGAGAGCCTCCAGATATCCCCTGCGAAAAAGGGCATGTCGAGCCAATTCTGCACCCGGTCCTTCAGGGTTGCATCCCCCGCACCGAGCGATTCCAGAATCGATTTCTCCAGCGTTTCGGAGAGCTTGTCGACGGATTGGTAAAGGTTCTGGATCTGTTTTCCGTCCGCGGGGTACTCCCGGCTGATGTCGTTGATCAGGGCTTCCCTGTCGATGAAGAAGTCGATTCTCTGCTCCGGGAGGATGACTTGGAAAGCCGGATTCAAGGGGGAAATCTTCGCAGGGTCCGGAAGGGGGATGTTGAGTTCGGAGAACAGCTTGGTGAATATCTGGCCGTTGCCGAATCCGCTCCAGGGCAGGGGGTCGATGTTGAATGTATAGCCCGAGAGAGTGAGGCAGTCGCCGAGGCCCGATTCGTCAAGCAGCAGGGTCTTGCGACCGTAGCGGGCGGACAGCAGTGCTGCGATGAAGGAGCTCAGATCGCTTCCGATGACGATCACGTCGTACATGGCTTGAAATCCTTGGCCTCCAGGCGGTAGCCATTCCGTGATGCCCCATTTTCCAAAAAGAACTCTCTCCTGTCAAATGTGATCATGGGACGGCGTGACTCAGAAGTCTGCAACGGGAGGGTTGTGCCGGGGACTGCCCTCCGGCTGGGGATGATCTTTGACTCGGACCTTGCGCCCCTCCACCCGCAATTTGCCCTCGGCGTAGAGTTTGATCGCCTTCGGGTAGATCCGGTGCTCCTCCTTCAGGATGCGCTGCGAGAGGGTCTCCTCCGTATCCGTGTCGTAGACGGGGACGACAGCCTGGATGATGATGGGCCCCGTGTCAACGCCTTCGTCGGCGAAATGAACGGTGCAGCCGGAAAACTTCACGCCGTAGTCAAAGGCTTTCTTCTGACCGTGCGTGCCGGGAAAGGACGGAAGCAGAGCCGGGTGGATGTTCATGATGCGCATGGGGAACGCCCGAAGAAAGAGGGGCGAGAGGACCCTCATGAACCCGGCGAGCACCACCAGCTCCACGTTATGAGACTTCAGGGTGTCCACGAGTTTCTGATCGAACTCTTCCCGGCCGCCGAAGGCCCCCGGCTCGATGACAACGGACGGGATGCCGTGCTTTCTTGCACGCTCGATGGCGAAGGCCGCCGGGTTGTTGCTGATGATGATTCGGATCCTGGCCGGCAGGGTACCCTTCTCGATATTGTCGATGATGGACTGGAGGTTGGAGCCGCTTCCCGAAACGAGGACGCCAAGGTTTACGATTTTCGACATGGAAGGCTCCCGGAATACCTTTGTCAGGAAATGATCACCGGCTGGGAATCCTTCTGACGCTTCTCAATGGACCCGATCAGATAGGCTTTCTCCCCCAGGGCGCCCAGTCGCTCGATCGCC
>DASRZY010000293.1:0-4934 GCA_035685905.1 Syntrophales bacterium
GGCCTACGAAGCAACGGATTACTACGAGAACCTGGGGGGGAAACGGCGGCACCTGTATTTCCTGGCGACACCCATCTACGACGAAAAGGGGGAGATCATCGCGGCCATCGAAACACTCCAGGACGTGACCCGCGAGCGTGAGATGGAGCTCAGCCTGAAAGAGTATGCCGAGACAATGAAGAATGAGCTCGAGGAGAACATCTATCTCCGCAAGAACATGGAGGAGCTCTTCAATTTTCATCAGTCGATCCTGGACAGCTCGCCCGACCGGATCATCGTCCTCAATTCCGAGGGGATCGTCAGTTACATGAGCCGGGATGTCGACGCCGGGCGCGGGCTCACGGCCGAGAGACTGAAAGGGAAGCACTTCTCGGAATTCATCGCGCCGGAAAGCCGTGAGTTCCTGCAGGAGCGCTGGGAAGAGATCCGTCAGGGAAATTACAAGCCCTTCGAGATCGAGGTGAACGATAAGGATGGCGTGAGACGCAACCTTCTCATGTCGGCACGCCCCATCAAGGGAACGGATCGCCTCCTGATCCTGCAGCGCGACATCACGGACTTCAAAGAGCTCGAAAACCGATACTACGAGAGCCAGAAGCTCGCCGCTGTCGGGCAGCTCTCCGCCGGTATCGCCCACGAGGTCCGCAACCCCCTTTCCTCCATCAAGATGAGCCTCCAGATCCTGGAGAAGAGGATGAACCCGGCGGGTAACGACCTGAAGCGCTTTCACATCGCCCGCAAGGAAGTGGAGCATCTCGAGAAGCTCGTCAGCGACATCCTTGTCTTTGCCAGGCCGACGGAGCCCGATGTGCATCTGGCGGATCTCAACATGTGCCTGGAATACTCGCTGGCCATGGCGGAGCGCGAGGTGGAGGGGAAAAAGATCAAGGTGCAGACTCAGTTCGACGACCGCGTCCCGCTCATGCCTTTCGATTCGTCCATGCTCCAGCAGGCATTCCTGAACCTGTACCTGAACGCCATCGATGCCATGGAGGAAAGCGGCACCCTGACGATCCGGACGGGGCTTGTCGAGGGGCAGGACAAGGTCATGATCGAGATCATCGACACCGGGGCAGGGATTGATGAAGCCGCCCTGCCGCATGTCTTCAACCCCTTTTTCACCACGAAGAAGTACGGCACGGGCCTCGGACTGTCCCAGGTCAAGAAGATCATCGATCTGCACCGGGGGTCCATCGAAGTCCTGTCTCGAAAGGGCGAGGGGACGCAGGTGATTGTCACATTGCCTGCGAAATGAGAACGATCCAGGGATAGACGCGGGGGGACAGCCCGGCATGGCCAAGATACTCGTCATCGATGATGACCGCTCCATCTGCGAATCGCTCGAGCTCTATCTCTCGGAGGAGGGCTATCAATGCCAGACGGCCCTCACGGGGACCGACGGTCTGAACAAGTTCGTACAGATCCAGCCTGACCTGGTCATCCTGGACATCCGGCTTCCCGACATCGACGGGTTCACGGTTCTCGAAGAGATCCGGGAAGACGACGAGGATGCAAAGGTCATCATGATCACCGCCTTCCATGACATGGACACGACGATCCGGGCCATGAAGGCCGGCGCCTTCGATTACATCCACAAACCCATCAATATCGACGAGCTC
The DNA here is from genome assembly GCA_035685905.1 of Syntrophales bacterium. GTDB lineage: Bacteria > Desulfobacterota > Syntrophia > Syntrophales > UBA2192 > UBA2192. The sequence continues at coordinate 1,620 of DASRZY010000293.1, forward strand.
GAAGTCTCCCTCCAGAAGGCCTTCAAGTCCCTGGAAACGGAAAAGAAGATCGGCGGTCTGCTCAACGAGCCCTCCCGGGATTACAAGGTGGGCGACATCATCGGCGCCACGAGGGCCATGCGGGACATCTTCAAAACGATCGGCGTGGTTTCCCAGAGCCGGGCTACCGTCCTGATCCAGGGGGAGAGCGGCACGGGGAAGGAACTCATCGCCAAGGTCATCCACAACAACACGAACCGAAACGAGCCCTACATCGCCGTGAACTGCTCCGCCATTGTCGAGACCCTGCTCGAGTCGGAACTCTTCGGCCACGAGAAGGGCTCCTTCACGGGAGCCATCGGGAGAAAGCTCGGCAAGTTCGAACTGGCGGGAAACGGCACGGTCTTCCTCGACGAGATCAGCGAGATGTCCGTCAACCTCCAGGCGAAGCTTCTGCGGGTCCTGCAGGAAATGGAATTTGAGCGGGTCGGGGGAAAGGAACGGGTCAAGGTGCGAGCCCGGATCATTGCTGCCACGAACCGGGACCTCAAGGCCATGGTGAAGGAGGGGAGGTTCCGGGACGATCTCTACTATCGCCTCAACATTGTGACCATCACGATCCCCCCGCTGAGGGAGCGGCGTGAGGACATCCCCGTCCTGGTCGACTTCCTGATCAAGAAGATCAACAAGGACCTTCACAAGAACATCGCCGGGGTTTCCAAGGAGATGATGGAGATCTTCCTGCAGTACCGCTGGCCCGGCAACATCCGGGAGCTGGAGAACCTGCTGGTGCGCGCCGCCGTCATCGCCCACAGCCAGATCCTGGGAAAGGTGGAATTCCCCGATCTTCTGGGAGGGGGCCAGTCAGAAGTGGCCGGCGAGGAGGGGGCCGCTGCGAAACCCGGCATGGACGTTTCGGGCAGGCTGCTGACTCTCGACGAGGTGGAAGAGAAGCACATCCGCCTCGTCATCTCGAAGATCGGCAGGAACAAGGGCGAGATCTGCGAAGCCCTCGGCATCTCCCGGCCCACACTGGAGCGCAAGCTCGAAAAGTACAGCATCAAGTTCGAATAAAACAGGCAACAGGCTACAGGCTTTTCTCCCTTTTGCCCGCCATCTCATTTTGCTACGGGTCATATTACGTAAATATTTATGAAAATAATTTCCGCCGAATTCATCAAGAGCGCCGTAAAGCCCGAACAGTACCCGAAGACGGGTCTGCCCGAGATTGCCTTTGCCGGGCGCTCCAACGTGGGGAAATCCTCGCTGATCAACACGCTGCTGGGCCGCAAGAAGCTGGCTCAGACAAGCGCAACCCCCGGAAAAACGAGGCTCATCAATTTCTTTACCGTCAACAGCAAGCTCTCCATCGTCGATCTGCCGGGCTATGGTTTTGCCAGGGTTTCCCGTGCAGAGCAGCAAACGTGGGGGCCCATGATCGAGACCTTTCTCCGGGAGCGCGCAACACTGCGCCTGGTGATTGTCATCCTCGATATCCGCCATGACCCCACTCGGCAGGATCACGACCTGATCGAATGGCTGCGCCACTATGGGCGCAGCTGTCTGATTGTCCTGACGAAGTCCGACAAACTCTCCCGGGGGCAGGCCCTGCAACGGCGAAGGCAGATCATGGCTGATCTCGCCCTCGGGAAACAGGAGATGCCTGTTCTCTTCTCGGCTCAAAGCGGCGAGGGCAAAGGCGAGCTCTGGAAGGCCATCGACAGGGTTCTCCGGTCGGGGGAAGAATCGGCCCCGGGCTCGTAGCAGCGCTGAGGGCGGGGTCAGTCGTCCCGGATCAGACTGAACAGGATGCGATCGACGGTGTCGATCAGCTGCTTGAAACGGCCCCCGTGGCTCATGGCCGTGCCGAAGAGGCTCTGCCTGATCCGGCTGATCGCAGGGTCTGAGCATTCCAGCGGAGACAGGACAGCCCGCTCCATGTAAAACCTTTCTCTCTCCAGAAGATCCTTGGCCTCTTCGACAAAGGGGACGATTCGAACGCGGATTTCATCCAGGCCTTCCCTCAATGGCTGCAGATCGATCCCTTCGCGACGAGGCCGGCCTGCATGGGGCCGCGGAGAATCGAGCCGTGTCCCGATTTCCCCGATCATCACGGCCAGCGTTCCATACTCCAGCCCCCGGACACCTCGCCGCCACTGAAGAAGCAGGGGATTCCGCCAATACCACAGGGAATGTTTCGTGCCCCATTCGATCAAATCCGCCACGGCGCTATTGACAATCCCGAGGCAGCCGACAAGCTCCGGCGGCAGGGCCGGGAGAGGATGACAATGCGATGAAATGCCGCCCGATCGGGTCTCCGATGACCAGCCCGGCGCCAGGTCATCCCAGAGGTTTTGCAAAACGGCGGCGCCATTCGGGTCCCCAGGGGTATCGAAATGGACGAGCGACAGGACCACCCGCCCGAGGCCGAGACGCCCTTCCATGACGGCCGGCTCGCCATGAAGCCGAGCCGGGTCAAGAAGGATCCCGTAACGCTTCTCCAGGTCCGGCCAGCCGATGACCCGCCCTTCGGCAACCGGGATGTCGGAACTGAAGGCATCCGGCCCGGCTTCCTCGTAGGTGGCAAGCACCCGGACCCGTTGATCCCCTGACTGAAACTGCGAGGGCCACCAGGCGAAAAAGACGGGTGTTTGAATCCCCTGCCAAATCTGATGACGGGCCAGGGCAATTCGGATCGGACCGCTGAAGCTGGCAACCCTTTCCGTCGAGGCTTTTCTGCGGACGGGCACGAGTCCCATGCCGTCTTCCGTGGCCATGCCCGCTCCCCCGCAGATGCCCAGATAATGGCCGCCTGCCTCGACGAAGCTCCGGATCTTTTCCCGTCCCTGCCCGCCCAGGGCGTACAACTTGTTCGACGCCCAGCCCCCGGGGACGAACAGCATTCTGTAGCGGGTAAGAGCCCCCTGGCGGATTTCTTCCGACCGGAGCAGATCGAAGGGCAGCCCCGCCTCTTGCAGGGCCCGCCTGGCCATGAGCCCCCATGCCAGTGACTCGTCCCAAAGCAGTGCGCAGACTCTCTTCGAGGCGTGCTTCCCCGGACGCCTGGACCTGTTCCTGTCAACCATCGGTTTTCCCTTCGAGTGAGTCGAATCCTGCAAATACGTACCTTGTTTTCGAGGGAGTTTTCCAGATAAAATGTGATCATCGTCAAACCGGTTCCATGCCGGCCGGAAAGGGCCATTTTCACGATCGGGGTGAAATGGTCCAATCATCAGATGATCATGCAAATGACCGCTTGACAGAATATTTAATCCTATTTATTGTACATCGAGCATCGGTCCATCCCGACCTCATCGGCGGGGTGCAGGAACAGCA
>DASRZY010000294.1:0-16939 GCA_035685905.1 Syntrophales bacterium
GGGCCCTGGAAGATGTTCTGCCCGGCGAAGAAGTGCGCACGGCCCGCGGCGTCTGCTACCGTCTCGTGAGCCGCGATCCGGGCTGCCTGCGCACTGTCGACCCTGCTGAAGCCGGTCACTGCATCCTCTCCGACCTCAAGCTGCTCTACGGGGTGGGAGAGGTGACTGAAGCTGCCCTGAAGCGCCGGGGCATCGGATCCATCGCCGACCTGGCCGATCATCCCCGCTTCGGCGGGCAGGCCCGGAATATCCTGAAAATGGTGGAGGAAGGCGACACGGCGGAGCTTATCGACTGGATCGGCCGGTGGTTTCAGAAGTCCCACCCGCTGGCCCTGCTTTCGTCGGGCTTTCACCGGCAGGAGGATTTCATCCTCATCGACATCGAAACCCTCGGCATGTTCCAGCGGCCCATCATCCTTCTCGGCCTGGCCCGGGTTCACGGCAACGACATCCGGGTGGACCAGTACCTGCTGCGGCGAATCGACGAGGAGCCGGCGGCACTGGCGGGTCTTCTCACCCACGTGAGCGGCCGCAGTGCGTTTGTCACCTTCAACGGGCGCACATTCGATATTCCCTACATCCGCGAGCGGCTTGCCTATTACGGCATCCGGGCAAGCCTCGAGAGGCCCCACTTCGACGTCCTCCACTTCTCGCGCCGCGCCTGGCGCGACTGCGTGCCGGACTGCAAGCTGACGACCCTCGAGCGCTGCTTCTTCGGCATCCAGCGAGAAGACGACGTGCCGAGCGCGATGGTGCCCGAGTTCTACGAGAGCTACATGCGCACCGGCAACCCCGGGCCGCTCGTCCCCATCGTTGAGCACAACCGGCGCGATCTGCTCACGCTGGCAAGCCTGTTTTCGAAACTCCACGAGGAGTGGCAGCCGTGATCGAGACCGCCCTGGAATCACTGAAAAGGAGCCCCCGCTTCCGGGAGCGCATCGCCCACATCGAAGTCCTGCCGGAACGGGAGCCGCAGTTCGGCGAGCTGGGTGCGCCCCTTTCAGCAGGCATCACGCACTACCTGAACTCCCGGCACATCCGACTATACAGCCACCAGTGCCAGGCCATTGAAGCCCTGCGGGCGGGGCGAAACGTGATCCTCTGCACGCCCACTGCATCGGGGAAGACCCTCGGCTTCGACCTGCCCGTCTTCGAGACCCTCGAGAGCGAACGGCAGGCCACGGCTCTTTTCGTCTACCCCACAAAGGCCCTGTCGAACGATCAGCTCAAGGTTTTCAAGGACATGGAACGGGCCACGGGCATCCGGGCCGACTCGGCAGTCTATGACGGCGACACCCCCGTCTCGCGGCGCGGGCGAATCCGGGAGATGTCGCGGATCATCATCACCAACCCCCACGAGCTCCACCACGTGCTGCCCTGGCACTCGAAGTGGGAGCGCTTTTTCCGGAACCTGCGCACCGTTGTCTTTGATGAGGCCCACCGCTACCGGGGGGTCTTCGGGTCCAACGTGGCCCTCGTGATCCGGAGGCTGCGCCGCATTGCGGGCTTCTACGGCGCTTCGCCGCGGTTCGTCCTCTCGACGGCAACGCTTGCCAACCCGCAGGAGTTCGGCGAAAAGCTCGTCGGCCTCCCCTTCGATGTCATCTCCGAGGACGGCTCGCCCCGGGGCGGCAAGACCTTTCTGTTTTACAACCCCTTTTTCGACGGTGCGGGCAGCCTCTCCCCGCATCAGGAGACAAGGGATCTCTTCCTCTACTTTGTCAAGCGGGGACTGCAGACGCTGTGCTTCACGGCATCGAGAAGGATGGCGGAGCTCATCGCCCTGTGGTCGAAAGAGGCGACGGCATCCGGAAGCGCACTCTCCGGGCAGATCGCCGCCTACCGGGCGGGCTATCTTCCCAAGGAGCGCCGCGAGATCGAGGACGCCCTCAAGCAGGGACTTCTCACGGGGGTCACCTCGACCAATGCGCTGGAGGTGGGCATCGATATCGGCTCTCTGGACTGCGTGATCATTTCGGGCTATCCCGGGACGGTGCTTGCCACCTGGCAGCAGGCAGGCCGCTCGGGGCGCCGCAACCGCGATGCCCTGGCGGTGCTCGTGGGCTTCCAGAACCCGCTGGATCAGTACCTGATGAAACACCCGGAGTCCTTCTTCGGAAAACCTCACGAACAGGCCATCATCGATCTTGAAAACCCCTACATCCTCTCGGGGCAGCTGCTGTGCACGGTCGCCGAATTGCCGCTCGAGGCCCGCAGCGAATCCATCTTTCCGATGGCATGCAGCGGGGAATTGATCCCGGAGCTGGCCGCTGAAGGCCTCGTGAAGGAAACGCCCCACGGCTGGGTCTACACGGGCAGGGGGCGGCCGGTGGAGGCTGTCGGCCTCGACCACATCGCCCGCGACGCCTACCACATCACCTGCGACGGCGCTCTGCTCGAGACCATGGACGCGGGGCAGGCTTACCGGGAGGCCCACCTGGGCGCGGTGCTCCTGCACCAGGGGGAGACGCACGTGGTCCGCCGCTTTGATCTGGAAAACCATCTCGTCGAGGTGGAGCGCAGGGACGTCGACTACTACACCCAGGCCGTTAAAACCGTCGATCTCGAGATCCTGGCAACGAGGGATACGCGCAGGATCGGGAAGATGGCCGTCCACCTGGGAGAGCTCGAGGTCACGGAGAAGACGCTGGGTTACAAGGTCATGCAGAACGACCAGGTGATTGCACGGGAGGAGCTGGATCTGCCGCCGCTCTCCTTCCGGACAGCGGGGCTCTGGTTCACGATCCCCGGAGAGTTGAGGCGGGCCATCTACGACGGAAACCTCAATTTCGGAGGGGCTCTCCATGCGCTCGAGCACGCCATGATCGCCATCCTTCCCCTCGAGGTCATGTGCGACCGTTGGGACATCGGCGGGCTCTCCACACCCGGGCACCCCGGCACGGGGGAGCCCACGATCTTCCTCTACGACGGCTACGAGGGCGGGATTGGACTGACGGAGAAGGCACAGGAGCTCATGGAGCGGGTGACGCTCCTCACGCTGGAGCTCATCCGCGACTGCCCCTGCGAGGTTGGATGCCCTGCCTGCATCCTCTCGCCCAAGTGCGGAAACGACAACCGCCCGATGGACAAGCAGGGGGCGCTCCTGCTGCTGGGTGGGATGCTGGAACGAATGCGGGGACCGGGGACGAGGGGGTAGGGACCAGTCCAGCCACAGGAGAAGCGGGAGAATCATCATGGACATTCCCACACCGATTGAGACGATGCAGAAGAGAGTATCGTGTCGCACCTTCGATGGCAGGCCGATTGACGGAAAAGCGAAGGAGAAGCTTTGCGAGTTCATGCAATCAAACACTCGCGGCCCCTTCGGGAACCCGTTGCGGTTCGAGCTCATCGATCTGACGGAAGCGGAACGGGCGGAACTGAAGTCGCTCGGCACCTACGGCGTGATCAAGGGGGCCTCTCTCTACATTGCCGGGGCAGTGGCAAGGGGACAACGCGCCATGGAGGATTTCGGCTTCGGCATGGAGAGGAACATCCTTTTCACCACCTCGCTTGGCCTGGGGACCTGCTGGCTCGGCGGAACGCTCAACCGTGCGGGCTTTTCCCGGAAGGTAAGGCTGACACCGGATGAACTGATGCCCTCCATCAGTCCCGTCGGTTTCCCCGCGGACAAGCGCTCTCTGACGGACCGTGCCTTCCGATTCATGGCGAAATCGGACAAGCGCAAACCCTGGCAGGAGCTCTTTTTCGAACGACAGCCGGGCCATTTTCTCGTGAAAGAAAATGCCGGTGCCTGCGGGCAAGCCCTGGAATCGGTGAGGATCGGCCCCTCGGCGTCGAATCGCCAGCCCTGGCGAGTCATCCGCGAGGGGGCGTCCCTTCATTTCTTCCTTGCGCGCACGCCCGGCTACGAGAAGATGACCGGCGAGGTCCGCCTGCAGGAAGTCGACATGGGGATCGCCCTGTGCCACTTCGAGCTTGCGGCTGCGGAGCTGGGGATTGCAGGGAGTTGGCAGCAGGCAACCCCGGGACTGGATGCAGGCACGTGGGAGTATGTCGCCAGTTGGACCGTGGGTTAGCATGGGCAGCGCGGCCGTGTTCGATGCAAACTGGTTGTGATTCCATTCACAGCGCCCTATACTGTCACATTATCCGGAACGAAACCGGGAGGATAAAAAAATGACGAAAAAGATCGCTGTTTTTGTAGGAAGCCTTCGAAAGGAATCCTTCAATCGCAAGATGGCAAGAGTGCTCACGACACTTGCCCCCCAATCATTGGCACTTGAAATCATTGAGATCGGCGGGCTTCCGCTCTACAACCAGGACTATGATGACGAGGGCAAACCGCTTTCAGCATGGATTGAGTTCAGGCAGCGTGTGAAACCGTTTGACGGTGTGCTGTTCGTGACACCGGAATACAACCGCTCCGTTCCCGGCGTGCTGAAAAACGCTCTCGACGTGGGTTCCCGACCGTACGGCCAGAGCGTCTGGGAAGGAAAGCCCGGCGCAGTGATCAGCGTTTCACCCGGCGCAATCGGCGGCTTCGGCGCCAATCATCATCTCAGGCAATCGCTCGTTTTCTTGAACGTCCCTGCAATGCAGCAGCCCGAGGTCTACATCGGGAGTGCTGCGAAACTGTTCGATGCAAACGGCAATATCACGAATGAAACGACTCGCGAGCTTCTCACAAAATTCATGAATGCGTTTTCGGTTTGGGTTGCGAAAAATTCGACGAACCCTTGAGCGGCGTGCAGGAACGGATTCACACAAGAGAGCCGATGGATGAACTATCTGTCGGCGCAGGAAGCCAGGGCATTCGTACAGAAGTGGCTGCCGGCATGGTCCGGGAACAATCCGGCACTATTGGCCGGGTTCTACTCTGACGACGCCTTCTATCTGGACCCCGCTATCCCCGCCGGGGCGAAGGGGAAGGCCGCGCTGCTCGCTTACTTTACGAAGCTGCTGGCATTCAATCCGATGTGGGAGTGGACCCAGATCGAGGGGATCCCGATGCAGGATGGGTTTCTGAACAAGTGGCGGGCGAAAATTCCCGTGAGGGAAACCGTTCTGGAGATCATCGGGGTCTGCTTTGCGCAATTGGATCAGGCCGGAAAGATCTATCGAAACGAAGCTGCTTCGACCGCACGGAATTGCTGCGCGCGATCGGCAAAAGCCGCTGGCATCCATAAGAAGAAACAAAGACGTCTTCAAAACATCCGCCATATGGACTGCTCCCGGGGCCGCTCCTTCGAGGCGAGGCCTCCACGATGGCTCACGCCCCTTGTCACCCGGGCAGATATCCTGCCGAAACGTGATCTGCCGTAAAGGTCTTCGTGCCGCAAGCTTGCTCGCCCATCCCTATTGCATTGCCTGAGAGCCCATCAGGTATTTCGAACCCTGCTATCAGGGTACGGGCAATAGGAAATTCCCTTTGCGTGACGTACGATGGCTTACAATATGGGGAAACGGAGTGTCTATGAAAACTTCTGGTCTTGGCACTCACGATACACCCTGCGGGGAATAAGGCAGTGACACCCTCTCGAAGGCAGGCCAACACCATGAAGAGACGACTCCCGGCAGCCGTGAACATGATTGCCGAACTCGTTTTTATCGTGTCGGTGATCCTGATCATCCTCGGCGCCGCCTTCGACACGTTCGTCAGTAACCCGCTGCTTTCAACCCTCTCTGTCGTTGCCTTCTGTCTTTCGATATTCTCCTGGGCGTATTTCCAGGACACGTGATGGCGGTCATGGAACACAGGGCAATCTCATCCATCCGGGAAATCGTCAGGGTGGCCTTCATCGGCACACTGGTGCTGTTATTCATTGCAGAGACCGTGATTGCGCAAGATGCCCCCTTCCTCCATCCCGTCGCTGTCCTCGTCCTGTCCGGCATTGCCGCTGTCTTGTCGTGGTACGGGTGGCCCGATCGACAAGTCACATGATTTGGGGTACAAGAAAAAAGAATTCCGCAAGTTTCAAAAAACAAGAGGATCGGGAAATTCGCTTTCCCGATCCTTTTTTATCCTGATGCCCGGGACCCGAAACCCCAACCCGCAGTGAGCAGCGGCCAACAACATTCAGCAAACAGGTTGCCGCCCATAGAGGTTGGATATCCTCCCTGCACGTCCCCGAGCACTATCAGCCACCTGCGACACGGGAGAGGATGCTTGCACGAGGCGATAGATCCCCGGAACGGAACATTTTCCGGCCAAGCAATAACCTCATCCTGCAGTCGACCAATCAGATTTTGAAGCCGAGCGAAGGAATGCGAGGGTAAAATGGCAATTGAACTAATGAAGAAGAAGAAGTATAGCTTGACCTTCAACTTTCCGGGACCTTGTATGAATGTATCCTCAATATCCCCTTTAGGGTTAAGAGCATCATGAAAAAACAGAGTACTCAGGGCAAAAAGGCCAAGAGCGAGAATCAGAGCCCCCAAGCCAAATCAACCGCTCATAGGAATCTGTCCATTATCATCTTCGGTCTTTTTGCAATCTCGGGCTTCTGCGGCCTGTTATACCAAATCATCTGGCTCAGAATTGCATTGGCGTCATTCGGTGTGATCACCCCCGTATTGTCTGTCGTCGTTTCGGTGTTTATGCTGGGTCTTGCGTTTGGTTCCTGGATGGGGGGAAAATGGAGCGAAAAATGGAGAATACAGACAAACTCGACCCCCATCTATTTATACAGTATCTGTGAATTCATTATATGCCTCGGTGCCTTTCTCACTCCTCTTTTATTCGATCTGGGCGAAAACCGCTTGCTTCACATTGGTGGAACGGATTCAGCAAAGTATCTGCTTCTGTCGTCATTCGTCATCGCAGGATCTCTGATCCCGTGGTGCATATGCATGGGAATGACGTATCCTTCCATGATGGCGTATCTGAAAGAAGTCGATCACCAGAACAAAATATCATTCAGCTTTTTGTACCTTGCCAACGTGATCGGAGCGATGGTCGGAACCGTCCTTACGGCAGCCATATTTATTGAGTCGATAGGAATTCATAACAGCTTAATGATCGCGGCTGCGGGAAACTTACTCATTGCCGCGGTCAGCTTTTATCTGGGATATCGATTTGAAGGAAATTCAATAACGGAGAAAAGTCATTCGATTGGCGCCTTTTCAGATACCGTTGCTCAACCTCCCATCGAGAAACTATTTTTCTATTCCATTCTGTTCCTGACCGGTTTTTGTTCTATGGCGATGGAGATTGTCTGGGTGCGGGCGTTCACACCGACGTTATCGACAACCATTTATGCATTTGCCTTTATCTTGTCGCTCTATCTTCTTGCAACGTGGATGGGTTCCTATCAATACAGGAAGCATATGGCAAATCATAAAGTCCGATCGCTCGAGTCGCTGCTTGCACTTTGTATCCTGGCATCCATCCTTCCTCTGGTCATAACGGACCCGCGGCTAGGGCTCATGCTGCCTCAAAAAGAGTTCTGGATATCCGTTGTCGGCATTACTGCCGGGATCGTTTATTTTTGCCTGCTTCTCGGTTATTTAACGCCTCTCTTGATCGACCGGTATTCCGCCGGATCGCCTTCAAAGGCGGGGACATCCTATTCGATCAACATACTGGGATGCATTCTGGGACCTCTTTTTGCGGGTTACCTGCTTCTTCCAGGAGCCGGAGTCAAATGGGCTTTCGTCATTCTGTCAATCCCGTTTGCCGCGCTGTTCCTGTTTTCGCTGAAGGTCTTTTCTTCCTATACAAGAAAAGATGTTGCAATCGCCGCGTCAGGCATCATCGTGCTGGCGGCCGCATCGTTGGGCAGCTACAGTTTTGAAGAAGTGGCCGTCAAGAATGATTCACAAATCAGAAGAGATCATGTTGCGACCGTCGTATCCTCCGGTGAAGGAATGGGGAAAGAGCTGTTGGTAAATGGGATTGGCATGACCCGTCTTACGCCGATTGCGAAAGTCATGGCACATATGCCGCTTGCTTTTCACGAAAACCAGGTACAGAACGCTCTCGTCATCTGCTTCGGCATGGGAACGACATACCGGTCACTGATGAGTTGGGATATCCACGTAAAAGGTGTTGAGCTGATCCCGAGTGTAAAGGAAGCCTTTCCTTACTATTTCCGAGATGCCGTTGAGATCATGGCAAATCCAAAGGGGGAAATTATCATTGATGACGGCAGGCGGTATCTGAAAAGGACAGCCGAGAGCTATGACGTCATCACGATAGATCCCCCTCCGCCGATCGAGTCAGCGGGCTCGAGTTTGCTGTATTCGAATGAATTTTATTCTCTTATTAAATTGAGACTGAAAGAAAACGGTCTCCTTCAGCAATGGCATCCTGGCGGTGAAGAGAAGATCGTCGAGGCTGTTGCGCGATCCCTTGTCATGTCGTTTCCCTACGTAAGAGTGTTTCAATCGGGCGGGGGTTGGGGATACCATTTTATCGCATCCATGAAACCGATAGAAACTCCGACAACAGATCTTTTTATAAAAAGAATGCCGGAGAGCGCCAAAAAAGATTTGATGGAATGGTTTCCCGGTCAGGACATACGCAAAATCGTGGACATCCTGCTGTCAAAAGAAATGCTGATTAAAGACAGTTTTAAAAGAGATGGAGGTGCGTATATTTCTGACGACAAACCCTACAATGAATATTTCCTGTTGAGAAGAACTCGGGATTTATTAAAAAAATAAGAGAAACGTCGTCCATTCGAATGGAAAAATGGGCAATCTTGTGTGATGAAAAAATTGAACCCCTTGCAGATGAAGTCACCATGGACGTTTCTTCTGTAGAAACTCCATAGAAGAACATCGACCCGAGGCCCGGAGCCTGAAGCCTGCGGCCGCTACTCCCAGAGTCCCATGACGTCTCGCTTCTTCTTCTTCATCTCGGCCTTCTTGTGCTGGAAGGCCTGCTTCGCTGCATTCTCTTTCGAAGCGGCGGAGTCGATGGCCGGTCCGGATGTGCCGGGCTGTGCCTGCTGGCCCGGCTGGGCCGTCTGGTCCTGGAAAGAAGTTCGGATGTCCTTTGTCAGCGGCTCAGCCGAGGGAGAGCCGCCTTCCTTGGGCTGCATCATGATGATGCTGATCCGTCGGTTCTGCGGGTCTTTGGGCTGGTCCTTGATGAGCAGCTCCGTGTCGGCATAGCCAACCACGCGAGCCACCCGCGTCGGGTCGAGCCCGTTGGTCTCGAGCAATCGCCTTGTGGCGGAGGCTCGCATCGTCGAAAGCTCCCAGTTTGTGATCTGATCGCCCCGGAAGGGGGCCGCATCCGTGTGCCCCTCGATGGCGATCTTGCCGCCGAGATCCTTGATCTCCTCGTAGACAAGGGACAGGATCTCTTTTGCCTTCGTCGTCGGCTCCGCGCTTCCGAGCTGGAACATGGGGCTGCCTTCCTTGTCAATGATCTGGACCCGCACGCCGCCTTCTATCACGTCGATGAGGACCTGGTCGCTGTTGGACTTGTTCTTTATGGCCTTTTTCAGCGCAGTGGCGAGGTTTTCCGGCTTCATCTCCGCCTTCTTGATATGGTCCGTGATCACGAAGGCCGATCCAGGCTGGAAGGTTTTGCCGCTCTCCTTGAAGATGCTGAAGTTTTTGAAGTATTCCGCCGTGGCGATCCGCTTGTCCTCGGACACCATGGAGAGCAGCCACAGCAGGAGGAAGAAGGCCATCATGGCCGTGACGAAGTCGGCGTAGGCCACCTTCCACGACCCGCCGTGGTGTCCCCCGCCGTGATTCTTCTTCACCTTCTTGATGATGACTTTGCGGACGGCTTCCGACATTATTTCTTGATCTTCCTTAGGGCTTCCTCGACTTCCACAAATGCGGGTTTATCGACAGCCGGGACGACACGGCGGCCGAACTCGACTGCCACCTGCGGGGCGGCGCCGCTGACGAAAGCCACGATGGCCATCTTGAGAACCGCCAGGTACTGGAGCTCCTCCGCGGCGGATCCCTCCATGTTTTTCGCCATGGGCCCCACGAAGCCGTAACACAACAGAACGCCGAGGAAGGTGCCGACGAGGGCCGCACCGATGCTCTGGCCGAGGACTGCCGGCGGCTCGTTCATTTTTCCCATGGTGAGGACAATACCCAGAACGGCGGCAACGATACCCAGGCCGGGCAGCGAGTCGGCCACAGTGGCCACACTCTTGCTCGGCGCTGTCAGTTCCTCGTGGTGGCTCTCCAGCTCCGCATCGATGAGGGCCTCCAGCTCGTTGGGCTCGATCTTGGTCGTCATGACGGTGCGCAGGGTGTCGACGACGAGATCGAGGGCATGGTGGTTTTTGAAGAACCGGGGGTACTTTGTGAAGATGGCGCTCTCCTTGGGGTTGTCGACGTCGCCTTCGACGGAGACCAGGCCTTCCTTGCGGATCTTGTAAAATACCTCGCCCAGCATCGTGAGGGCCTCCAGGTAATCGGCCTTCGCGTATCCCTTGCCGGAGAGCATTTTCAGGATACCCGCGAAGACGGCCTTCATGACCTTCATGGGCGAGGCGATAATGAAGCCGCCTACCGCGGCGCCGCCAATGATGAGCAACTCGACGGGCTGGAACAGAACGGCGAGGTTTCCGTGCTCGAGGAGGAACCCGCCGATGACGCAGCCGATAACGATAGCAGACCCGATGATGGTGAACATGGGAGGCCGGCTCTACCTCCTCTTCTCGCGAATGATCTGCCGCTCCCGGTGGAAGACAAACTTGCAGATCTCTTCGCGGATTTCGTCGTCCATGGCCGCATACTTCACGCCGATCTCGAACAGGTCGTTGCGTTTTTCGGCGGCCACGACATCGCCGTAGACGGTAACCGATACGGGCACGGGAAGCGGAAGAACCATCTTCATCTCCAGGACATCGTTCCTGTTGTACGGCACGCGCGAGCTGAAGGAGAGCCCTCCGCCGCTGATGTTCACCTGTTTCATGGGAAGCGAGCTGTACCCTTCCTTCTGCTGGGTCATCATGTCGAGCAACAGATCGAGCTTCCGGTTCATTGCATTGAGCCAGTCCGCCAGGGCTTCGTCCTTGATCTCGGGCATTGAGCCCAACTCGACCGGGGCCTGGTTGGAGAGCTTGGCCCACAGGGCATCCCGCTCATCGGGGGGCACTACTCGCGCACCGAAGGGAAGATAGGCGTCCACCCGGGAATACTCCCGTCTGTTGGGAGGTTTGCAGAAGGAGTCTTTATCTGAGTTCATTACCGGCGCCTTGACAAATGTTGCAACGGTTTCATTCAACTACTATCGGTTTGCCGAGGGCATAACTTGAAGAAGATTTCGCAAGTGTAAGCCCTTATAATTCCACTCTTTCTTCTCAATGGGCACAAACGAGTCCGGCAATGGTATTGATGCAAAGGGGGTGCCATGCCGCACGCAGTGCGGCAGGATCGAGGATCGAGGCCCGAGGAGCGAGGAAAAAGAATTAAGTCGGCTATTTGGATAAAGATGAGATGAGCCGGTCCAGAGCGGCGAGGGCTTCTTCGGCCGTTTCGCAGGAAATCAGTCGCCCGCCATGGGGCAGATCGATGGAGGGGGTCTTCAGGCCGATGACGGGGGTGTCATTTCGCATGGCCAGGGCGATTTCGGAGACGGTCCCCCAGCCTCCGCCGACGGCGACGATGATGTGGGGTGTCTTCGCGTTGATGGCGTTTCGCGCGTCGGCCATCCCCGTGTAGATGGCAATGTCTACAAAATCGTTGGGATAGCCCCGAAGCGGACGGACGCGGTCGCTCGGAAGCACGGCCAGGACCAACCCCCCGGCCTTGAAGGCCCCCTCCGAGGCTGCCTTCATCACACCCGCGCCGCCGCCCGTCAGGATCACATGGCCCCGCTTCGCAATCCCCGCACCGATCCTGCGCGCCTCTTCGAGAATGTCTGCCGGCGCCTTGTGGCCCCCCATGACACCGATTACGATGGGTTTTCTGCGGACCTCGATTTTCGCCATGTCCATTATCCCCTTACGGTTTTCTTCACGATCCTTCATCCCGAGTCCCGATGCCTGAAGCCCGATGCCATTCTATAGCATGGACTCCGGAAGGCCAATGCGGAAGTGCAACAGCATCTCGATAAACTGAGGATCGTGGATGGGGTTTTCCTTGAATCCGAAGAGGTGCGTCGTGCATTTGCAGTCGGAGGAGCCGAACCGGGGAACGGTCCAGTCAGCCAATTTCCCCAGAGCAATCGCCATGTCGTGCTCCAGATCCGAACTCGAGCGGACGGGAAGAGCCCTGCACGACTCGGCCCGGTCCCGCAGGTAATCGATGTGCCAGTGGAACTGCTTGCGCCTCCTCAGGTGACGCTCGATGCGCTTCGTGAGATTCAGCCGGGCCGAGCCGGTGTAGACGTAGTAGCCTTTCCGAAACAGGATCTTGCCCAGGGAGCCCACATCCACACTGCGGCTGCGCGCAATCTCGAGGAGAAGCAGGTAACTTCCGCGGTCCTGCGCCTCCTGAGCGATGATGTTCCAGGGGATCGACACATCCCGCAAGGCTGGCCCCAGGCTCAGATCATCACGCCACTCCACGGAAATGGCCTTGATGGTGAGATCGTTCCTCACGTCGAGCAGTGTCCTCGAAAAGGCGTAATCCGTGTGGTAATCGGGCATGAAGGCATCAATCCGTGGAGAGTGAACGAGAAAGACCACCCCCCCGGGGATTCCCTTCCTTGCCAGGCGGGCAAGGTGCTCCAGGTGCCTGCGGCCACGCTCCGTTACGGCATCGGGGAACATGGCGATCCGGTTGCCGAAGAGAGTGCAGGACTTGACCTCCAGGAAGAATTCCCCCCCGTCCTTCTCCAGGAGAAAATCGAAGCGGTCTCCCTCCACGGCAACCTCCCGCCGGATGATGGAAGCCTTTTCAAAGCCCGGGAGTCTTCCTGCTGCAAGCAGGCGGGCCACCACGTCGTTGCTCAGGTGGGTGTGGAGCAGGATGGGCAGGCCATTCTGCTCGACGGCAAGCGCCGTGTATTCGGTGCTTTTCAGAGAGTCGGGAGGGTGCTTGACAAGGTAGAGCAATCGTCCCGGGAGCAGCAGTTCCCAGAGCCTCCCGGGGTTGGCGAGATACGCCTCAACGGTCTTCCCGCCGAGGCTGCACGTGACGAGAAATCGATTCGGCCTGCCGATGAACCGCGCCTTCAGAATGGGCGATGCAAGGGGAACACTATATATCATGAGGCGATGAATGAATGATGGATTCTTCTCTCTTCTTTACCCTGGACCCTGTCCCCTGAACCCTATACCCTTTCTTTTACAAAGAAAAGCATCCCTGCCGAGACCATCGTCAGCACGAGCGAGAAGATGAACGGCGCGTGCATGCCGAACTGGTCCCACAGTAAACCCGCCACGACCGAGGCGGGCAGGGCGCAGAGGCCGACCACCATCTGGAAGCCCCCCAGGGTGCTCGCCCGGTATTCCGCCGGGCCCAGCTCGGTGATGAAGGCTTTCTGGACCGTCTCAATTCCCGCCTGGTGAAGGCCGAAGAGAACGAAAGCGGCAACGACCATCCAGTTGCTGTCGGCAAAGATCATCGCCAGGCAGACAAGCCCCCAGAGAATGTAGGAGATCTGCAGGACTGCCTTGCGGCCGATCCGGTCGGAGAGGACGCCAAAGGGGTAAGAGCAGAACGTGGCCACCGCGGTGAACAGCAGGTAGAAGAAGGGCACCGTCGTGACGTTGAATCCGAACTTGTTGGCGAAGATGAGCAGGAAGGAGTAACTGAATGCCCCCAGTGAAAAAACGGCGCTCAGGATGACGAAGAGCCTGAAGTTGCCGTCAAGGTGGCCAAAGGTGATCCCCTTGAAGAGCCTGGCATCCTCGAGGCGCTGCTCGCGGATGTTCATCACGATCAGCGCGACGGCGATGAATGAGGGCACGGCGGCGATCAGAAGCAGGTTCTGAAACCCGAGAAAGGGAAAAAAGGCAATGCAGAAGACGATCCCGACAAGCGCGCCCGCATTGTCCATGGTCCGGATGATCCCGAAGTTCTCGCCTCGGTTGCTTCGCCTGGAGAGGTCCGCCACCATGGCGTCCCGGGGGGCGCCCCGCATCTTCCCCGCCCGGTCGAGGATCCGGAAAGGGACGAGCCAGTGCCACGTGGCCGACAGGGCGTAGCCCAGCCGGGAGATCCCGCCGAAGAGGTACCCCAGCCAGATGAAGATCTTGCGCTTGCGGGTCCGGTCGGAAATGTACCCCGAGACGGCCTGCGAGATGGAGACGATGGCATTCCCGAGCCCGTCGATGAAACCCAGGACGGCCATGTTGGCCCCCAGGGAAGCGACAAACAGGGGCCAGATCGGGTAGATCATGTCCGACCCCATGTCGTTGAAAAAAGACGCGAAGGCGAAGGTGCGGACGGTTTTTCCGGTTTCGCCGCCGGGCGGCGCGCCCGTTTCGGGGTTTCGTTCCATATCCTCTGCGCTATGGCCTCAGGTTTGCCTCGATCCGGTCGAGTATGAATTTCGCGGCGACGTTGCTTCCCGCCGTGCCGACGCGAACGGAGACGCTCGTGTCGGTTCTCGTGAGGTATTCGACGGTGATCTTCACCTTCTCCTCGGTGAGGACGCCTTCGATCGTGCCCTTCTCGATCTTGCGATCCGCCTGGATGTCCGTTGCCTTCAGATCCGCCATGGTCTTGCGGGAGGCCTCCCAGACCTGGTCCAGGGGATATTTGTAATTCGACTGGAGACTTCCGTCGTGATAGACGAACTTCCCCGACTCGTAACCCATGACCGTGTCCCCGGCAACGACGGCGCAGCCGGCGAGAGCGGCCAGCGCAAGGACACCGACCAGCAGGGCAATTGTCTTCATCATGATCTCACCTCCTGGAATCAGGCGCCGGTATATGCGGAGTTGCCCCGCGGCCCGGCGCCTTGTGCATTTCGTTTGACAGGGCTGCCAATGGAAGGTACGTCTGTACTCACCGTCAGAAGAAACGGATGAAGAGGGCCTGGATCACGGTGAAGAGGATCGCCCCGGCCGTGACGAGTGCGCAGACTGCGGCAATAGCCCGGTGCAGCAGGGTCTCCGCCACGCGATCCTCGTATCCCAGGGCAAACCCGATGGCGATTCCCGCTGCGACCCCCCCGCCGTGCGCCCAGTTGTTGATGCCCGGCAGCAGAAGCCCGAAGAGGATCAGGCCGATGATCCACCCCATGGCCTGCCGGTAGATGGCCATGCCGAAGTAGCCCCCTCTTGATTTTCCATAGTACAGGATCGCTCCGATGAGACCGCACACGCTTGCCGAAGCTCCCAGCGTGAAGGGGATCCCCACGAGGTAGGAAAGGACGAATCCCGCGATGCCGCTCACGACGTAGAGGATGACAAACCGCGCCGTCCCGTATTCATGGGTCACAAACGGTCCCAGTTGATGGAGGGCCATCATGTTGAATGCGATGTGGAGGATGCCCCCGTGGAGTGAAGAAGCCGTGAGGATCGTCCACCATCGGTGATAGTAATCGATGGGGATCGTCCCCGTGGCGCCGAGCAGCATCAGGCTCGTGCTCGACGGGGAGAGCAGGGTGAAGGGGTTGAGCGACATCCCCATCTCGGAGGGCTTCAATACGAGCGCCAGGATGAAGATGGCGGCATTCACATAGATGATGAACTGGATCAGGCTGTCGCCGTCCCGGAACGAGAGGCGTGTCAGGCTCTTTCGGATCGGCGAGCCCGGGTTCGCAAGCCCGCAATAGGGGCAGGACGGCTCGTCGGAGCTGATGAGCCTCCTGCAGCCGGGGCAGAGCATCGATTTTTTATCCAGTTGACCCATAGCGTGTTCACACTTCCGCGCACGGTAACACAGATGCGGAAAAACTGTCAAGAAAAGGGGGTGTCTGCTATAGTGGCCGAAACGAAAGGGGAAAAAGATGTCTGTGAGCAAAGGTGACAGGATTACCCTCACGATCGACTCGATCGCTTTTGGAGGTGATGGGATCGGGCGGGCCGAGAACGTCGTCGTCTTCGTGCCCTTCACGGCAAGGGGCGATGTGGTAGAG
The DNA here is from genome assembly GCA_035685905.1 of Syntrophales bacterium. Classification (GTDB taxonomy): domain Bacteria; phylum Desulfobacterota; class Syntrophia; order Syntrophales; family UBA2192; genus UBA2192. The sequence goes on from DASRZY010000294.1 coordinate 15,920, forward strand.
GTGGAGATCCGGGAGGCGAAAAAGAGATATCTGCGCGGGCGCCTCAGGAATTTGATCGAGCCCTCGCCCGAACGCGTCGATCCCCCGTGCCCCTACTACCGGCGCTGCGGGGGCTGCCACTACCAGCACATCGACTACGGCAGGCAGGTGGAGATGAAAGGGCGCCAGGTCGTGGAGGTTTTCGAGCGGATCGGCAAATTCACGGCCCCTCCCGTCGAGCCCGCTCTTGCGTCACCGGCCCCTTACGGATACCGCGGAAAGGGCGAATTCCACGTGGAGCGGTCTCGCGACGGCGCGTACAGCATCGGCTTCATGGATGTGGGCGGCAGCCGCCTTGTCGACATCGAGCGCTGCGCCATCATGGAGGAGAGCATCAACGAGCAGCTCGCCTACCTGAGGCAGCCCATGCATGCACCGCCGCGCGTGGACCGCTATGTCATCTGGTCGCACACGGGAAAGAGCGAAGAGAAGCATGTCGTGCGGATCGTGAAAGGAAAGGAGATCCTCGTTCCCTTCGAAGGGTTCTTTCAAGCCAACACGGCTCTCACGGAGGGGCTTGTCGATACCGTCGTCTCTCTCGCCGGGGCCGGCCGGGATGAAACGGTCCTCGACCTCTACTGCGGCTCGGGCCTTTTCCCGCTGTTCCTGGCGCCATCCTGCTCAACGCTCATCGGCATCGAGATAGACGGCGAGGCCGTTGAATGCGCCCGGCAGAACATGGCACGGCACGGGATCGAAAACACCGTCTTCCACCAGGGTGATGTGAGGGATGTCCTGGAAAGGGAATTCGGCGAGCGCAAGGGGGCCGTCGACACCGTCGTCCTCGATCCCCCGCGGGCAGGCTGCGAGAGGGAGGTTCTTGATCTCGTCATCGGGCTTCGCCCCGCGAGGATCGTCTACGTATCCTGCGACCCGGCGACACTTGCCCGCGACGCCCGCCTGCTCGTGGACGGAGGCTGCAATCTCGTCACCGTCAGGCCCGTAGACATGTTCCCGCAAACCAAGCACATCGAGGCCGTG